>NZ_JBSHAQ010000054.1:0-68067 GCF_053611585.1 Streptomyces sp. NPDC054794 | reverse complement strand
CCTCCGCCCCCCCCCCTCTCGTCAACACACCCCCCGGCTGGGCCGGCCCCGGGCGGGGCCGTCCCCCCCCGTTTAACGGGTGGGGGGGGGCCGCCTTTGGGGGGGCCCCCCCCTCACTCCGTTCAGACCATCCAGCGGTCCGGCCGGGCGTCCCTGCGGCCCGTCCGTGATCGCTCCGCCTGCCCCCGCAGCAGCTCCGCGGCCTCCTGAGCGTCCCGCAGACGCGCTGTCACGCTCTTGTTGGCACCCGTATCCACGTGGACGTCCGCGAGCCGCCACAGGCGCTCCCAGGGGCCCTGGGTGAGCCGTACGCTCTGGACCTTGGCGTGCGGGACGAGTGCCAGCTTCCGGCGCAGCAGGCCGTGCCGCGCGGCGAACACGGCGTCCGTGACCGTGATCCCGTGCCCCCGCCACCACAGCGGCACACAGCGTCCGGCCCGCCGCGGCGGGCGCGCCAGGGCCGACGGCGGCGGCACGGTCACGCCGGGGAGCACGCGGGCGACGACCGCCTCGGCGATCGCGCGCGGGGCGACCGGCACCAGGACGGAGTTCGAGGACCCGGCCACGTCCAGCTCCACCCGCACCCGGCCCCGCGCCCGCCACAGCAGCGGTTCCACGATCCGCACGGTCTGCACCCGCCCCGGCGGCACGGTCTCGTGCGTGCGGTCGAGCAGCCCGTGGTCGATGCGCAGCCCGTCCGGAGAGTCGCCCACGGTCCAGTCGTACTCGGCGACGAACCGCCCCACACTGCTCGCGCCCGCCGCGCCGAGCAGCGGCAGGCCGGTGGCGAGGACCGTGACCACGCTGTGGGTGGCCAGCCACAGCACCGGCGGTACGACGAGCGCGGCGGCCAGGGAGCCCCAGGTGGCGCCCGTCAGGAGCAGCGCGACGGCGAGTTCGCGCGGCGGCACGCGGAGCAGCTCGCGCGCGGGTGCCTCCCCGACCTCGCGCGCCGTCTCGGGCGCGAAACCGGCCGCCCGCGCGAGCAGTTCCGCGCGCAGCGCGCGGGCCTCGTCCTCGCCCAGGAAGGCCAGTTCGTCCTTCTTGTCGGCCCCGACGACGTCGATCCTGAGCTTGGCGACACCGGCCACGCGCGCGAGCAGCGGCCGGCTGACGTCGACGGCCTGGATCCGCTCCAGCCGGATGTGCGCGGCGCGGCGGAAGACCAGGCCGGTGCGTATGCGCAGTTCGGTGTCCGTGACCGCGAAGTGCGTGAACCACCACGACAGGAACCCGTAGAGGGCGGCCGCCGGGACCAGGACGGCCAGCCCGATCAGCAGCATGGTCGTGGTCAGCTTCGTCAGCTGTGCCTGCGCCTGGTCCGGGTCGTGCACCGCCCATCCGGCGATCACGGCGACCGGTGCCCACGCCCGGCGGAACGGCGTCACGGGGTGCAGCCGCCGCTCGGCCACGGGGCGGGTGGGCCGTACGCCGTCCTCGACGCCCGGCGCCGTCACAGTCCCGCCGATCGGGCCTCGCCGAGCTCGGTGAGCCGGTCGCGCAGCCGCTCCGCCTCGGCCGGGTCGAGGCCGGGGATGGTGGCGTCGGTGGCCGCGGCCGCGGTGTGCAGCTGCACGCTGGCCAGGCCGAAGTGCCGCTCGACGGGACCGGAGGTGACCTCCACGAGCTGCATCCGCCCGTACGGTACGACGGTCTCCTCGCGCCACAGCACGCCTCGGCTGATCAGCAGGTCGTCGGCGCGCTCGGCGTACCGCCAGGAGCGCCAGTTGCGGCCGAGCAGCACCCAGCCCCACGCCATCAGGGCCAGCGGCACCAGCGCCGAGGCGGCCCAGGCGGGGCCGACCAGCAGACCGGGCAGCGGCCCCAGCAGGAGGGCCGCCAGACCCAGCCACACCACCAGCAGAAGTCGCCGCATCCGCAGCAGGCCGGGCGGCAGCCCGGTCCACACCGGCTCCGCCCCCGTCGCCTCGGCACCGGCCGAGCTCCCCGTCTCCATGGAGCCAGCGTACGTAGGGGAGACTGTGTCCATGACGCCCACCACGGAGACCACGGTCGGGATCGGCGGCGCCGCGGAGAGCACCGACATGGTGCTCAACATCGGCCCCCAGCACCCCTCCACGCACGGCGTGCTGCGGCTGCGGCTCGTGCTGGACGGCGAGCGCATCGTGCACGCGGAGCCGGTGATCGGGTACATGCACCGGGGCGCGGAGAAGCTCTTCGAGGCGCGCGACTACCGGCAGATCATCATGCTCGCCAACCGTCACGACTGGCTGTCGGCCTTCTCGAACGAGCTGGGCGTCGTCCTCGCGGTGGAGCGGATGCTCGGCATGGAGGTCCCCGAGCGCGCGGTGTGGACGCGTACGCTGCTCGCCGAGCTGAACCGGGTGCTGAACCACCTGATGTTCCTCGGGTCCTATCCGCTGGAGCTCGGTGGCATCACCCCGATCTTCTACGCCTTCCGGGAGCGCGAGGAGCTCCAGCACGTCATGGAGGAGGTCTCCGGCGGGCGCATGCACTACATGTTCAACCGCGTCGGAGGCCTGAAGGAGGACCTGCCGGCTGGCTGGACCGCACGCGCGCGTGCCGCCGTGGCCGACCTGCGCTCGCGCGTGGACGTCTTCGACGACCTCGTCCTCGGCAACGAGATCTTCCGGGGGCGGACCCGCGACGTGGGTGCGCTCACGCCCGAGGCCGTGCACGCGTACGGCGTGAGCGGGCCCATCGCGCGTGCCTCGGGCGTCGATTTCGACCTGCGCCGCGACGAGCCGTACCTGGCGTACGGGGAGCTCCAGGACACCCTGAAGGTGGTGACCCGCACCGAGGGCGACTGTCTGGCCCGCTTCGAGTGCCTGCTGGAGCAGACCCACAACGCCCTGGACCTCGCCGACGCCTGCCTCGACCGGCTCGCCGACCTGCCGCCCGGCCCGATCAACCAGCGGCTCCCCAAGGTCCTGAAGGCGCCGGAGGGCCACACGTACGCGTGGACCGAGAACCCGCTCGGCATCAACGGCTACTACCTGGTCAGCAAGGGCGAGAAGACCCCGTACCGGCTGAAGCTGCGCTCGGCCTCGTACAACAACATCCAGGTCCTGACCGAGCTGCTGCCGGGGACGCTGGTCGCGGACATGGTGGCGATCCTGGGGTCGATGTTCTTCGTGGTCGGAGACATCGACAAGTAGGGCCAAGTAGGGCCAAGTAGGGCGAAACAGGTCGGGCCGCCGGCGCCCGGCGGGGTCACTCCGGCCCGGTGTCCGGGGCGAGTGGGTCCGGAATGCCGACCGGCTGGAGCAGCCATCCGAAGTCGCCCAGGCCGCCCGGCGCGGTGAGTTCGGCGGCTTCTCCGGCGCTCGCGAGGGCGCGTACGTACGCGGTGGGGTCGGTGGTGGCGAGCGTGAGTGGGGGGCGCGCGCCCGCGAGGCCCACGGCGCGCAGTGCGGCGCGTTGCGTGACAAGGCGTGCACCGGGGAGCGTCGCGCACGCGTCCAGTGCGACATGCGCCGTGATGTCGCACGACCCGTCCGGCACGGGCGCCGTCTCGCGCCCCTCCCGGAAGCCGCTGAGCGTCCCGAACGGGGGGCGCGTGTCGGCCGTGTGCGCGTAGTCCACGGCCACCGCGAGCCCCCGCGCGACGCGGTCGACGGCGGACGCCCACGCGGTGTCCCGGGGCAGCCCGATCTCCGCGCGCAGCCCTTCCTCGGCCGGCAGCGGCCACCAGCGCGCGAGCCACTCCGCCTCCGGCCCCGACACGGGCGTGCCGAGCCGCTCGGCCCCGTCATCCCGTACGAGCACCAGTCGCGGCCGGCCGGCGGCGTCCACCTCCGCGACCTCCACCGGCACGTTGTCCAGCCACTCGTTGGCGAAGAGCAGCCCGCTGACGTCGTGCGGGGGTTCGCTCAGCCAGGTGATCCGGGGGTCGAGCCCGTCGGGGCGGTCGGCGATCTCGACGGCGTACCCGCGCGCGCGGGCGGCCACCTCGGCGGGCAGCGCGGCGAGCACGCCGGTGACCAGTTCGCCCCGTCCCGCCCCCATGTCGACGAAGTCCAGCGTCGCGGGGTGCCCCAGTGTCTCGTCGACGCGGCACAGCAGCCGCGCCACGGCCCCGGCGAACAGCGGCGAGGCGTGGACGGACGTACGGAAGTGCCCGGCCGGGCCCTCGGGACGCCGGTAGAAGCCGCCCGGTCCGTACAGGGCGGCCTCGGTGGCCGCCCGCCAGCCGCGCCATTCGCCGGCCGCCGTCCCGCCCCCGGGAACACCCGCTGTCTCGTCCGTCACCGCAACAGATTAGGCGCACAGGTGATCACGTCCTCCACCTTGCGGAGTATGCGCGCGGGGCACGGATCGGCCCTCCGGTTGACCCCCGCACACACCGCGCTTCCCTACTCTGGGTTACGTGCAGCGCCTTTATGACTTCCTCCGCAGGCACCCGACATGGGTCGACACCTTCTGGGCCGTCGTCCTCTTCGGGCTCTCCGGCGTGAGCGTGATGAGTGTCGAGAGGGCGCCCGAGCACCACATGTCGCTCGGCGGGGGACTGGCCGTGTCCGCCGTCCTGAGCCTCGTCGTCGCGCTGCGCCGCCGCTACCCGGAGGCGATGCTGCTGCTGGCCCTCGCGACCGGGCTGGCCCAGCTGGTCCTGGACGTCGAGACGACCGTCGCCAACTTCGCGATGCTGGTGATCACCTACACGGTCGCCATGATCGGCGCGCGCTGGGCGTCGCGGCTGGCGCTCACGGTGAGCCTGGGCGCGGCGATCCTGGCGCAGATCCGCTGGCCCGAACACCAGACGAGCTTCCTCGGCCAGGTGGCGATAGTCGTGTTCCAGACGGTGCCCTTCGCGCTCGCCTGGGTGCTCGGCGACTCCATGCGCACGCGGCGCGCCTACTTCGCGCAACTGGAGGAGCGCGCGGCCCGGCTGGAGAAGGAGCGCGAGGCGCAGGCCAAGGTCGCCGTCGCCGCCGAGCGCGCCCGGATCGCCCGTGAGCTGCACGACGTGGTCGCGCACAACGTGTCGGTGATGGTGGTGCAGGCCGACGGCGCCGCCTACGTCCTCGACGCCGCGCCCGACCAGGCAAAGAAGGCCCTGGAGACGATCTCCTCCACCGGCCGCCAGGCCCTCGCCGAGATGCGCCGCCTGCTGGGCGTGCTGCGCACCGGCGAGCACCAGGAGAGCGGCGAGTACGTCCCGCAGCCCGACGTCGAGCAGATCGACGAGCTCGTGGAGAAGTGCCGCACCTCCGGCCTGCCCGTCGACTTCAAGGTGGAGGGCACCCCGCGCCCGCTGCCCAGCGGCGTCGAGCTCACGGCGTACCGCATCGTGCAGGAGGCGCTGACCAACACCCGCAAGCACGGCGGCGAGAACGCCGGCGCCAGCGTGCGGCTGGTCTACTTCGACGACGGGCTCGGACTGCTCATCGAGGACGACGGCAAGGGCGCCCCGCACGAGCTGTACGAGGAGGGCGGCGCCGACGGCCAGGGCCACGGCCTGATCGGCATGCGCGAGCGGGTCGGCATGGTCGGCGGCACTCTGGACGCGGGTCCGCGCCCTGGCGGAGGATTCCGGATCAGCGCGCTGCTCCCGCTCAAGCCGGCGCATTGACGCTGACGCCCGCCCCCTGTTGACACCTGTCACACCCCCACTTCACCCGCCCACGGAAACGGAAGAGACCCCCATGACGATCCGCGTGATGCTCGTCGACGACCAGGTGCTGCTGCGCACCGGGTTCCGGATGGTGCTCGCGGCCCAGCCGGACATGGAGGTCGTCGCGGAGGCGGGCGACGGCGTCGAGGCCCTGCAGGTGCTGCGCTCCACGGCCGTCGACGTCGTCCTGATGGACGTCCGCATGCCGAAGCTGGACGGCGTCGAGACCACCCGCCGTGTCTGCTCCGAGCCCGACGCGCCGAAGGTGCTGATCCTGACCACCTTCGACCTCGACGAGTACGCCTTCTCCGGGCTGAAGGCGGGCGCCTCCGGCTTCATGCTCAAGGACGTGCCGCCCGCCGAGCTGCTGACCGCGATCCGGGCCGTGCACAGCGGCGACGCCGTCGTCGCACCCTCCACCACCCGCCGTCTCCTGGACCGCTTCGCGCCCATGCTGCCGAGCTCCGGCGGGGAGCCGCGGCAGCGGGAACTGGAGCGGCTGACCGAACGCGAGCGCGAGGTCATGGTCCTGGTCGCCCAGGGCCTGTCGAACGGCGAGATCGCCGCCCGGCTGGTCCTGTCCGAGGCGACGGTCAAGACCCATGTGGGCCGCATCCTGACCAAGCTCGGTCTGCGCGACCGGGTGCAGGTGGTGGTCCTGGCGTACGAGACGGGGCTGGTCCGGGCGGGCGGCCACGGCTGACCGTGCCGGTACGGGGCGGCGGCTCCGGCTGACGGTGCCGCCGGCTCCTCGGGGCCGGGGTCCCGGGCCGGGGTCCGGGCCGGGGATCAGCGCAGGACGCCCTCGATGAAGTCGCTGCCCAGGCGGGCGACCGCCGACAGGTCCAGCTGGTGCTGGGCGTAGCGGCCCCGGCGGCGGGTGGTGACCAGGCCGGCCTTCTTCAGCACGCTCAGGTGCCGGGATATCTCGGGCGGCGTCATGCCGTGCGCGTCCGCCAGTTCGCTCGTCGTGTGCGGGGCGCGGGCGAGCTGCCGGCACAGCCGCATCCGCACCGGGTGCGCGAGCGCCTCCAGGCGGCGCGTGAGCTGTTCGACGGACGGCGCCTGCGGCCGGGAGCCGCTGACCGGGTAGGAGATCGACGGTTGCCAGCCGAACCGGTGCAGGACCATCACATGGGGCCGGCCCAGGCTGGTCGGGACGAGCACGAGGCCGCCGTCGCCGGTGGCGGTGCGGCCCACGAGGAGCTTGTCGACCGTCACGATCCCGGCCTCCTCGTCGACGGACACCGCGCTGGACAGCGAGGTGAGCGCTTCCGTGAGGCCCTTGCGGCGCAGCAGCTCGGTCCGGTGCCGGGCGTCCGCGGCCAGCTGCGGCTGGACCCGGGCCCAGATATCCGCGAAGAACGCGTCGTCGCAGTCCCGCAGCAGCTGCCGCAGCCAGGCGCGGACGGCGGGCGGGTCCGCCAGCAGCCGACGGGTGAACCGCTCCTGGACCGTGCCACGCGCCGCGGCGAGCCCCAGGGCGCGCCGGCGCGCCGCCGGATCCTCCAGCGAGCCCGCCTCCGGCACGTCGTAGCGGTGCCGGCAGGTGAATTCGAGCGCCGCGTGCACGAACTGCTCGTCCGTCAGCTTGTCCAGCAGGTCCAGTTCCTCGGCGAGCGTGGCGCCCGGCACCGCGCGGCCGCCCGGGATCCCGGCGAACGGGGCGAAGACGTCGGAGAACGTCGTGCGCCACAGGAAGTCCGCCTCGCACAGCCGGTCCGCCAACCCGGGTTCCAGCCGCGCCGAGACCGCGGTCGCCCAGCCCTGGAGCTCGGGGTGGTGACCGGGCTCGCTGAGCGCGTGCAGCGCCATCCCCAGTTCACCCAAGGGCGACGGCACGACGGAGATCCGCTCCGGCGGCAGCCCGGTGATGTCGATGGTCACGCTCATGCCCCCATGGTGCACCGGACCACCGACAACGCCCGCGCCCGCGTCCTAGCCGTCGGCCTGCGCGCCGGCCTCCTGGGCCAGCCGGACCGCGAAGTCCGCGACCGCCGCCTCGACGGCGGCGGCCGTCCACTCCAGGCCGGCCGCTCCCACGGTCACCTCGGTGAAGGCCAGTCCGGGCCCGCCCCGGGTCCACAGGCCCGCGAAGAGGTACGTGCCCGTCTCCTCGGCCTGGCGCAGCGCCGCCCGCGTGATCACGTCCGGGTCGTACGGCAGCCAGACCTGGAACTGGTGGGTGTGCGGCTCCTCGGGGTGGACCCGGGACCACGGCAGCCCGGCCGCGGCGAATCCCTCGCGCAGCGCGGCGGCCACCACGCGCGCGTGCCGCACGTACTCCGGCAGCCGGGGCAGCTCCCGTTCCAGGCCGACGAGCGCCGAGAGCACGGTGGGGAACTGCTGGAAGATCATGCCGCCGTAGCGGTGCCGCCAGGTCTTCGCCTCCTCCACCAGCGGCGCCGGTCCGGCCAGCGCGGCACCGCCGAAACCGTCGAGGGACTTGTAGAACGACACGTAGACGCTGTCCGCGAGGGCCGCGATCTCGTCCAGGGGGCGGCCGAAGTGGACGGTGGTCTCCCACAGGCGGGCCCCGTCGAAGTGCACCACCGCGTCGCGCTCCCGGGCGGCCGCCACCACCTCGGTGAGCTCCTCCCAGGTGGGCAGCACGAAACCGGCGTCCCTGAGGGGAAGTTCCAGCATCAGCGTGCCGAAGGGCTCGGGGAAGTCGCGTATCTCCTGCGCCGTGGGAAGCCGCGGCTCGTCGGCCACCCGGACCGGGCGCAACCCGCTGACCCGGGTGAACGCACCTCGCTCGTGCACCTCGGGGTGGGCCAGCGCGTGGAGGGCGACGGTGGGGTCGTTGGTGCGGGCCGCCCAGCAGCGCAGGGCCACCTGCTGCGCCATCGTGCCGGTCGGGAAGAACGCGGCGCCCTCCGTGCCCAGCAGCGCGGCGACCCGCTCCTCCAGGGAGGCCACGATCCGGTCGCCGTAGATGTCCGTGCCCTCGTCCAGGTCGTAGACCTGGGGCGCCGCCTCCTGCAGCGCCGCGAGCCGTCCGCGGATCGTGTCCCGCGAACCCTGGCGCGCCAGGACGCGCCGGGCCTTCCGGAAGGCGGCCGTCCGCCGCTCCCGCAACAGCTCCTGTGCCGACCGCTCTTCACCCTGCTCAGCCGAATCGCTCATGCCGGGGATCATGCCCTGCCCCGTCCGGGAGGGCATCCGTGTTTCCGGGCGGCGAGGGCGTGGGGAAACCCACAGCCTGTGGATGACCCGACCGGTGCTCCAGGCGATAGCGTTAACATGACGAGAAATCGTCCGGTACCCAGAGCGGACTGGAACGGGAAGGCCTCTGTCGCGTGAGTACAGACCAGCAGCCAGACCTCAAGGACCGCCCCGCGCGGCTCACCGTCGGCGTCGTCGGCGCCGGTCGTGTGGGCCCCGCGCTGGCCGCGTCCCTCCAGCTCGCCGGGCACCACCCGGTGGCCGTCTCCGGGGTCTCCGACGCCTCCCGGCGGCGTGCCGCACAGCTGCTGCCCGACGTGCCCCTGGTGCCGCCCGCCGAGGTCCTCCAGCGCGCCGACCTGGTGCTGCTCACCGTCCCCGACGACACCCTGCCGGACCTCGTGACGGGCCTCGCCGAGACCGGCGCCGTACGGCCCGGCCAGCTGCTGGTTCACACGTCCGGTCGGTACGGCGCCCGGGTCCTCGACCCGGCCCTGCGCGTGGGCGCGCTGCCGCTGGCCCTGCACCCCGCGATGACCTTCACCGGCACCCCGGTGGACGTCCAGCGGTTGGCGGGCTGCTCCTTCGGCGTCACCGCCCCCGACGAGCTGCGGCTGGCCGCCGAGGCCCTCGTCATCGAGATGGGCGGCGAACCCGAGTGGATCGCCGAGGAGAACCGCCCGCTCTACCACGCGGCCCTCGCCCTCGGCTCCAACCACCTGGTCACCCTGGTCGCCCAGTCCATGGAGCTGCTGCGCACGGCCGGCGTCGAGGCCCCCGACCGGATGCTCGGCCCGCTGCTCGGCGCCGCCCTGGACAACGCCCTGCGCTCCGGCGACGCGGCGCTGACCGGGCCCGTCGCGCGCGGTGACGCGGGCACGGTCGCCGCGCACATCACCGAGCTGCGCAAGCACGCCCCGCAGACCGTCGCGGGCTACCTGGCGATGGCCCGCGCGACCGCCGACCGCGCGCTCGCCCACGGTCTGCTGAAGCCGGAGCTCGCCGAGGACCTCCTCGGCGTGCTGGCCGGTGGTGACGGGGACGCCCGATGAGCGGCGCCGCGCTCCAGATCGTGACGGAGGGCCGCCCGATGGCGCGCGAGCCCGAGAACGGAGACCTTCGATGACCACCGCCCTGCTGAGCACCGCCGACGAGCTGCACGCGCGCGTGCGCCGCGGTCGCCGTGCCGTCGTGATGACCATGGGCGCCCTGCACGAGGGTCACGCCACGCTGGTCCGCGCCGCGCGCGAGCTGGCCGGGCCCGACGGCGAGGTCGTCGTCACCGTCTTCGTCAATCCGCTGCAGTTCGGCGCGGGCGAGGACCTCGACCGCTACCCGCGCACCCTGGAAGCCGACCTGAAGATCGCCGAACAGTCGGGCGCGGACGTCGTGTTCGCCCCGTCCGTGGACGAGGTCTACCCCGGCGGCCAACCCCAGGTGCGGGTCACCGCCGGTCCCATGGGCGAGCGCCTGGAGGGTGCCTCGCGGCCCGGTCACTTCGACGGCGTGCTCACCGTCGTCGCCAAGCTGCTGCACCTCACCCGCCCCGACGTGGCCCTGTTCGGGCAGAAGGACGCCCAGCAGCTGGCCGTGATCCGGCGCATGGTGCGGGACCTCAACTTCGGCATCGAGATCGTCGGCGTGCCGACCGTCCGCGAGCCCGACGGCCTGGCCCTGTCCAGCCGCAACCGCTACCTCTCGCCGTCGGAGCGGCACACCGCCCTCGCCCTCTCCCAGGCGCTGTTCGCGGGCGCCGACCGGCACGCGGCCCAGGAGGCGCTGCGCGCGCGGGCCCGCGAAGTGCCCTCCACGCGTGCGCGTGCCGAGGCGCTCAGCGCCATAGGGGAGTCCCGCGCGGCCGCCGACGCGCACGCCGTCGCCAAGGCGGCGCCCGGCGGCCCGGCGGCCGTCCGCGCGGCCGCCCGCCTGGTCCTGGACGAGGCCGCCCGGCTCGACCCGCCGCTGGAACTGGACTACCTCGCCCTGGTGGACCCGTCCGACTTCGCCGAGATCGGCGGCGACTTCACCGGTGAGGCCGTGCTCGCCGTCGCGGCCCGGGTCGGGACGACCCGGCTGATCGACAACATCCCCCTGACCTTCGGAACCTTCGGAGCCGCCTCGTGACCAGCACAGGCATACGACTGCACGCACCCGCCCCCGGGTGGTCCATCGCCGCGGACGTGGTGGTCGTCGGTTCCGGTGTCGCCGGACTCACGACGGCCCTGCGCTGCGAGGCGACCGGTCTGCGGACGGTCGTGGTCACCAAGGCCCGCCTCGACGACGGCTCCACCCGCTGGGCCCAGGGCGGCATCGCCGCGGCCCTGGGCGAGGGCGACACCCCCGAACAGCACCTGGACGACACCCTGGTCGCGGGCGCGGGCCTGTGCGACGAGGACGCCGTACGGATCCTCGTCACCGAGGGCCCCGGCGCGGTGCACCGGCTGATCTCCACCGGCGCCCACTTCGACACCGACGACGAGGGCGACATCGAGCTGACCCGCGAGGGCGGCCACCACCGCCGTCGCATCGCGCACGCCGGCGGCGACGCCACCGGGGCGGAGATCTCCCGGGCGCTCGTCGAGGCCGTACGCGCGCGTGGGCTCCGTACGATCGAGAACGCGCTGGTCCTGGACCTGCTGACGGACGCCGACGGGCGCACCGCGGGCGTGTCCCTGCACGTCATGGGCGAGGGCCAGCACGACGGCGTGGGTGCCGTGCACGCCCCGGCGGTCGTCCTCGCGACCGGCGGTATGGGGCAGGTGTTCTCCGCGACCACCAACCCCTCCGTCTCCACCGGCGACGGCGTCGCCCTCGCCCTGCGCGCGGGCGCGGAGGTCTCCGACCTGGAGTTCGTGCAGTTCCACCCGACCGTGCTGTTCCTCGGCGCCGACGCGGAGGGCCAGCAGCCGCTGGTCTCCGAGGCGGTGCGCGGCGAGGGCGCCCACCTGGTCGACGCCGACGGCGTCCGCTTCATGGTCGGGCAGCACGAACTGGCCGAGCTCGCGCCCCGGGACATCGTCGCCAAGGGCATCATGCGCCGCATGCAGGAGCAGGACGCCGAGCACATGTTCCTCGACGCCCGGCACTTCGGCGCCGACATGTGGGAGCACCGCTTCCCGACGATCCTGGCCGCCTGCCGCGCCAACGGCATCGATCCGGTCACCGAGCCCATCCCGATCGCCCCGGCCGCCCACTACGCCTCCGGCGGCGTGCGCACCGACGCCCGGGGCCGGACGACGGTCCCCGGCCTGTACGCGTGCGGCGAGGTCGCCTGCACCGGCGTGCACGGCGCGAACCGGCTCGCCTCCAACTCCCTGCTGGAGGGCCTGGTCTACGCCGAGCGCATCGCCGCCGACATCACGGCCCGCCAGGCGGACAACCGCCTCCACGCGCGCGTGCCCGAACCGGTCGAGCACCCGGACACGCCCGCCCACCCGCTGCTCGCCCCCGAGGCCCGCTTCACCATCCAGCGGATCATGACCGAGGGCGCCGGCGTGCTGCGCTCGGACGAGTCGCTGGCCAAGGCCGCCGACCAGCTCCAGCGGCTGCACACCGAGGCCCGCGACGCCCTCGACGAGAACGGCAAGACCGCCGAGCCCGGCGTCGACACCTGGGAGGCCACCAACCTCCTGTGCGTGGCCCGCGTTCTGGTCGCCGCCGCGCGGCAGCGCGAGGAGACTCGTGGGTGCCACTGGCGCGAGGACCGGGCCGACCGCGACGACGCCCGGTGGCGGCGCCACATCGTCGTACGGCTGAATCCGGACCGGTCCTTGGCCGTCGGCACCACGGACACCGCAGACTTCCCCCCTACCCGGCACCACCCGCGTCCCCAGGAGCAGTGACACAAGTGAGCACGGACGATCTTCCCCTCGCCTCGAACGGAGGCTGCGGCGACGGCTGTGGCTGCGGCGCGGAAGCCGACGAGGAGTACCTGGAGTGCGGGCTCGACCCCGCGCTCGCGCAGCTGCTGGCGGACGCCGGACTCGACCCCCTGGAGGTCGAGGACATCGCCAACGTCGCCATCCAGGAGGACCTAGACCACGGCGTCGACGTCACGACCGTCGCGACCATTCCCGAGGAGGCCGTCGCCACCGCCGATTTCACCGCGCGCGAGGCCGGTGTGGTGGCGGGCCTGCGGGTGGCCGAGGCCGTGCTGTCCGTGGTCTGCACGGACGAGTTCGAGGTCGAGCGGCACGTCGAGGACGGCGACCGGGTGGAGGCCGGGGACAAGCTCCTGTCGGTCACCACGCGCACCCGCGACCTGCTGACCGCCGAGCGCAGCGCGCTCAACCTGATGTGCCGCCTGTCCGGCATCGCGACGGCCACGCGCGCGTGGGCGGACGTGCTGGAGGGCACCAAGGCCCGCGTGCGTGACACCCGCAAGACGACGCCTGGCCTCAGGGCGCTGGAGAAGTTCGCGGTGCGCTGCGGCGGCGGCGTCAACCACCGCATGTCGCTGTCGGACGCGGCGCTGGTGAAGGACAACCACGTGGTCGCCGCCGGTGGCGTCGCGCAGGCCTTCGAAGCCGTACGGGAGGCCTTCCCGGACGTGCCGATCGAGGTCGAGGTGGACACCCTGCACCAGCTGCGCGAGGTGGTGGACGCGGGCGCCGACCTGATCCTGCTGGACAACTTCACGCCCATGGAGTGCGAGGAGGCGGTGGCGATCGTCGACGGCCGGGCGATGCTGGAGGCCTCCGGCCGGCTCACCCTGGAGAACGCCAAGGCCTACGCGGACACCGGCGTGGACTACCTGGCCGTCGGCGCGCTCACCCACTCCTCGCCGATCCTGGACATCGGCCTGGACCTGCGCGAGGCGGAGTAACAGCCATGCTCCTCACGATCGACGTGGGCAACACGCAGACCGTTCTCGGCCTGTTCGACGGCGAGGACATCGTCGAGCACTGGCGGATCTCCACGGACCCGCGCCGCACGGCGGACGAGCTGGCGGTGCTGCTGCAGGGCCTGATGGGCATGCACCCGCTCCTCGGGGAGGAGCTCGGGGACGGCATCGACGGCATCGCGATCTGCGCGACCGTGCCGTCGGTGCTGCACGAGCTGCGCGAGGTGACGCGGCGCTACTACGGCGACGTGCCCGCGGTGCTGGTGGAGCCCGGCGTGAAGACCGGCGTGCCGATCCTCACCGACAACCCCAAGGAGGTCGGCGCGGACCGCATCATCAACGCGGTGGCCGCCGTCGAGCTGTACGGGGGGCCCGCGATCGTCGTGGACTTCGGTACGGCGACCACCTTCGACGCGGTGTCCGCGCGCGGGGAGTACATCGGCGGGGTCATCGCGCCCGGCATCGAGATCTCCGTCGAGGCGCTCGGCGTCAAGGGCGCGCAGCTGCGGAAGATCGAGGTGGCCCGGCCGCGGAACGTGATCGGCAAGAACACGGTCGAGGCCATGCAGGCCGGCATCGTGTACGGGTTCGCCGGGCAGGTCGACGGCGTGGTGAGCCGCATGGCCCGCGAGCTGGCCGACGATCCCGAGGACGTGACCGTGATTGCCACGGGCGGGCTGGCGCCGATGGTGCTGGGCGAGTCGTCGGTGATCGACGAGCACGAGCCCTGGCTGACGCTGATCGGGCTGCGGCTGGTCTACGAGCGGAACGTCTCGCGCATGTGAGGCGCGGGCGCGGGAGTGCGCGCCGGCAGCCGCCAGGCGGGTGGCTTGACGGCGCCACACCCGGATTCGATGTCGGGTTTGTCTGATTAGCGCGTATCTTCGGTGCATGCCCACGCCACACGGATCCCGCGGCGGCATGGCGTTCGGCGTGGAGGAGCTGCGTGTGCTCCGTCGCGCTCTCGCCCTCGCCCTTCACCCCGGCCCCGCCTCGGCAGAGGACGTCCAGGACTGTCTCCGGCTCGCCGAGTCGCTAGACGAGGCGATGCGCGAGGGCGCCCGGCTGCGCGCCTTCCTGGTGGCCGACCTCGCCCGGTACCGCGCCGCCCTGCCCGGCACCGCCGCCGGCTATCTCACGCTCCTGGAGGAGGCGCTGCGGGCCGGGTACTGCCCGACGGGCGACGACCTCGCCGCGCTCGGCGCGCTGCGCGCGAACCCGGTCGCGGCCGCCCTGCTGGTGCGCTGCGAGGCGCTGGGCGGCGGGGTCGTACGGGCGCGCACCGAAGGACCGGCCCGGCGCAGGGCCGGCACCATGCCCGGCATCCCCGCCCCGGCCCCCGCGCCCGGCACCGCCGCTCCCGGCGGCTCCGCCCCCGAGGCAACCGCCCCCGCCGCCTCCGCCCACGTCCCCGCCTGCCGTCAGCGGCTGCTGGCCATCCCCGGCGGCCGCCCGCAGGGCAGCGAGCGTCCCGCGGAGAAGCCCGCGCCCAAGCCCACCCGGAAGCCCGCCGAGCGCCCGGCGGAGCCGCCGGCTACGGAACCCCCCGCCCCGAAACCGCACCGCCCGATCCCCACTCCGGGTGAGGTCTTCCCCCGCCGCAAGCCGAACCCGCCCTCCGAAGATCCCCCGCAGCAGCGGCTCGCGGCGGGGTGAGGACGACGGCGCGGCGGGGGCACCCCGGCCGGGACGGGCCGGATGCCGTGGCTACCCTGGAGGCATGGACTACGTCTCCGCGCTCGTGCCTCCGGTCGTCATGGCCGTGTTCTTCATCGGTGTGGTCAGGGTGATCGTGAAGACCCAGGGCGGGGCCGCCAAGGCCAAGGAGGACGCGGCCGTCGACGCCGCCCTCGCGGGCTCGGAGGGCGTCCGCAAGGTCTCCGCCGGCGGCGACGCCTGAAGAAGCCCCGGCCCCGCCCCGGCACCGGCCGGACCTCTTGGCGTACGGCTCGCACTTTCGAGCCGTACGCCCTTTTTGCCCCCGTTTGCAACTGAAAGTGCACGTCCGGCACGCCATTGCCGGGATCTCCCACTATTGTTCTGAGCTGTGCCTCGCCCATTGGGAGAACTCGAAGACGCGGTCATGACGCGGGTGTGGAAGTGGAACCGCCCGGTGACCGTTCGAGAAGTCCTGGAAGACCTTCAGCAGGAACGGTCCATCGCCTACACCACCGTGATGACCGTTTTGGACAATCTCCATCAGAAGGGCTGGGTGCGCCGTGAGGCGGAAGGCCGGGCCTATCGATATGAGGCCGTCTCCACGCGGGCCGCGTACGCCGCCGCCCTGATGAACGACGCCTGGTCGCAGAGCGACAACCCCGCCGCCGCTCTCGTCGCCTTCTTCGGGATGATGAGCGCCGAACAGCGCCAGGCCCTCAGCGACGCCGTACGCATCGTCCAGGGACCGGAAACCCCGGATACCGTCACCGATACCGGGGGCGATACCGGGGACCAGAACCCCGGCTCGGCACAGGACGGCGGCGACCGATAGCGTCCGCTCATGTCCGCAGAGCGCCCCGAAGTCACCCCGAAAGCCATCACCGTCCGGCGGGCCCGGACCAGCGATGTGCCGACCGTGCGCCAGCTCCTCGACGCCTACGTCCGCGACCGCATCCTGCTCGACAAAGCGACGGTGACGCTTTACGAGGACATCCAGGAGTTCTGGGTCGCGGAACGGGGCGCCGGCCCAAGTACCGAGGTGGTCGGCTGCGGCGCACTGCACGTGATGTGGGAAGACCTCGCGGAAGTCCGCACTCTCGCGGTGAAGCCCGGACTGAAGGGCGCCGGCGTCGGGCACCAGTTGCTGGAGAAGTTGCTGGAGACCGCGCGTTGGCTCGGCGTTCGCCGCGTATTCTGTCTGACCTTCGAAGTGGACTTCTTCGGGAAGCACGGCTTCGTGGAGATCGGCGAGACGCCGGTGGACACGGATGTCTACGCGGAGCTCTTGCGTTCCTATGACGAGGGCGTCGCGGAGTTCCTCGGTCTCGAACGAGTGAAACCGAACACCTTGGGCAACAGCCGGATGCTTCTGCATCTGTGATCGCCGGGCTTCGCCGGATATTCCGGCCCTCCGGGCTTGCCCAGGTTCCCTATGTCCGAAACGCGCATGTTTCCGGGGTCGGGGTACCCCCTGAGTCTCTCCCAGGGGTTTGTGTTTTTCCCGCAAAAGCGGTTTGCTTTCCGACGTACTGCAGTACTGCATATAACAGGGGGCGGCGAAACGGCGGACGCCGCACACCCCCGGCCCTCAAGTTATCGATGAAAGGAAATCCGGTGGCACAGAAGGTTCAGGTCCTTCTTGTCGACGACCTCGACGGCGGCGAGGCGGACGAGACCGTGACGTTCGCGCTGGACGGCAAGACGTACGAGATCGATCTCACGACCAGCAATGCGGACAAGCTGCGCAGCCTTCTCGACCCCTATGTGAAGGGTGGTCGTCGTACCGGAGGCCGTGCCTCGGGCGGGCGCGGAAAGGCCCGTGCCGCTTCCGGTGGCAGCCAGGACACCGCGCAGATCCGTGCCTGGGCGAAGGAGAACGGTTACGAGGTCAACGACCGCGGCCGCGTTCCCGCGTCCATCCGTGAGGCCTACGAGAAGGCCAACGGCTGAGAAGCCGACGGCCCGGCGCATGCGCGCCGCAGCCGGATCCGGTGGCACTGTGTCGCCACCGTGTCCACCAGTCGCACGAGATCGGGGGCGCCCCCCACGACGCCCCCCATGGCCGACAAGCTCGGCAGCGATGCCTCGACCCCGCATCCCGGCTCGGGGGGCCGCAGCCACACGGCGGCCCCCTGCATGCGGCCGGACCCGGACCCGGACGACCCGACAAGCGGTCGCGGTCCGGTGGAGACCGGCTCGGGGGGCAGTGGCGCGTCCATGCGCCCGTCCGCGCCCAGCGCGACCAGGTCCAGGGCCAGCGAGCCCCACTCCAGCCAGTCCAGCAGCCCCGGCAGCTCCTCCGCGCCGCCCGCGGCCACCAGTAGCCGCATCCGGTCGCCCTGCAGGGCCACGGGAGAGCCCGGCCCCAGGCGCCGCAGCGCCGCGGCGCCCGCCTCGGCCGGTACGTCCAGGACGTCGAAGCGCAGGCCGGTGCGGAGCCCGACCGGCTCACCGGGCACTGTCGCCCACCCCAGTTCGTTCTCGTACCAGTGCCGGATCCAGGTGCCGGAAGCGCCCGGATCGCGTCGGCACCGCCGCTGACCGTGCGGATCGAGTGGACGACGGGGGAGTGGTACCCGTGGGACTGCGCAAGCCATGCCAACTGCAACCGTCGCGAACGCCCGAGAGTTACGCTGGGTGTATCGACGGTTGCGCACAGTGCCGGAAATGGGGGCGCGTGGGGGGCTGGGGAGGCGCAAGGTTGTTCGCCCATAGCGGAGGGAACCGGTGCGCTCGGCATGGACTGTCCGTCGCTGCGGGTAAGACATCCCTAGTGGGAGGGGGCGACACGCAGGACGGGACGTCTCACGTTCGCCATCGGCGTACTGGCGAGTGGGGTAACTGCCTGGCCTGCGGGAACATCGTCTCGCACCATCGGGTTGGAGCAGATGTCGGCGTTCGGGGTCAGGAGGCCATCGACGGTGTCGGCAGTTGGAATGAGCGGTCCCCGCTTGCGGGACTAAGCTGCGGAAGGACAGGGAGGGGAAGTTCCCCCCACTGCCTGACCGCTCTGAGGAGCGATTAACGATGTTCGAGAGGTTCACCGACCGCGCGCGGCGGGTTGTCGTCCTGGCTCAGGAAGAAGCCCGGATGCTCAACCACAACTACATCGGCACCGAGCACATCCTCCTGGGCCTGATCCACGAGGGTGAGGGTGTCGCCGCAAAGGCCCTGGAGAGCCTCGGCATTTCGCTTGAGGCGGTCCGCCAGCAGGTGGAGGAGATCATCGGCCAGGGCCAGCAGGCCCCGTCCGGGCACATCCCCTTCACTCCCCGTGCCAAGAAGGTCCTGGAGCTGTCGCTCCGCGAGGCCCTCCAGCTGGGCCACAACTACATCGGCACGGAGCACATCCTGCTCGGCCTGATCCGTGAGGGCGAGGGTGTCGCCGCCCAGGTCCTGGTCAAGCTGGGCGCCGATCTCAACCGGGTGCGGCAGCAGGTCATCCAGCTGCTCTCCGGCTACCAGGGCAAGGAGACCGCCACCGCCGGCGGGCCTGCCGAGGGCACCCCCTCGACGTCCCTGGTCCTCGACCAGTTCGGCCGGAACCTCACCCAGGCCGCTCGTGAGTCCAAGCTCGACCCGGTCATCGGGCGCGAGAAGGAGATCGAGCGGGTCATGCAGGTGCTGTCCCGCCGTACGAAGAACAACCCGGTCCTGATCGGTGAGCCCGGCGTCGGCAAGACCGCCGTCGTCGAGGGCCTCGCCCAGGCCATCGTCAAGGGCGAGGTGCCCGAGACCCTCAAGGACAAGCACCTCTACACCCTGGACCTCGGCGCGCTGGTCGCCGGCTCCCGCTACCGCGGTGACTTCGAGGAGCGCCTGAAGAAGGTGCTCAAGGAGATCCGCACCCGCGGCGACATCATCCTGTTCATCGACGAGCTCCACACGCTGGTCGGTGCGGGTGCCGCCGAGGGCGCCATCGACGCGGCTTCCATCCTGAAGCCGATGCTGGCCCGCGGCGAGCTGCAGACCATCGGTGCGACCACCCTGGACGAGTACCGCAAGCACCTGGAGAAGGACGCGGCCCTGGAGCGCCGCTTCCAGCCCATCCAGGTCGCCGAGCCGTCCCTGCCGCACACGATCGAGATCCTCAAGGGTCTGCGTGACCGGTACGAGGCCCACCACCGCGTCTCCATCACCGACGAGGCGCTGGTCCAGGCCGCCACCCTGGCCGACCGGTACATCTCCGACCGCTTCCTGCCGGACAAGGCGATCGACCTGATCGACGAGGCCGGCTCCCGGATGCGCATCCGCCGGATGACCGCTCCGCCGGACCTGCGCGAGTTCGACGAGAAGATCGCCGCCGTCCGCCGGGACAAGGAGTCCGCGATCGACTCGCAGGACTTCGAGAAGGCCGCCTCCCTGCGCGACAAGGAGAAGCAGCTCCTGGCCGCCAAGGCCAAGCGGGAGAAGGAGTGGAAGGCCGGCGACATGGACGTCGTCGCCGAGGTCGACGGCGAGCTGATCGCCGAGGTCCTCGCCACGGCCACCGGCATCCCGGTCTTCAAGCTGACCGAGGAGGAGTCCAGCCGCCTGCTCCGCATGGAGGACGAGCTCCACAAGCGGGTCATCGGCCAGGTCGACGCCGTCAAGGCGCTGTCGAAGGCGATCCGCCGTACGCGCGCCGGCCTCAAGGACCCGAAGCGTCCGGGTGGTTCGTTCATCTTCGCCGGCCCGTCCGGTGTCGGTAAGACCGAGCTGTCCAAGGCGCTCGCCGAGTTCCTCTTCGGCGACGAGGACGCGCTGATCTCCCTCGACATGTCGGAGTTCAGCGAGAAGCACACGGTGTCGCGTCTCTTCGGTTCGCCCCCCGGCTACGTGGGCTACGAAGAGGGCGGTCAGCTGACCGAGAAGGTCCGCCGCAAGCCGTTCTCCGTCGTCCTCTTCGACGAGGTGGAGAAGGCCCACCCGGACATCTTCAACTCGCTGCTGCAGATCCTGGAGGACGGTCGTCTGACCGACTCCCAGGGCCGGGTCGTGGACTTCAAGAACACGGTCATCATCATGACGACCAACCTCGGCACCCGGGACATCTCCAAGGGCTTCAACCTGGGCTTCGCGGCCACGGGTGACACGAAGTCCAACTACGAGCGCATGAAGAACAAGGTCCAGGACGAGCTCAAGCAGCACTTCCGGCCCGAGTTCCTGAACCGCGTCGACGACGTGGTCGTCTTCCCGCAGCTGACGCAGGAGGACATCCTGCGGATCGTCGACCTGATGATCAGCAAGGTGGACGAGCGCCTCAAGGACCGGGACATGGGCATCGAGCTCTCCCAGTCCGCCAAGGAGCTGCTGGCCAAGAAGGGTTACGACCCCGTGCTGGGTGCCCGGCCGCTGCGCCGCACCATCCAGCGCGAGATCGAGGACACGCTCTCCGAGAAGATCCTCTTCGGCGAGCTGCGCCCGGGTCACATCGTGGTCGTGGACACCGAGGGCGAGGGTGAGACCAAGACCTTCACCTTCCGCGGTGAGGAGAAGTCGGCCCTGCCGGACGTCCCGCCGATCGAGCAGGCGGCCGGCGGAGCCGGGCCGAACCTGAGCAAGGACGCCTGACCCTCAGCGGGTTGAGCCGAAGAAAGGGGCCGGTGCTTTCGAGCACCGGCCCCTTTCGCATGCGCCGGGGAGAATCGCGACTACGACAACTGACCGTTGTAGTCCGGCAGCTTGTACGTCTTCTCGGCGTGGCCGCCCGACAGGTCGGTGGCGCTGTTGCCGATGTTCGCGATGATGTCGTAGCCCTTGTTCTCGATGTCGACGCGCTGGGCGGTCTTGTAGGCGGCGACGTCCTTGAAGAGATCGAACAGGCCGCGCACGTACAGGCCGGAGACGTCGTAGCCGTCGTGTTCGAGGTTGTACTCGGTGGGCCAGTAGATGATGCCCGGGCGAGCGGTGACGAAGAACAGGGAGACGCCGTGCTCCTGGGCGTACTTGGCCACGTTCAGGACCGGCTTGTTGGCCGGCTGCGGGTACGTGAAGCCGAAGTCGGTCTCCAGGGTGGTGTTGTCGATGTCGAAGACGATCGCCTGCTTCTCGCCCGGCTTGGCGGCGGCGATACGGGCCTTCAGGTACGGCAGGGCCTGGTCCATCACCGTCTGGCAGTCCTTCTGCCAGGTGGTGTAGTCGACCTTGGCGGCGGAGCTGCTCGTGGTCGCGGAGTCGCTCGCGGCCGCGGCGTCGGCCGGCGCGGCCATCGCGGCCAGGGCGGCCACGGAGACGGCGGTCACGGATATGCGGCGCGCCCAGGGGCGTCTGGTCATCGGTGGGGGTCCTCTCACGTCCGTACGCTGCATGCGCCTGGTGTCAGGTGCATGATTCGAGGTGCGGGTGGCGCGAGGGGAACCGTAGGGTTACTGAACGGTAGGCATATAGACAGGTACACGGAGACGTACGTCACACCGAGCTGTGTACGCGGGTGAGGACGGGCGTCACCGGGAACGCGTCGACAACCTCCGGCCGGATACGGGTGGTTGGGGTGGCGGGCACGATTTCGAGGGCGCGCAGGTGGGGGAACGTACGGCGGATGTGGTCGACGTCCTCCTCACCCGTGAACCTGTTGAGCCGCACCTTGGTGACCCCGGGCAGCGGCGGCCCCTCCCAGCCGACGGTGTTCCAGTTGATGCGCAGCTCGTCGAGTTCGGGCAGGAGGGCGATCTCCTCGTAGTCCTTGGGGAGCAGATCACCCGACAGCGTCGCCAGACTCAGCTGCTTCAGTGAGCGCAGCCGACGCAGTCCGCGCAGGGCGGTGAAGGCCAGCGCGTTCTTGGCGAGGCGCAGATAGCGCAGCGGAACGTCCTGGGGGAGTGCCTCGCCGAGGGAGTCGGCGTCCAGCAGCGTGCCTATGTCGAGCGCGCGCAGGGTCGGATGGCCGTCCAGCGGGGCCAGGGCTCCCGGCTGCTCCAGGGAGCGCATGGAGGTCACGGACAGCCAGCCCAGGGGCAGCCGGGCCACCGGGGCGAGGCTGTCCACGTGCGGGCACGAGCTGAGGTCCAGGGAGTTGAGCCCGTGCAGTGACGACAGACAGGACAGGCTGCGCAGCGTGGGGTTGTCGTGCAGATTGAGGGAGGTGACCGTGTCCGGCAGCCCGGTGCGCACCTCCTCGTCCGGGATCTCGCCCATCACCTGGAGCGCGGGGCGCCCGCCCAGTTCCCGCAGCAGGCGCAGATGTTCGCCGGAGTGGGCGCAGAAGAACAGTTCCTCGGGCCGCAGATGGGCGACGACCTCCCGCGCGTACGTCCGCGCCGGGAAGCGCATCCACGTCCAGGACAGCTGGGACCGCACCATGACCGCCGGATGCTCGCGGAACCGCGCCAGCACCGGCAGCGCCGCCTCCGTCCCGATCAGCGACGCGGTGACGACGACCGCTCTGGCCTCCTCGTCGCTCAACCCCTCGGGCCCCGGCAGCAGTTCCAGCGCGAGCGGACCGACGAAGGCCAGCGCACGCGCCTCCTCCGTGCTGCGGGGCGGGATGAGGGCGGCCGCGTCCTGCTCCACTGCGGTCCGGACGGCCGGGTCGAGCTGCGTCGCGTGTTCCAGCGAGGCCAGCGCGAGCAGCCGTACCCGCGTGCTCTCGGCCCCCTCCAGACGCCGCGCCGAGGCGGTCAACCCGCTCAGCAGCTCCGCCCGTTCCCGCGGCCGGGCATGGGCGACGGCCATCCGTACGACGTCGGCCCACTGCTCGTCAGCGGCGCCCCGCACCAGCAGCCCGAAGTCCCCGTCCTCCACCGCCGCCTTGGCCCCCAGGTAGTCCTGGAAGGTCCGGTGGACGAACTCCACGGTGCCGACGACGGGTTCGCGCAGCAGACCGCTGCGCAGCAGCAGATGGCCGAGGATGCGCCCGGCGTCGCCCTGGGAGGCGGCGGCCGGCAGGGACGGAAGGACGTCCGCCACGATCCGCTCCGCCCGCTCGCGGTCCATCTCGGACTGGTTGTTGCGGATCAGCCAGTAAGCGAGCCGCTGGAGCAGCTGGATCTGCGGAAGCTCGCCGAGGTGCACGCCGCCGTCCGCGCCGTTGCCGCCGCCCCGGTCCGGGAACATGTCCCGCTCCTCGTCGCGGCGCGCCAGCAGCATCGACAGGGCCGCGTCGTACAGCTCCTGGCGGCCGTGCGGGAGGTAGCCGCGGCGGTCGCGGTGCAGGGCGCAGATCAGCCCGCACATCAGGGGGTTGGTGGCGAGGCGACCGAGGTCCGGCTTGGTCCGGACGGCGTCCAGCAGGGTGTGCTCGTAGCCGTCGAGGCGGTCCAGCTCGGCCTCCGGGGCCTCGGCGCGGGCCGCCGTGTGCCAGCGGGTGACGAAGGCGGCCACGTCGTCCCGGCTCATCGGGGTCAGGGCCAGCTCCGTGAAGCCGTCGGCGGTGAGCCAGTCCTCGCGTACGGCGGAGGGGCGGGAGGTGACCAGCCACTGATTGCCGGGATACACCTCCAGCAGCTCGCGCAGCCAGCGGCGGGTGCGCTCGCGCTCCCGCTCCGGGATCTCGTCGACGCCGTCCACGAGCAGCAGCCCGCGGCGGCCGGCGAGCACCCGGTCCGCCCAGCCGTCGGGCTGGGTCGCGTGGAAGGGGACGCGTACGGCGGGCAGGAAGGCGTCCGGGGCCGGGAGCCCGTCGGGGCGGCGGACCAGCGTGCGCAGCGGCAGGACGAAGGGGATGCGGTCACCGCGCTCGCCGCGGGCGGCCGTCACGGCGAGCCACTGCACGAGGGTGGTCTTGCCGGAGCCGGCCACACCGCGCAGCAGGACCCGGTCGCGCTCGGCCAGGGCCTGGTCGGCGGGCCGCGCGGTGGCCGCGGCGGCGATCCGCATGCCGCCGGGTCCACTCGCCTCGTCGTCCTCGGCCGGGCCCAGCGCCCGCAGGCTGAGGTAGGCGGCGTCCAGGGGCCAGCGGTCGGGGGAGTTGACCAGGTCGATGCCGTAGATCATCAGCCGGCTGTGCTTGGTGGCGATGTGGCTGAGATAGCGCTGCTCGAAGGCGGCGTCCGTACCGCCGGGCGGGGGCGTGCGGGCGATCAGCTCGTCGACCTTCGCGATCAGTTCGCGCTGCCCCCGGGTCTGCTCGACCAGCGTGCGGGCCACGAAGGAGGAGCGCTGGGTGAAGAAGTTCAGGATGTGCAGGCAGGCCGTGATCAGCAGCCGGCGGTAGAGCAGGCTCGCGTCGAGCCCGAGGTCGCGGTCCGGGTTTCCGGCGGCGGACCGGAGCGCGTCGGCGAGGGCCTCGTGACCGAGCTCCACCGCCTGCACGTCCGTCATGGCGAGGTCGCCGAGGGCGTGCAGGGTGTCGGCCAGGGCCAGTGTGACGGGTTCCTGGTCGGCGGGAGCCACGGGAAGCTCACCGCCGCCGGCCAGGGCCCGCCGGACCAGCTCCTTGGCCAGCTTCCCGAGGTCCTTCCGGTCCAGCGTCCGCTTCTCGCCCCTGAAGGAGACGAGTCCGGATATGCGGACCGGCTTGTCCACGAGGGCGGCGCCGGGTGGTTCGGCGGCGAAGAGCTTCTTGATCAGGGGGGTGACGACGCTGGAGGCGAGCTTGGCGCCTATGGGGGTGGGGTCCATGGGGTTACCTGCCGATGGTGGTGACGGCGACGTTCTGCAGCTGGTCGAGCCCTGGTACGGGGGTGTCCCCCTCGGGGAGGGTGAGTGATCGCAGCTTCGGCAGGCCGGACAGCGGCGTGACATCCAGCCCTTGCAGCGCGGCCACGCCGACGATGTGCAGCTGGACGAGACCGGGAAACAGCGACGGAATCCGCTCCAGGCTCGGGGACCCGAACCCATCGCTCGTCAGGGTCAGGTCGACCACGGAAGGCAGGGACAGGGCGTGGGGGGCGCAGGTCAGACAGCTGCTGCTCAGGCGGAGGTCGGACAGCTGGGACAGGGAGGCGATCTCCGACCACTCGGACCCGGACGTCGGCGAGCTCTCGGTGTTCAGGCGCAGGTCGGTGAGGTGACGCAGGCGTCGGAGCCCGGCCAGCCCGCCCTCGGGCCTCGCGCGTCCGTTGAGCGCGAGGCTGTACAACGCCCGCGTCGGCAGCTGATCCAGCTCCCACCCGCCGGTAAGCGCAAGGTCGAGGTCGAGGTCGGCCAGGCGATCGAGGGCCGCCAGGGCGCGCAGATCCAGGTGGGGATACGCGCTGTCGCTGCGGAGGCTCAGCGAATCGAGGCCCAGTCCCGCGAGCGACGACAGATCCGACAGCTCGTGACACTTGTTGATCGCGAGGTGGGTCAGTCCTGCCACGTTCTCCAGAAGGGACACGTCGGTGAGACCGGGATTGCCGGTGATGGTCAGCGCCCGCGGCGGAAAGTCGGCCAGGTACTCCGTCAATTCGTCGATGGGCAAGTCCCCCCTGAACTGCACCGAGGGACGTCCGCCCAGTGCGCGGAGGGCTCGCAGCTGTGCCGAGTTGGTGACGATGAAGGCGAAATGGGTGGGATCGATGCGGCTCAGTACTTCGCGTGCGTAGCTCTCCGCATCGAACCGCCCCCAGTCCAGCATGAGCTGGGTCCTCACCAACAACATTCCCGGCCCCGTGAATCTGGCCAGGTACGGGATCGCCGCCGCCGAACCGATCCGCGTGGCCGTGACCACCGCACAGAACGCTTCCCAGCTGGTGAGCCTCTCCGGCCCGGGCAACAGGTCGAGCACGAGCGGACCCACCGCCGCCAGTTCCTCCGCCGCGGCCGAGTCCGAGGGCGGCACCAGTGACCCCGCCCGTTCCTGCACCGCGGCCCGGACCGCCGGGTCCAGCTCGGCCGCGTGCTCCAGGCAGGCGGCGGCCAGCAGGAAGACGCGATTGCGCTCCCGCCCCTCCTGCGACGCGTCCCCCTTCTCCACCAGCCCCGTGAGGATCTCCGCCCGCTCCCGCGGCCGTGCGTGCGCCACGGCCATGCGGATCACGTCCTCCCACTGGTCGTCGGCCGCGTGCTCGATGAGCAGGCCGATGTCCCAGACCTCCACGGCGGCGCGCGCTCCCAGATAGTCCTGGAAGGTGCGGTGGATGAAGTCGACGGCCCCGGGGGCGGGCTCGCGCAGCAGCCCGCTGCGGTTGAGCAGATGGCGGTGGACGGCCGCCGCGTCACCGATCGCGGCGGCCGCCGGAACCGCGGGCAGCGCCTCGGAGATGATCGCCTCGGCGCGCTCGCGGTCGAGTTCGGTGCGGCCGTTGCGGATGAGCCAGTACGCGAGCCGCTGGAGCAGCTGCGTCTGGGGCTCCTGCTGAAGCTCGACGCCCGTCGACACGTCCCGTTCCCGGTCCCGGCGCGTGAGCAGCATCGTGAGGGCCGCGTCGTACAGCTCCTTGCGCCCGTGCGGGAGGTAGCCGCGGCGGTCGCGGTGCAGGGCGCAGATCAGCCCGCACATGAGGGGGTTGGTGGCGAGGCGGCCGAGGTCCGCCTTGCCGCGGATGGCGGCGAGCAGCTGGCTCTCGTACGAGAGGAGGTCGGCGGCGCCGTCATCGTCCGCGTCGCCGGTACGGGCGGCCCGGTGCCAGCGACCGATGAAGGCCGCCACGTCGGTCGGGCTCATCGCCGAGAGGGTGACCTCGGTGAAGCCCTCGTCGGTGAGCCAGTCGTCCCGTACCGCGCTCGGGCGGGAGGTCACCAGCCAGCGGTTGTCGGGGTACGCGGTGATCAGCTCGCCCAGCCAGGCGCGGGCGCGTTCACGCTCGGTCTCGGGGACCTCGTCGATGCCGTCGACGAGGACGAGGCCCCGGCCGGCTTCGAGGACGCGGTCGGTCCAGCCCTCCGGCTGGGCGGCGGCCAGGGAGCAGCCGGAGGCCTTGAGGAAGTCGTCCGGGGCGGGCAGCCGCTCGCCGTGCCGGGTGAGGGTACGCAGGGGCAGGACCAGGGGGACGCGGCCGTACAGGTACGCCATCGGGCCCTGGGGCTCGGCGCGGGTCGCGGAGACGGCCAGCCACTGCACGAGGGTGGTCTTGCCGGAGCCGGCGACTCCGCGCAGCAGGACCCGGTCGTGCTCGGCCAGGACCTGGTCGGCGGGCAGGGTCTCCAGCGGCCCCACACCGGCGGCGATCAGGTTCGTGCCCTCGATCAGCTGCCCGGCGCCGGCCCGGTCCCACTGCCGCACGGCGGCGAGGTCCTCGCGACGCGCCCGTGTCCCGGTGACCTCCAGGCTCAGATACGCCACGTCCAGGGGCCACTTCGCGGGCGAGTTCACCAGGTCGATGCCGTAGATCGTCAGGTGTCCCTGCCGCTTGGCCACGTACTTCAGATACCGCCGCTCGAAGACCGCGTCCCGGGCGAACGGCCGCGGGCTGCGGCTGATCAGTTCGTCGAGCTTGGCGATGAGCTCCGCCTGGGCACGGCTCTGCTCGACCAGCGTGTGCGCGACGAAGGTCGATCGCCGGGTGAAGAAGTTGATGACGTGCAGGCACGCCCACTCGGTGAGCGAGTCGAGGAAGAAGGAGGCGTCGGCGGACAGGCCCGAGGCCGGGGCCGCGCGGTGGAGCCCCCGCGCCAGCTCGCGGTAGCCCAGCCGCACCGCCTGCACATCGTCCATGTCGAGCGTGCCCAGCGCGAGCAGCTTGTCGGCGAGGGCGTGGGCGACCGCCTCCTCCTCGTCCGCCGGGAACGGCCGCTCGCCGGGCGACCGCACCGCGTCCCCGACCAGGCGGGCGGCGAGCTTGCGCACGTCCTTCTCGGTCAGCGTCCGCTTCTCGCCCTTGAAGGAGACGAGCGCGGACAAGCGCACGGGCCGGTCGACGAGCCCCGCGCCCGGCCCCTCCTGCACGAACAGCTTCTTGACCAGCGGGCCGACCAGAGCCGACGCGAGTTTGCTGCCGAGCACCGTCGGGTCCATCCCCGCCCACCCCCGTAGTCGCGCGAATGCTGGTCAGCGTAGCGCCGGTCACATTCCGGTGTCCCTTGATCTTGAGAGCCGGTGACATGCCGCACAGGCGATTTGTCCGGTACTACCGGTCATAGTGCGACTTGCGAATCGGTGCAAAACGGACTTTCGACTCAGGTGGCATACCGGAGGATTCGGCGCTGTCAGGGCTATTGCCAGAAATGCGACACACCTGTCAAGAAATAGGCGATTATCGGTTCAATTACTACCTTGGGCAGTAGAAGAGGTGTTTGAGACCCGGCGGCGTGGCGGGTTACCAAGGGATCGCCCCGTTCCCCAACCCACGAGGTTCAGATGCTCCAGCGCGTTACGTCCCGCTCTTCCCGTACGACCAAGCTCCGTACCCGGGTGGCCGTCCTGGCCGCCGGCCTGGGCGCCACGGCCGTCGTGGGAACCGGGGTCGCAAGCGCCGCCACCGCGGCCGCCCCTTCCTGGGTCGACCCGGTGAAGCAGTACACCCTCTCCGCGACCTTCAACCAGGCCGGCGGCATGTGGCAGCACAAGCACAGCGGTCAGGACTTCGCCGTGCCGATCGGTACCGACGTCGTCGCCGCCCACGGTGGCACCGTCGTCAAGGCGGGCCCCAACGGCGCCGGTGACGGCCCCGCCTACGGCAACGCCGTCGTCATCAAGCACGGCAACGGGACCTACTCGCAGTACGCCCACCTGTCCCGGATCGACGTGCAGCCCGGCCAGGTCGTGAAGACCGGCCAGCACATCGCGCGCTCCGGCAACACCGGCAACTCCACCGGTCCCCACCTGCACTTCGAGATCCGTACGACCCCGAACTACGGGTCCGCGATCGACCCCGTGTCCTTCCTGCGCGCCAAGGGCGTGACCGTCTGACGGTCCGGCCCTGACGAGCTGGGCCGGGGCTACTCCTGACGGGAGCCCCGGTGTGCCTGGGTGACCAGGTCCATGGCGACTTCGAGAGCTGCCTCGCGCTTCTTCTCGGGGTCGCCTTCCACGTCCTGCATCACGAACATGCCGGCGTGCAGCGTGAACAGGGCGCTGACGCAGCGGACCTGGTCGACCAGGTCCGCGTCCGAATCGGCGATGATGTCGCGCAGGGCGCGCATCCGGTCCTTGAAGCTGTCGCCGATGCGCAGTTCGCGCACGGTCGCCTGGTTCTCCTGCATGAAACGGAACAGCGGTGCCGCGTCGACGAGCGCCTGGCTGTAGCGCCGTACGATCTCGTGCTTGGTCTCCAGGGTGCGAGGCTGCTTTCCGCCCCACTCGATCAGGTCTCCGATCGGCTTCGTCAGGTCCTCGAAGAGGCTGACGATGATCTCTTCCTTGGTCTTGAAGTGGTAGTAGAGCGCCGCTTTGGTGACGTCGAGGCGCTCGGCGATCTCCCGCAGGGAGGTCTTCTCGTAGCCCTGCTCGGCGAAGAGTTCGAGTGCGACGTCCTGGATGCGCTGGCGGGTGTTGCCGCGGCGCTGCTGTTTGGTGCCGTCCATGGTGACGCCCATCCTCGTACTCCTCGCGCTCAGGCGGAAACTGACTGACGCCCGACCAGCCCCCCGGAAACTTACTTGACGCCCGGCTAGTAGTCGGTCTACCTTCCCAGTGTAGACAACTAGCCGGGCGGCAAGTAAGTGCCAACGCCGGGGGAGTGGGACTGATGGCGGACGCCGAAACCAAAGAGCCCAGGAGCGTGCGGGTCGTCCTGCTCGCCCTGCTGATCGCGATGATGCTCGCGATGCTCGACAACATGATCGTGGGCACGGCGATGCCGACGATCGTGGGTGAACTGGGGGGACTGGAGCACCTTTCCTGGGTGGTGACCGGCTACACCCTGGCCACGGCGGCCTCCACCCCGATCTGGGGCAAGCTCGGTGACATGTACGGGCGCAAGGGCGCCTTCATGAGCTCCATAGTGATCTTCCTGATCGGCTCCGCGCTCAGCGGTATGGCCCAGAACATGGGCGAGCTGATCGGGTTCCGGGCCGTTCAGGGCCTCGGCGCCGGTGGTCTGATGGTCGGCGTCATGGCGATCATCGGTGACCTGGTGCCGCCGCGGGAGCGGGGCAAGTACCAGGGCATGATCGCCGGCGTCATGGCGCTCGCGATGATCGGCGGCCCGCTGGTCGGCGGCACGATCACCGACAACTGGGGCTGGCGCTGGTCCTTCTACATCAACCTGCCGCTCGGCGCCGTCGCGCTGGTGGTGATCAGCGCGGTGCTGCACCTGCCGAAGAAGCGGTCCAAGGCCGGCATCGACTACCTCGGTGTCGTGCTGCTGACCGTCGGCATCACGTCCATCGTCCTGGTGACCACCTGGGGCGGCTCGGAGTACGCCTGGACGTCCGCGCGGATCATGGAGCTGATCGGCATCGGCGTCGCCACGCTGATCGGGTTCGTGTTCTGGCAGACCAGGGCCGCCGATCCGGTGCTGCCGCTGCACATCTTCCGCAGCGGAAACTTCACGCTGATGTCCGTGATCGGCTTCATCACCGGCTTCGTGATGTTCGGCGCCACGCTGTTCCTGCCGCTGTACCAGCAGTCGGTGCAGGGCGCGTCCGCGACCAACTCGGGTCTGCTGCTCCTGCCGATGCTCGGCGCGATGCTCGTGACCTCGATGGTCGCCGGGCGGGTCACCACCAGCACCGGACGCTACAAGGCCTTCCCGATCGTCGGCGGCGTGCTGATGGTCACCGGGCTGTACCTGCTGTCGCTGATGGACACGGGGACCTCCCGGTTCACCTCGGGTGTGTACATGGCCGTGCTGGGTCTGGGCATGGGCTGCCTGATGCAGATCACCATGCTGGTCGCGCAGAACAGCGTCGAGATGAAGGACATCGGCGTCGCCTCCTCCTCGACCACGCTGTTCCGTACGCTCGGCTCCTCCTTCGGCGTCGCGATCATGGGCGCACTGTTCAACCACCGGGTCCAGGACGTCATGGCCGAGCGGGCCGGGACGGTGGGCTCGAAGATCACCGAGCAGTCGGCGCAGCTGGACGCCGCCCACCTGGCCAAGCTGCCCGCCGCGGCGCGGGACGCCTACCAGCACGCGGTGTCCGCCGGTACCCACTCGGCGTTCCTGCTGGGCGCGGGGATCGCGGTGATCGTGCTGATCGCGGCCCTGTTCGTGAAGGAGGTCCCGCTCCGGGGCGAGCCGCAGAAGCCGCAGGCGGAGGCCGCCGACGCGGCCCCGGCTCCGATGGCCGAGGCCGTCTGACCGGCCCGACCCGGTTCCCCGAGCCGGTGACGACCACGCGGTGACGAACACGCGGTGACACACACGAAGGCCCCGGCGGGTGTCCGCCCCGGGGCCTTCGTCGTGTGCGGGGCCGGAGCCCGCCGGACTTCGGCGGCCGGGGGCCTACGGCATCATCGGATAGCTGCCGGTGCTCGTCGGCGCGTGTTCGGGCAGCCACAGGACGGCCACCGCTCCCTCCGCCGGGATGTGGTCCGGGGCGCCCGCGGGGCGTACGTTGCGGAAGGTCAGCCGGGCGCCCAGCACGCGCGCCTGCCCCGCCGCGATGGTCAGTCCGAGGCCGTGGCCCTTTCCGGCGCGGTCCCTGCTGCCGGTGCGGAAGCGGCTCGGCCCCTCGGCGAGCAGTTCCTCGGGGAAGCCGGGGCCGTGGTCGCGGACCCGGATGACCCGGCCCTCGACGGTGACCTCGATCGGCGGCTTGCCGTGCCGGGCGGCGTTGGCGATCAGGTTGAACAGCACCCGCTCCAGGCGCCGCGGGTCGGTCGTGACCTCCGACTCGTGCACCACGTGCACGGCGACCCCCGGGTCCTTGGCGGTCACCCGCCGGGTGACGAACTCGCCCAGCATGATGTCCTGCAGCTCGGCCCGCTCGGAGGCGCTGTCCAGACGGGCCACCTCCAGGACGTCCTCGACGAGGGTGCGCATCGCCTTGGCCCGGTCCAGGACCAGCTCGGTGGGGCGGCCGGGCGGCAGGAGTTCGGCGGCGGTCAGCAGCCCGGTCACCGGGGTGCGCAGCTCGTGCGCGATGTCGGCGGTGACCCGGCGCTCGGCCTCCAGCCGCTGCTGGAGCGCGTCCGCCATGGCGTCCACCGCGCGCGCGAGGTCGTCGGTCTCGTCCCGTACGACACCGCCGATGGCGTCCCGCACCCGCACGTCCGGCTCGCCCTGGGCGACCTGGTTCGCCGCGGCCGCCGCCTTGCGCAACCGGCGCGAGAGCTGTCCGCCGATGGTCACGCCGAGCGCGCTGCCGCCGAGGACGACGGCGATGGAGCCGATCACCAGGGCCTGGTCGAGGTCCCTGATGACGTTCTCGCTGCGGTCGGTGAAGTGGGTGTGCAGGGACAGGACATGACCGTCCTTCAGCGGAACGGCGGCCCAGATGTCCGGCGCGTTGCCGTCGCGCTCGGTGACATACGTGGCCCGGCGGGCCTCCTCCATCTTCTCCCGCAGCGCCGGCGGCAGCTTCGGGTCGTCGATCTCGGCGCCGGGGAAGTTCGCGTGCCGGGTCAGGTCGAAGTTGCGCTCCGCGATCTGCAGGCGTTCGAGCGCGAGGTCGCGCGAGTTGTCCAGCATCGATACCCGGGCGGCGTTGTGCACGACCAGGCTGAGCGCGATCGCGACCAGCGCGCCGACCAGCGCGATGGCCGCGCTGAGCTTCCATCTGAGTCCGGTGCGGATCCCCGCGCGCGCCATCCGCCCGCGCATCGGCCGTCTTGTGAGCCCCCGCATGCCCGCCCCGCTCAGGCCTTCAGCTTGTAGCCGAAGCCGCGGACCGTCTCGATCCGGTCCTGGCCGATCTTCGTCCGCAGCCGCTGCACATGGACGTCGACGACGCGTGTGTCGCCGCCCCAGCCGTAGTCCCACACGCGTTCGAGCAGCTTGTCGCGGGAGAGCACGGTGCCCGGCGCGGAGGAGAATTCGAGCAGCAGCCGCATCTCGGTGGGCGTCAGGGCCACCGGCTGTCCGGCCCGCTGCACCTCCATGCCCTCGGTGTCGATCGCCAGGTCGCCGAAGGTCAGCATCCCGCCGTCCACCGCGGCGGATTCGGACTCCGTGCGGTCGCCGCCGGCGTGCCCGAAGCGGCGCAGCACGGCGCGGATCCGCGCGACCAGGACGGCGCCGTCGAAGGGCTTGGTCACATAGTCGTCGGCGCCGGCTTCCAGGCCCAGCACGACGTCGATGGAGTCGGCCCGTGCCGACAGCATGATCACCGGCACCGTCGACTCGTCGCGGATGCGCCGGCACAGGCTGACGCCGTCCAGGCCCGGGACCATGACGTCCAGGAGCGCGATGTCGGGGCGGTTCGAGCGGAACGCGTCCAGGCCCGACAGTCCGTCGGGCATCGCCGTGACCGCGAAGCCGTCCCGCTCCAGGGCGAGCTGGGTGGCCTCGCGGATGACGTCGTCGTCCTCGACGAACAGGACATGGGTCTGGTCTGCCATCCCGGTGCTCTCAGTCCTCGTGTTCTTCTGCTGCCGTCACTGAGGTGACGTACGAATCGGGTGCGGGGTTCACATCGCGGGGTTCGGATCAGCCGGAGGAGACCGACGGCACCGGTGTCGGCTCGCCGCCGACCGAGCTGCCGTAGTCGGTGTGGTGGTAGGCCGTCTGCACGAAGCGGCCCGCGGACCAGCTGTACGTGATCACGTTCTCGCCGGACGGGTTCGAGACCGGGTCGCTCTTGTCGTACACCTGCTTGGTCACCATCAGGTCGCCCCGGTCTATCTCCGCGTAGACCGGAGACTCCTCGGCCTTGAACACATTCTCGTACCTGCCGTCCTCGGCCCGGTACACGTACGACCCCACGCCCACCGCGTCGGCGCAGGTCAGCACGTTCACCACGATGTCCTTGGCCACGCCGCCGGTCAGGTCGCCGTACGACACGTCGAGCGGGTACTCGTCGCCGACGCACGGCTTCAGGTCCCGTTTGACCGTCGCGGACACCTTCGGGTCGCTCTTGACGAGCGAGACGGCGTCCACGCGCTTGTACGTGTCGGAGGCGTTGGGCGCGGGTGAGGGGGCCGCGCCGGCGGCGGTGTCGGCTCCCGCTCCCGCGACGGCGTCGGCGTGTGCCGGACCCTCGTCACGGGCGCCGGTGCCACCGGTGGCGCAGGCCGCCATGAAAAGCCCGAGGGCGGCGAGCACGGCCACCGCCGTGATCGCCGCCTGCAAGGCCCCGTGAGCCGCTGTGGGCTCCTCGTCGGTCAGGCCGCGCACCGCTCCCGCTCCTCACGCTCCAGCGCGCGTGCGTCCAGATCGCGGGCCTCCAGCTCCTCGCGGAGCCGGGCGAGCGCCCGGTGCAGCGTGCTCTTGACCGTTCCGGCCGACATGCCGAGGGCGGCGGCCGTCTCCTCCGTGGACATCTGCTCCCAGTGTCGCAGCACGACGACGCTGCGCTGCTTCGGAGCCAGAACCTTCATGATGTCCATCAGGAGCGCGCGGTCGGCGTGCTGCTCGGTGGAGTCCTCCACGCAGGCGTCGGGCAGCTGCTCGGTCGGGACCTCCTCCAGCTTGCGGGCCCGCCACCACTCGGTGCGCGTGTTGATCATCACCCGGCGCAGATAGGCGTCCGCCAGCCGCTTGTCCGAGATGCCGTCCCAGCGGCCGTACGTCCGTACCAGCGCCGTCTGGAGCAGGTCCTGGGCGTCGACGGGGTCCGGCACCAGACGGCGGGCGCTGCGCAGCAGCGCGTCCTGCCGTGTGCGGACGTACTCCTCGAACTCCAGCACCTCGCCCTGCGACATGATCAACCGCCTCCGTTCCCCGTTTTTCTTCGGCCCGTGCCTGTCGTTCCGTTGTCCCCGTGGTCGTGTCGGGCACAGAAATGAAGTTACGGAGCGGTTGTCACGGGGCTGTCCGAAGCAGCCTGCGGCTAGCACTCGGCTGTCCGTCGGTTGTGTAACGGAAAGGGGAACGGGGTAAAGGAGCAGGGCGAATTGCTCCGCTATGAGGCGATATGTGAGGCCGCGGGGCTGTGAAACAGCTGTCGTTGCTGTGATCTGGCCGTGTGTCAGCTCAGCGGCAGCCGGTACAGACCGCCCGGCAGCGGCTCCACCAGACCGTCCGCGACGAGCCCGTCCAGCGCCCGGCCGCGCTGCACCGGTTCGTGCCACACCCGGTCCAGGGCGGCCTGCGGCACGGGCGTGTGCGCCTCCCGCAGGACGGCGAGGAGCTTGCCGCGCACCTGCCGGTCCGTACCGGCGTACGTCTGACCGCGCCGCGGCGGGCCCTCGTGCTCCGGCTTGCCCGCAAGCCGCCAGGCGCACTGGGAGGCGATCGGGCAGCTCTGGCAGGTCTCGTTCTTCGCCGTGCACACCAGTGCGCCCAGCTCCATCGAGGCGGCGGCCCAGCGGGCGGCCGTCCCCTCGTCCTCCGGCAGCAGCTCACGGGCGAGCCGGCGCTCGGCGGCGGTGGTGGCGTTCGGCGGGTACTGCACACCGCTGACCGCACGCGCGAGGACCCGGCGGACATTGGTGTCCAGCACCGCGTGCCGCTGCCCGTACGCGAAGGAGGCCACCGCGGCCGCCGTGTACTCGCCGATACCGGGCAGGGCCAGCAGCTGGTTGTGGTCCGTCGGCACGTCCCCGCCGTGCCGCTCCGTTATGGCGGCCGCGGCGCCGTGCAGGCGCAGGGCGCGGCGCGGGTAGCCGAGCCGGCCCCAGGCGCGGACGGCCTCGCCGGGGGCCTCGGCGGCCAGGTCGGCGGGGCGGGGCCAGCGGGCCAGCCACTGCTCGTAGACCGGCAGGACCCGGTTGACCGGCGTCTGCTGGAGCATGAACTCGCTCACCATCACCCCCCAGGGGCCCGCTTCCGGGCGGCGCCAGGGGAGGTCGCGGGCGTGTGCGTCGAACCAGGCGATCACGGGGGTGTGGAGCATCTCAGTCATGGCCCTTCCGATCCTGCCACGGGAAGGACAGGTGCGCTCCGAGGCATGCCCGAGGCATAGACCCCTGTTGTGCGGGGAGTGGTGCGCCGAGCGTGGTGCGCCGGGCATGAAAAGTAGGGCCGTTGTGGGAAGTTGCCGGGATGATGATCCGGAAAAGTTGTGTTCCGGGCGGCGGGTGGCGCAAGCTAGCGCGCCGATCTCTCGTACAGTTTGCGCCGTGGGATCTCTGCGTAATCCGGTCGGGCCGCTTCCCTCCTCCATCTACTGGCGACGGAGGGTGATCATGCTGTCGGCGGTCGCCGTGTCGGCGCTGCTGATCGCGTGGATCGCCACCGCGGGCGGCGGGGGCGGCAAGAAGAACGCCGACGGGTCCAACGGCAAGAATCCGCTGCCCTCGATCACGCCGGGTTCGTCTGGATCCGGGCCCGCCTACAGCCAACACCCCGGCGGGCGCGACGAGTCGAGCGGCGGCGGCTCCGGCGGCGACACCGGGACGGGTGACGGCGGCTCCGGCGCGACGGACGGGAGCGGCTCGGACGACGGTTCCGGTTCCGGCTCGGGCAGCGGCGGTGTCGCCGCGGGCGACGTGCTGCCGGCCTCCTCCGCGCTGCCCAACTGCACGGCCGGATCGGTCACGTTGAGCCTGCGCAGCCGGCACAACTCGTACTCGCCCGACCAGTCGCCCGCCTTCGAACTCATCGCCAAGAACACGTCCGGGAGCGACTGCAAGGTCGATCTCGGGCCGAAGCGGACGGTGTTGACGATCACGCAGGCGGACGGCGACGACGACTTCTTCTCGTCCGCCGACTGCCCGAAGACATCGGGCAGCCTGCTGTTCCGGGTGCCGGCCGACGGCAGCATCACGTACACCGTGACGTGGGACCGCAAGCCGAGCGCCCCCGAGTGCGCGACGCCGCCGGCGGGGTCCGCCAAGGCGGGGACCTACCTGGTGGAGGCCAAGGCGCCCGGGTTCGCCAAGGCGCAGACGTCCTTCGTGCTGTCGGCCGACTGATCGCTCCGCGCCCGCGAGGGCGGCGCGGGGGCGCGACTCAGACGTAACGTTCCAGGATCGACGACTCCGCCAGGCGGGACAGGCCCTCCCGGACGCTGCGCGCGCGGGCCTCGCCCACACCGTCCACCGTCTGGAGGTCGTCGACGCTCGCGGCCAGCAGCTTCTGCAGACCGCCGAAGTGCTCCACCAGCCGGTCGATGATCGCGCCCGGCAGCCTCGGCACCTTGGCCAGCAGACGGAAACCGCGCGGCGAGACCGCCGAGTCGAGGGTCTCGGGGGAGCCGGTGTAGCCCAGCGCCCGGGCGACCGTGGGGAGTTCGAGGAGCTCGGCGTGGGTGAGCGCGTCGAGTTCGGCCAGCGCCTCATCGACCGTGCGGGAACGCTTGGCCGTCGGCTCGGGGACGTAGTCCCGGACCACCAGCTCGCGCTCCGGCTCCACGCCCGCGATCAACTCGTCCAGCTGGAGGGCGAGCAGACGCCCGTCGGTGCCCAGTTCGACCACGTACTCGGCGATTTCGGTGGCGATGCGGCGCACCATCTCCAGACGCTGCGCGACCGCGGACACGTCGCGGACCGTCACCAGGTCCTCGATCTCCAGCGCCGACAGCGTTCCCGCGACCTCGTCCAGGCGGAGCTTGTACCGCTCCAGCGTGGCCAGCGCCTGGTTGGCGCGGGAGAGGATCGCCGCGGAGTCTTCGAGCACGCGCCGCTGGCCGTCGACGTACAGCGCGATCAGGCGCATCGACTGGGAGACGGAGACCACCGGGAAGCCGACCTGCTTCGAGACGCGGTCCGCCGTGCGGTGCCGGGTGCCCGTCTCCTCCGTCGGGATGGTCGGGTCCGGGACCAGCTGGACGCCCGCCCGCAGGATCTTCGACAGGTCGGAGGAGATCACGATGCCGCCGTCCAGCTTGCACAGCTCGCGCAGCCGCGTGGCCGAGAACTCCACGTCCAGCACGAAGCCGCCCGTGCACATCGCCTCGACGGTCTTGTCCGAGCCGAGCACGATCAGTCCGCCGGTGTTGCCGCGCAGAACCCGCTCAAGGCCGTCACGCAGCCCCGTACCAGGTGCCACGGCGCTCAGCGAGGCGCGCATCAGGCCATCGGAACCGGCACTCCCACCGGATTTTCCGGGAGCTGCTGCCCGGTCGTTGGCTGCCACTGCACTCCTCCGGTCGCAGGTTCTGGGGCACTCCCGTGCGCGCACTCGGATCGTACGGACAGGCGAGACCAGGGCAAAGTCTACCGGCGCTGCTCCGCGTCCTGTGGGGCCTCTCGGCGACGGGAGCGCGGAAGGACCCTGAGCGCGTCCCCTATGTCCGCGACTTCCAGGACCTTCATCCCCGGAGGAATCTTGCCCGGATCACCCGGCACGAGTGCGTGCGTGAAGCCCAGGCGGTGGGCCTCGGCGAGCCTGCGCTGCACGCCCGTGACCCGTCTGACCTCGCCCGCGAGCCCCACCTCACCGATGGCGACCAGGTTCTTCGGCAGCGGGGTGTCGCTGGCCGCGGAGGCCAGCGCCAGGGCGATGGCGAGGTCCGCGGCAGGCTCCGAGAGCTTCACGCCGCCCACCGTCGCCGAGTAGATGTCCCGCTTGCCGAGCGCGCTGATCCGGCCCCGCTGCTCCAGCACGGCCAGCATCATCGAGACGCGCGAGGTCTCCAGACCGGAGGTCGTCCGGCGTGGCGAGGGGATCTGCGAGTCGACCGTGAGCGCCTGCACCTCGGCGACCAGCGGGCGGCGGCCCTCCAGGGTCACCGTCAGGCAGGTCCCCGGCACCGGCTCGGAGCGCCGGGTCAGGAACAGGCCGCTCGGGTCGGCCAGGCCCGTGATGCCCTCGTCGTGCAGCTCGAAGCAGCCGACCTCGTCCGTGGCGCCGTACCGGTTCTTGACGCCGCGCACCAGGCGCAGCCGGGCGTGCCGGTCGCCCTCGAAGTGGAGCACCACGTCCACGAGGTGTTCGAGGAGGCGGGGGCCGGCGATGGCGCCGTCCTTGGTGACGTGGCCCACAAGGAGGGTGGACATGCCGCGTTCCTTCGACGCCCGGATCAGCGCGCCCGCCACCTCCCGCACCTGCGCCATGCCGCCGGGCGCGCCGTCGATCTCCGGGGAGGCGACCGTCTGCACGGAGTCGAGGATCAGCAGGGACGGCTTCACCGCGTCCAAGTGGCCGAGGACGGCGGCAAGATCGGTCTCGGCGGCCAGATACAGGTGGTCGTCCAGGGCGTTGATCCGGTCGGCGCGCAGCCGCACCTGGCTCGCCGACTCCTCGCCGGTGACATAGAGGGTGCGGTGCTCGTCGCTGGCCGACTTGGCCGCCACGTCGAGCAGCAGCGTCGACTTGCCGACGCCGGGCTCGCCCGCCAGGAGCACCACCGCGCCGGGCACGAGGCCGCCCCCGAGCACCCGGTCCAGCTCGGGCACACCCGTCGTGCGGGCGGTGGCCTGCCGCCCGTCGACCTGCCCGATGGGCAGCGCGGAGGTGGTGACGCGTCCCGGCGTCGTCGTGCGCACCGCGGGCGTGCCGTACTCCTCGATCGTCCCCCACGCCTGGCACTCGGGGCACCGGCCGAGCCACTTGGCCGTCTGCCAGCCGCACTCGGTGCAGCGGTAGGACGGGCGGTCCTTGGTGGTCTTCGTACGGGCAGCCATGCGGAAACCGTAACCGAGGCCACTGACAACGCCGTCCGGCTCCGATCGTGCCGGTGGAGTTGGTGCAAGGCATCCCCGCACAGTGGTGGATCTCCGTACAATCAGCGGCTACGGATGCCACGACGAGGGCATGCCGTTCAGTGGCCGCACCGCGGGGGCAGGAGGGTGGGCCGGTGCCGGGCGACGAGGACCGGACGGAGTGGGCGCGCGAGGTCTACGGCGGGCTGCTCGACGCCGGGTTGACCACGTACGACACGGTGATCGACGTAGACCCGGACGACGACCGCGCCCCCGATGTCGCCCGCCTGCTCGACGGCCTCTTCGTGACGCATCCCGAGTACCGAGGGGTGGCCCTGCGGCTCAGGGGGGCGCCCGAGGAGTCCGGGCGGATCGGGATCAGCGGGCACGCGCGCGTGCGCGAGTCCTTGGGCGTCGCCGGTGACCCCGGCGGCCCGGCCGCCGGCGCGGACTGGGGCGCCGGGGACCGTGCGGGCCTGCTCGGCATGTCCACGCAGTACCGGACCCTGCTCTTCGTGTGCCCGTTGTGCGCGCGGGAGGAGACTCGCGTCTTCTACGACGAACGCGCCCTGCCCCGGTGCGCGACCGGCCACGGGGTCATGGAGCTGGTGCGATGAAGCTGAGCGGCGCGCTGCAGCCGCCGGCCGGGCTCGCGGCGGGGCGGCGCTTCTTCCTGGTGGGCTACCTGCCGACGTACGCGGCCGTGTTCTTCGTCCTGCTCCTGTGCTGGGCCGGCGCGCGGGGATGGCACGCCCCGGCCTCGGGCGGCCTGAGCTTCACGCGCGCGTGGACGACCGCCGCCGCGCTCGGCGTGGGGGAGGTCGTCCTGCTCGTGCTCGGGGTCACCCTCGTCGCCGTCCTGCTCGCCCCGCTGCAGACCCCGATGGTCCGGCTCCTGGAAGGACAGTGGCCCCGGCGGCCGGCCACGGAGTGGGCGCGCGGCCGGCAGCGGCGGCGGAAGACGGCCTGGGAGCAGCGCGCCGCGCTGCCCGCCGCGGGCCCCGTCCCACCGGGTCCCCCGGGTGCACCGCCCGCCCCCGCCCTCACGCCGGACCTGGTCCAGCGGGCCGGGGTCGCCGGTACGGAACTGCGCCGCCGCTACCCCCTCCCCGATCACCTCGTACGCCCCACCGCCCTGGGCAACGCCCTCGCCGCCGCCGAGGACACCGCGGGCCGCGCCTTCGGCTACGACGCCGTGGTCGCCTGGCCCCGCCTGTACCCGCTGCTCGGGGAGCAGACCCGGGCGGTGGTGGACGACCGCCGGGACACCGTGGACGGCGCCGCCCGGATGGCGGTCACCATGGCCGTCACCGCCGTGGTCGCGGCGGTCCTCCTCGCCCGTACGGGCTGGTGGCTGCTGCTGGCACTGGTGCCGCTCGCCGTGGCGTGGGTCGCCTACCGGGGCGCGGTGCAGGCGGCCCTGGCCTACGGGGAGTCCCTCCACGTGGCCTTCGACCTGCACCGGTTCGCCCTGCTGCGGGCGCTGGCCGTGCGGGTCCCCGAGGACCCCGCGGCGGAGCGGCGGATCGCGGCCGCCTGGTGCGACCTGTGGCGTCAGGGCGTACCGCTGCCGCCGGGCTTCAGGTACTCGGCGGACGCGGACCAAGGCAGCACCACCGGCGGACAGGGACAGCCATGACGGACGACACGCACGACGACACGCACAGCGGCCCGCACGACGTGCACGACGAACACGATCCGGAGGCCGCCGCCCGGGAGGCCGCCGCGCTGGAGACCGTGCTGCCGTACGCGCTGATCGTCGGCCAGGACGAGCTGCGGACCGCGCTGGAGATCGCGTACGTCTGCCCGGCCGTGGGCGGAGTGCTCGCCACCGGGCAGCGCGGGACCGCCAAGACCACCACCGTGCGCGCCTTCACCAAGATGGCGGTCGGCGGGCTGCCCGTGACGATGCCGATCGGCGCCACCGACGACCGGGTGCTCGGCGGCTGGCGGATCAAGGAGCTCATGCGGGGCCGGCCGCACAAGTCCGACGGCCTGCTCGTCCAGGCGTCCCGCTCCAAGGCCCGCATGCTGTACGTCGACGAGATCAACCTGCTCGACGACTACCTGGTCAACATCATTCTGGACGCGGCCTCCACCGGCATCCTCGCCCTGGAACGCGACCACCGTTCCGAGCAGACCCAGCATGTGGAGTTCACGCTGGTCGGCACCATGAACCCGGACGAGGGCGGGCTGCGCCCCCAACTCCTCGACCGATTCGGCCTGGTGGCCGTCGTGGAGTCCGAGTCCAAGGCCCGGCAGCGGCGGCGGATCGTGGAGACCGTGCTGCGCTTCGAGCTGGAACGCGGCGATCCCGGTTCGCGGTTCCTGGCCGAGGCGCTGGAGGCGGACGCCGAGAAGAAGGCCGGTCTGGACGCCGCGCGCGCCCGGCTCGCCGGCATCGGATGCGGACCCGAGGTCTACGCCGGCTGCGCCGCGCTCGCCGAGGGCTTCCGGCTCGCCGGGCACCGCGGGGAGATCGTCCTGCTGCGGGCCGCCCGTGCGCTGGCCGCGATCGAGGACGCCGGGCAGGTGACCACCGAGCATCTGCGCAAGGTCGCCAAGCCGGCCCTCGTCCACCGCCGGGGCCGGGGCGACACGGGCACGCTCCCGGCCTGGACCGAGGAGGACGACACCCGCGTACGGGACCTGCTCGCGGGCCCCCTGGACTGACCATGCCGGACCACCCCACGGCCGCCGCCCCGACCCCCGCCGCCTCCGTCGGCGTCCCGTCCCCCGTCACCCGCGCCCTCACCGTTCTCGCCTGCCTGGCCACGGAACCCGGCGCGGGAGGTGTCCTCTTCCTCGGACTCGATCCGGAGCTGCTGCCCGCGCTGGGGGCCTGGCTCGCCGCGCACAGCGGTGCGGGGCGTGCGGGCGGGGCTCGTGGTGCGGACGGTGCGACTGCTGCCGGTGCCGGTGCCGGTGCCGGTGCCGGTGGCGGTGGCGGTGGCGCGGTCGTGCGCAGCCTCGGGTCCTGGCTCGGTGAGGAGGAGCTGTGGCTGCGTCCCCGGCTGGGCGACGACGGCTTCCGGCTCGTACCCGGACTGCTGGTGGAGGAGCCGGACGGCGCACCGCCGGTCGTCCTCGTCCCGGACCTCTGCCAGGCGGGCCCCGCCGTCGTCCGGGCCGCCGTGACCCTGATCGGCGCCGACGCCGCCCATGTGGAGATGCACGGCCACAGCCTGCGCTGGCACCCCCGCGCCCACTGGCTCGCGGCCGTCGACCGTGCCGAGGCGGCACGCCTGTCCCCGCACCTGCTGGACCGCTTCCCGCTGCGCGTCGAGGCCGAGCACCTGAACGACGCGCTGTGGAGCCTGGGCACCGACGGCTTCTGGGACCTGCCCGCCGAGCGCGACGCGCTGGTCAGGGCGCTGCCGACCCTCCCGTGCGTCGATCGGGACGTCTCCCGCGGGGCCCTGAGCGCGGCGGCCGTCAGGGAGGCGGTCGCGCTGGTGCCCCCCGACACGGGCATGCGCCGCGCCCTGGCCCTGGCCCGCGTGGCCCGAGCCCTCGCCGCCCGCTCCGGCGCCCCGGGCGTCGACCCGGACCACATCACCCAGGCGGCCACCCTGCTCGGCATCAAGCCACCCCCGCTCCGCCCCCCGGCGCCCCAGGACCGGCCGCCCCTGCGCCCGCCGGCCCCGACCGAAGCCGTGGACCACCCCGAGCCCCCGTCGCCCGCGCCCACCGAACCCACCCCCACCCCGGTCGCGCGGCCCGCCCCGCCCCGCCCGTTGACCACCACTCCGGTGACCCCGCGCACCCCGGCGCCCGAGCGGTCGCCCTATCCCGAGGACTCCCCGGACGCCCTCCCCCAGCTCGGCTCGCTCCGCCCCCCGGGCCGCCGTCGCGGCGCCGCCCGGCGACTGCACGGCCGGCCGACCGGAACCATGCGCGCCCGCGACGTGCACGACCTCGCGCTCGTCCCGAGCCTCGTCGAGGCGGCGAAGTCCCGTCTGCTCCACCCGGAGCTGCGCGCGGAGCCGCTCGCGCTGCGCCCCGTCGACCTGCGCCAGTACCGCCGCCGCCCGGAGGCCGCGCACGCCCTGGTCCTGCTCCTCGACCACTCCTGCCGCGACTGGGACCCGACCGCCGCGCTCGCCCCGCATCTGCGCTGGGCCTACGAGTCCAACGCCGCCGTCACCGTCGTGGAGTTCGGCCACGCGAACGCGGACCTCGACCTGTGCGCCGAACGCGTCCGCGTGCCCTCGCTGCTCGACCCCGCCCTGCTCGACACCTTCGCCCGCGCACCCGGCACCGCCAGCCCGCTCGCCCACGCCCTCGACCTGGCCGTCCACGAACTGCGCCGCTTCCTGCGCAAGGGCCGCGCGGTGGTCGACGAGGCCCTGTTCGTGGTGGTCACCGACGGCCGGGGCAATGTGCCGCTGGACGCCAGCCTGCGCGGGACCCCGCCGAGCGGCGTGCGCCGGGAGGGCGTCGACGACGCGCTGCGGGTCGCGGCCACGGCCGCCACGCTGCACCGCGTCCGCTCGGTCGTCATCGCACCGGACCTCGACCAGTACCCCGAGCTCCCCGTCGAACTGGCGGAGGCGCTCGGCGCGACCCTCGTGGTGGCGGCGGGGCGGGTCCCGGGGGCGCCGGCATGACCACCGAGCCGATGAACCTGCGGAGCCTGCTGCACGCGGACGCGCACGCCCGAGCGGGCGCGGGTACGGACGCCCACCTGCCCGGCGCGGCGGCGGTCGGCGCGCCGCGCACGCCCGCGTACGACCTCGACGGCATCGAGGAGGCCAGTCCCGCACAGGGCTTCGACCCGGAGGACGCCGGCCTCTCCGCCGAACTCCCGCCCGACACCGCACTGTTGTGCGTCAAGGGCACCACGTACGCGGGCGAGCCCAGCTTCGAACTGCACTTCCACCACCGGGGCCGGGTCTTCGCCGCGAACCGCTCCACCGACCTCGCGCACCGCCGTCAGCCCGGCCTCGGCCTGCCCCGGCTCGTCGAGCGGGCCGAGCGGAAGGGCTGGCGCTCCACCTACCGCCACGTCAAGGGCTGGTGGCAGACGGAGACGGTACTGGCCGCCTGGGTGGACCGGCTGAAGCAGGGGGACGCACCCCGGTTGATCGTCTGGGACCAGACACCGCACGAGATCCCGTGGGAACTCCTCCACCGCCGGTCGGCCGGCCTCCACCGGCCCCCGCGCCGGAACGGGAACGGGGATGGGAACGGGGGCGGCGACGGAGGTGCGGGCGCGGGCGCCGGTGCCGGCGGCTGGCTCGGCGCCACCCTGCCCGTCATCCGCTGGACCACCGTGTGGGACGGCGCCCGCGCATGGCGGTACGACGCGCGTCCGCAGCACTGCAGGGGCGGCGTACTGGTCTACGAGGACCCGGAGTTCGCCGTGGCCGTGGACAGCGTCGTCAAGCACGAGGTCGGGGAGCGGTCCACCACGATGGCGGACCTGCGCACCCGCCTCGGCGACCCGGCGACCGCGTTCGGTCTGCTCCTCATCCGCTGCCACGGCAAGTACTCCGAGGACATCGAGGAGTTCAGGCTCGGCGGCGTCCCGCTCCCCGAACTCTCCGAGGACTGGGAGATGGACGCCCTCCAGGAAACCGGGGCAGCCGTCCTCATCAACTCCTGTGTCTCCGCCCGCCCGGTGGTCGACCGGCGCTACAACGCCGCCGTCCCGCGCAACTTCGCCGAGGTCTTCCTCAGATGGGGCGCGAGCGCCGTCATCGCCACCGTGGCGGAGGTCAGCAAGGCGCACGCCCACGACTTCGCCGCCCGGCTGGTCAGAAGCGCGCGGCACGGCCCGGTCAATCTGGCCGACGAACTGATGAAGCACCGCGCGTACTACGCCCGCAGGGCCGAGCGCGCCCTCGCCGCCGGCGACGAGGACGGTGCCGAGGAGGCGCTGGAGGCCTTCTTCACCAGCTTCATGTACGCCTACTTCGGTCACCCCGGGACCACGCTCACACTGGAGGCACCCGGCCGGGAAGGGGGTGACGGCACGTGAGTCCCTCGTCCGTGTCCCTCAGGCCCCTGGTCAGCTGGCCCGAGGAGGTCGAGACCGGCCGCAAGTACCTCGTCACCGTCGACATCGAGATCGCCGACCCGGAGTCCGGGGCCTGGCCGTACGACACGGAGGAGTACGCGGTCGGCTGCATGCTGGAGGGCGAGCCGGGGCTCGCGGTGGAGTCGGTGGGGGACTCGACCTTGGTACTGCACCGGTTCGGGGGGACGTACGGTCCGGCGCGCTTCGTCACGTACGCGGTGGACGCCGCGGCCGTCAGCGACACCGCGCTCCGACTGACGCTCATCACGGCGGGCGGAGTGCCCTTCCGCAGCGAGCGGTTGCGGGTGCGCGTGGGGGCGGGGGAGGAGGTGCCCGCCCCGCTGCCGGAGGTGGAGGTGCCGCTGCCGACGGTGGCGGCGGAGCCGGCGGCACCGGTGGCGGTGACCGAGGACGAGGGGGACGAGGGGGAAGCGGTCGGGACCGTGCCGATCGTGGCGGGGACCGCGGCACAGTTCTGGGCGTTCCGCCGTCGGCTGACGGGGGAGGTACGGCGGGTGGGGCGAGGGGCCTACCAGGCGGAGATCGGCAGGCTCTCCGGTACCCGGTGGCAGGTGGCCCTTCTGCGGAAGACCACCATCGGCTGGCGGCACAGCGCGGGGTACATGGCGGAAATCTGCCGCGAACACCGCGTTCCCGTCATGGTGTCGGTCGTGCAAGGACGAGGAGCGCCGCACAGGACGGACCACGGTGACCTGGTCGTGGCGAACCGAGTGGTCCTGCACGCGGGGCGGTCGGAGCCGTCCCGCCGTCTGGAGTCGGTCGCCCGGGAGATTCTGGGGAACAGCGCGCACTACGACACGGTGAGCAGTTACCAGAGCGGCGGCGCGGCGGTCGTGAGCGGAGAGGACGTCGACCTGCTCCAAGCCGTGTACACCGTGCCGGGCATCGAGCACCTCACCGTCTGTGCCGTGGGGGAGGCGGCGGTGGACCGCGCGGTGGAGGCGGTGGTGGCGGTGCTCGGCGCCCTCGAACCCGCCGTCGATCCGCTGGCGCTGCCGTCGGCACCGGAGCGGCTGGTCGGGCGGGACGAGGAACTCGAACGGCTGGTGGGGCTGCTGGATCCGGCCGCCGGGGAGCGGGCACAGCCCCACGTCACGGTGGTGAGCGGCATGCCCGGGATCGGCAAGACGGCGCTCGCGCTGGCGGCGGCGCACGCCGCGACGGAGCGCGGGTGGTACCCGGGAGGCGCGTACTTCATCCCCGCCGGGACGGACGCCCACGCGGCGGTGGAGCGGGTCAGGTCGAGGCTGCCGGATCGCCACGGGCATGTGCTCGTCGTGCACGACGGGATGGAGCCCGACGACGCGTCCCCCTGGATCGCGCCCATGAGCGACCGCTTCCATGTGCTGATCACCGCACGGCGCAGGTCGGTCGCCCGCCCGGCCACGGGGAGGCTGGCGCTGGGGCCGCTCCACCCGGCGGACGCGCTGGAACTGCTGGACCCCGACGGTTCCGACCGCGAGGCGGCGGGCCGGCTGGCCGAGCTGTGCGGAAGGGTGCCGCTGGCCCTGCGGCTGGCCGCGCGGTCCGACCTGCCGCTGTCCTACCTCCTCGGCACGGTTGAGAGGGAGGGCGGGATCTTCTGTGTCCTCGACGCGCTCAGGGACACCTACGACGCCGAATACCGTCGCCTGACAGCAGAGGAGCAGCAGGCGCTCCAACTCCTGGCGCTGGTACCCGGCCCGGACGCCGGCCCCGAACTGCTGAAGGCCTTCGGTCTGGTCCGGCTGACGGAGACCCTCGACGCTCTCGGGGACACGTACCTCGTCGAGCCGGTCGGGACAACCCCACGTCGGCAGCTGCCGCCCCTGGTACGGGCGTACCTCCACCAGATCCCGGGGCGGGACGGGGCCTTCAGGGAGTGGAGGGAACAGGCACGGCAGCTCCTGCTGGACTTCTGTGCCAACCGCACGCGGGAAGCCGTTCAGGGTCTCGGGCTGGGCGGCTGGGAGGAGTACAGCGAACCGAGCGGACTGCCGACCACGGCGGTGCGCTGGCTGGACGGGGAGCGCGAGACCCTGAGCGCGCTGGCCCTGGGGGTGGCCGGGGACCCGAACGGCCGGACGGCCACCGACCTGCTCCTGTACTTCGGCGCCTACCTCAACTGGCGTCGCGACTTCGACGTGTGCCTGCACCTGTGCGGGACGGCGCTGGCCCGGGAGACCCGGCAAAGGCAGACGGCACACCTGTGGCGCCTCAGCGGCATCGCTGAGCGGGGCCTGGTCCGGCTCGACCGGGCGGCCGACTCCTGCCTGCGTGCGCAGGCTCTCTACCTCGAACTCAACGACGTCTGGGGCCAGGCCAAGGCGCACGACGACCTGGGGCTGGTGTACGCGGCGATGGACGACTGGGAGAGGGCCCGGGAGCAGCACACCATCGCCTGCGACGAGATGTTGCGGCACTCCGACCGGCGGGCGCAGGCCGAGGCGGTCATGCATCTGGGCGATGCGCACCTGCGGCTCGGCGACCGGGAGGAGGGGCTGCGCTGCCTGGTCCGTGCGGCGGACCTGTTCCAGTCCCGCGGAGACATGCTGGGGGTGGCCCGGGCCGCGCTGAGCCGGGCCGAGGCACTGAGCCGGACGGGCAACGCGGAGTCGGCCGCCGGGATGGCGGAGGAGATCGTCCGGGACTTCGCGGAGCTGGGCGACCTGTACGGGGTGGCGCGGGCCTGGCAGGTCCGGGCGCGGGCCGCGGAGCACCTCGGGTGGCTCACTGACGCGGAAACGTCCTGGAGAAAGGCGGAGAGCGCGTTCGCCGGCACCGGAGAGTCGGAGGCCGCCGAGTTGGCCCAGGAGCGGGCGAGGCTCGCCGGACGACGCGCGACCGAGCCCGAAGGCCGGATCCGACTGGTCGTGGAGGCCCTGCGTTTCCGCTCGGCCTCCTTCCGCTGGACGCTTCTGGCCGTGGTGGCCACGGGCGAGCGGACCGTGCGGGTGCAGGGCACGGGGAGCGGCACGGGAAGCGGGCCGGAGTCGCTGGGTCGCAGTGTCACGGAGCAGTTGTGGACCGTGTCCGAGTCCACCGGCTTCCCGTTCGCCTCCGCACCGCTCGAAGTCTGTCTGCCCCTGCGGCAGTTCGACGTGGCGCCGCACCTCTGGGCGGCCGGCCCCGCGGGGGAGGTGTCCATCGGCGAACAGCGCCCGGTGACGATCCGGCAGACAGGGCGGGATCGTTCGGACCCCCGATGGATCAGGCGCTGGAACGAGCTGCGCGTGAGCGGCCGTTTCACCGCCTCGCACGTCCTGCTCACCCGCAAGGGGACCCCGCCCCACATCCCACCGGACGTGATCCCCTTCGTCTGCGGACCGGTGAGCACCGGCCCCGGCCGGGCCATCATGTCCCGGTTGCTGGACCGGGGCCACGGCGTCGTCCTGTGGTCGACGGAGAGCCACCCGGCACGGTGCGGCCCCCGGTGCGAGGAGCTGTACCGCCAGGTGCGGGCGCTGGTCTCCGGGGTCGGCATGCTGGACGAGCTGCCCGACGAACTCTGGCACCTGCGCACGCGGGACCCCGGCAGCCCCTTCTCGCTCCTCTTCGACGCCCCCGAAGCCCCAGAAGTCCCCTTCGATCACCGCTGATCCAGCCACCACCCGTCAGCAACCAGCCGCGGAATCAGCCCTTCCTGTCCCCTTATGAGGGATCGTTTCACCCGTACGGATTAAAAGGGCTCAAGGTGGAGGAAGGACCCATGCCGTGCCGCCTACGGTCGCACGGGTGACGAGCAGCAGTCCGCAAACCTCGACCCGCACCACCGGCGCACACCGGGCGCACCGGGAGGCGCGCGACCGCGCTGCGGCGCGCACGCTGGCGCAGCGGCCGTCGGCGCGCTACGAGCCGTATCTGGACGGCCTGTTCACCTACTGCCTCTCGGTGCTGTGCGACCACGACGCGGCCACCGCCGCGCTCGGGGACGTCCTCGCGCTCGCCGAGCGGCGCGGGCAGCGCCTCCCCGAGGCCGCCGACCGGCGGGCCTGGCTGTACGCGCTGGCCCGCTGGGCGTGCCTGCGCAAGTTGGCCGAGGCCAAGCAGAAACGTCAGGCCACCCACGCCGCGGGCCGCCACAGTGCCCATGGGCAGCGGGCCCCGCAGGCCGCCGACCCGTCCGCCCCGGAGGAGATCCAGGAGCAGCGGCGACGCGAACTCGCCCGGCTCGCCTGGCCGGAGGCCGCCGGAACCACCCCGGAGCAGCGCGAGGCGCTCGAACTCGCGGTCCGGCACGATCTGTCCGCCCACGAGGTCTCCGCCGTCCTCGGCATGGACCCCGTCGTCACCCGCGAACTCCTCGCCTCCGCCGCCTGCGAGGTGGAGCGCACGCGGGCCGCCCTCGCCGTCGTCGAGACCGGCGGCTGTCCCGGCGTGGCCCTGCTCACCGGGGACAACCAGCTCGTGCTGAGCAGTGCCGTACGGCGTGAGCTGGTGCGGCACGTCGACGACTGCCCGCGCTGCCGCCGTACCGCCGAGCGCGCCGTCCCGGGGCGGTGGCCCGGTGCCACGGTCACGCCCGCGAAACTGCCCGTTCTTCAGGCGCCCCGCCCCGCCCTGCACATCGCCCTGGCCCACCAGCCGCGCGCGCGGGGAACGGCGGCCCCGCGCTTCGACCGGCGTGGCTTCCCCATGGACCCCAAGGACCACGCCGCCCGCCGGGACCGGCTGCGCTCGCGTGCCGTCACCACGACCGTCGTCGCCACCGTCGTCGCCGCGCCGGTGCTGGCGCTGTGGGCCGCCTACCGCGGTTCGCCCGCCGGGGAGGGCCCGGACGGCCCCGCCGCCACCGCCCGCGAGGCGCACGGCCCCGGCAGCCTCGTCGGCGATCCGGCGGGTGGCTACGAGAACGCCGGGAACGCCAGCTCCAGATCCGGAGCCCGCCCCGGAAAGGACGGGAGGGGCGGCGCGTCCGACGTGTCCGTCGAGGTCATCAGCGTCTCCGGCACCGGGAAGAAGGGCGCGGGACAGCTGGCGGTGACGGCCGGCAACAGCGGCGACACCACGCTCATCACCCTCACCGCCTCCGGCCCCTCGCCCGTGCGCTGGTCCGCGTCCACCGCGGCCGGCTGGCTCTACCTCAGCCGGTCCTCGGGCATCCTCCGCCCCGGCGAAACGTTGACGATCAAGGTGTACGTCGACCACCTGCGCGAGCCGGCCGGGCACTGGAGCGCCCGGGTCGCGGTGTCCCCGGCGGGCGCCGTCGTCTCGATCGAGGGGTACGGCACCGCACCCACCGGCCCCTCGGACCCGCCCCCGACCACCCCCGCGCCGGACCCGACGCCCACGACCACGGCCCCCGGCGACCCCACGCCTAGCGACCCGCCGTCGACCGACCCGAGCCCGACACCCACCCCGACCAGCCCGTCCCCGACCGGCTCGACCTCACCACCGACCGGCAGCGGCGACCCGAGCCCGTCGGACAGCTAGGAAGGACGGCGGCTCGGTGGCCGGGACAGGCGCCGCGTACGGGACAGGCCCCGCGGACGGGACCGTCACCTGCCGATCAGCGGGCCGGATCGGCCGGGTGCGGGGCCAGCAGCGGCAGCCGGGACGCCAGTCGCGCCTCGCACAGCTCGACCAGCCGGTCGTAGCCCGCCTTGCCCATCAGCTCGGTCAGCTCGGCCCGGTAGGAGACGTACACCGGATCCCCCGCGCCGTGCGCCGAGGTCGCCGACGTGCACCACCAGTGCAGGTCGTGGCCGCCCGGACCCCAGCCGCGGCGGTCGTACTCACCGATCGAGACCTGGAGCACACGCGTGTCGTCGGGGCGGTCGATCCAGTCGAAGGTCCGCCGGATCGGCAGCTGCCAGCACACGTCCGGCTTGGTCTCCAGCGGCTCGCGGCCCTCCTTCAGGGCCAGGATGTGCAGCGAGCAGCCCGCGCCGCCGGCGAAACCGGGGCGGTTCTGGAAGATGCAGGACCCCTGGTACGGGCGGGTCTGGCGGGAGCCGTCCTCGTCCTCAGAGGTCCAGCCACCCGCCCTGCCCTCGTCGTGGTGCTGCCAGATGTCGGGCGTGAGCCTCGCCACGTGCCCGGCAACCCGCTTCTCGTCGTCCTCGTCCGAGAAGTGGGCGCCCAGCGTGCAGCACCCGTCGTCCGCGCGGCCCGCCTGGATGCCCTGGCAGCCGCTGCCGAAGATGCAGTTCCAACGAGAGGTCAGCCATGTCAGATCGCACCGGAAGACCTGCTCGTCGTCCGCCGGATCAGGGAATTCCACCCATGCGCGGGCGAAATCCAGCCCCTGCTCGTCGGCTCCCGGGCCCCGCTTCGCCTGCTTGGGTCGCTTCACCTGCGAAGAACCGTCGGCCGATTTGGCAGCCTTGTTGGCTTTCGTCTTTTTCGTCTTTGGCACCCGTCCAGGGTAAGACGCCCGAAGCCGCTTCCGGCACTGCTCCGAGGACGGCCTCCGGCCCGGGTGGCAGTAGCGTTCCGTACATGAGACTCGGTGTCCTCGACGTGGGATCTAACACGGTGCATCTGCTGGTGGTGGATGCGCACCCTGGCGCGCGCCCCCTGCCCGCGCACTCGCACAAGGCGGAGCTGCGGCTCGCTCAACTCCTTGACGAGGACGAGGCCATCGGCCCCGACGGGGTGGACAAACTGATCGCCGTCATCCACGACGCGCTCCAGGCCGCCGAGGACAAGGGCGTCGAGGACCTGCTCCCGTTCGCCACATCCGCCGTGCGCGAGGCCAGCAACGCCGACGACGTCCTCGCCCGTGTGAAGGCCGAGACGGGCGTCGAGCTGCAGGTCCTCACCGGCGCGGAGGAGGCCCGGCTCACCTTCCTCGCCGTCCGCCGCTGGTTCGGCTGGTCGGCCGGAAAGCTGCTGGTCCTGGACATCGGCGGCGGCTCCCTGGAGATCGCCTACGGCATCGACGAGGAACCCGACGCGGCCGTCTCGCTGCCGCTCGGCGCGGGCCGCCTCACCGCCGGCTGGCTGCCCGGCGACCCGCCCTCCCCGGAGTCGATAAGAGCCCTGCGCCGCCATGTGCGCGCGGAGATCGCCCGCACGGTCGGCGAGTTCAGTCGCTCCGGCACCCCCGACCACGTGGTCGCCACCTCCAAGACCTTCAAGCAGCTGGCCCGCATCGCCGGCGCCGCCCGCAGCGCCGACGGCCTCTACGTCCAGCGCGAGCTCAAGCGGGAATCCCTGGAGTCCTGGGTGCCCCGCCTGGCCGGCATGACCACCGCCGAGCGCGGCCAGCTGCCGGGCGTCTCGGAGGGCCGCTCCGCCCAGCTCATCGCCGGGGCCCTGGTCGCCGAGGCGGCGATGGACCTGTTCGGCGTGGAGAACCTGGAAGTCTGCCCGTGGGCGCTGCGGGAGGGCGTGATCCTGCGGCGACTGGACCACATGGGGTCGGCGTAGGCACCGGGGCGTAGGGGCGCGGCGGTGGCGTGACCGGCCACCGGCGGGCCGCGCCCGCCCATGGGGAAAGTCACAACGGCGAATAGGCACCCGGCATCGTGCCGACCTCACCCCGTAATCTGTCCCCCGTGGCCAAACCAAGGGACGTCGTCCGCATCCCGGATGCGAAGGTCGCGCTGTCGACGGCCTCGGTGTACCCGGAATCGACGGCGACGGCCTTCGAGATCGCCGCGCGCCTCGGGTACGACGGCGTCGAGGTCATGGTGTGGACGGACCCGGTCAGCCAGGACATCGAGGCCCTGCGCCGGCTGTCCGACTACCACCGGATGCCGATCCTGGCCGTGCACGCCCCCTGCCTGCTCATCACCCAGCGGGTGTGGTCCACGGACCCCTGGGTCAAGCTCCAGCGCGCCCGGGCCGCCGCCGAGAAGCTCGGAGCGAGCACGGTCGTCGTCCACCCGCCGTTCCGCTGGCAGCGCCAGTACGCCCGGGACTTCGTCACCGGGATCTGGCGGATGGCCAACGAGACGGACGTACGGTTCGCCGTCGAGAACATGTACCCCTGGCGCTACCGCGACCGCGAAATGCTCGCGTACGCCCCCGACTGGGACGTGACGAAGGACGACTACCGCCACTTCACGATCGACCTCAGCCACGCGGCGACGGCACGCGCGGACGCCCTGGAGATGGTCGACCGCATGGGCGACCGCCTCGGCCACGTCCACCTGGCCGACGGCAAGGGATCCGCGAAGGACGAGCACCTGGTCCCCGGCCGGGGCGCCCAGCCCTGCGCGGAGCTGCTGGAGCGGCTCGCCTTCACCGGCTTCGACGGCCATGTCGTCATCGAGGTCAACACCCGGCGCGCCATGTCCAGCGCCGAACGCGAGGCCGATCTGGCCGAGGCGCTGGCCTTCACCCGCCTGCACCTGGCCTCGGCCGTGAAGGTGCCCCGGCCATGACCGACACCGGCGCGCGCCGCCGTGGCCGCCCCCCGCGCACCGAGTCCGGCGAGACCCGCGACCGCATCCTGGCCGTGGCCCGCGAGGAGTTCTCCGAGCGCGGCTACGACAAGACGTCCGTCCGCGGCATCGCCAAGGCCGCCGGGGTCGACTCGGCCCTCGTGCACCACTACTTCGGCACCAAGGAGCAGGTGTTCGCGGCCGCCATCGAGGTCGCCTTCGCGCCCGCCCTGAACGCGCCGACCACGGTGGCCGACGGCCCCGTGGACGCGGTGGGCGAGCGGCTCACCCGGTTCGTCTTCGGCATCTGGGAGAACCCCACCACCCGTACGCCCCTGCTGGCGATCCTGCGCTCCGCCGTCAACAACGACACCGCGGCCGCCGTCTTCCGCCGCCTGGTCGCCGCCCAGCTGCTGCGCCGCATCGCCGTGCAGCTGGACCTGCCGGACGCCGAGCTGCGTGCCGAGCTGGCGGCGGCGCAGCTGGTGGGGTGCGCGATGCTGCGGTACGTGATCAAGCTGGAGCCGCTGGCCTCGGCGGACCTGGAGCAGATCGTCGCGCGGGTGGCACCGGTCGTGCAGGGGCACCTGACCGGACCCTGAGCGCGGGGCCTCCCCGAGACAGGCGTCCCGCATTTCGGACACCGCGTCCCGCCCCGTGGATGACCGGCGTACGCTCGACCTGAGTCAGAACTCTCCGAAGGAGCGAGCGACGATGCCCGAGCTGAGGTCCCGCACAGTCACCCACGGCCGCAACATGGCGGGCGCCCGCGCCCTTATGCGCGCCTCCGGTGTACCCGGTGCGGACATCGGTCGGAAGCCGATCATCGCGGTCGCCAACAGCTTCACGGAATTCGTGCCGGGCCACACCCACCTCCAGCCGGTCGGCCGGATCGTCAGCGAGGCGATCAAGGAGGCGGGCGGCATCGCCCGCGAGTTCAACACGATCGCGGTCGACGACGGCATCGCGATGGGCCACGGCGGCATGCTGTACTCCCTGCCCTCCCGCGACCTGATCGCGGACTCGGTCGAGTACATGGTCGAGGCCCACTGCGCCGACGCCCTGGTCTGCATCTCCAACTGCGACAAGATCACCCCGGGCATGCTGCTGGCGGCGCTCCGCCTGAACATCCCGGCCGTCTTCGTCTCCGGCGGTCCCATGGAGGCCGGCCGCGCCACCCTGGTCGACGGCACGGTCCGCACCCTCGACCTGGTCGACGCGATCTCCGACGCCGTGAACGACAAGATCTCGGACGAGGACATCCTCCGTATCGAGGAGAACGCCTGTCCGACCTGCGGCAGCTGTTCCGGCATGTTCACCGCGAACTCGATGAACTGCCTGACCGAGGCGATCGGCCTGTCCCTGCCCGGCAACGGCTCGGTCCTCGCCACCCACACGGCCCGCAAGCAGCTGTACGTCGACGCGGCCCACACGGTCATGGACATCACCCGCCGCTACTACGAGCAGGACGACGAGACGGTCCTGCCGCGCAACGTCGCCACCTTCGCGGCCTTCGAGAACGCGATGGCCCTCGACATCGCGATGGGCGGCTCCACGAACACGATCCTGCACCTGCTCGCCGCCGCCCAGGAGGGTGGCGTGCCCTTCGGCCTGGAGCAGATCGACGCGGTCTCCCGGCGCGTCCCCTGCCTCGCCAAGGTCGCCCCGAACGTCGCCAAGGACCGTACGTACTACATGGAGGACGTGCACCGGGCCGGCGGCATCCCCGCCCTGCTCGGCGAGCTGCACCGGGCCGGCCTCCTCAACGAGGACGTGCACGCGGTCCACAGCCCTTCGCTGGCGGACTGGCTGAAGCGGTGGGACGTGCGTGGCGGCTCGCCCTCCCCGGAGGCGATGGAGCTGTGGCACGCGGCCCCGGGCTGCGTCCGCTCCGCCGAGGCCTTCTCCCAGTCCGAGCGCTGGGAGGCGCTGGACGAGGACGCGGAGAGCGGCTGCATCCGCAGTGTGGAACACGCGTACTCGAAGGACGGCGGCCTGGCCGTCCTCAGGGGCAACCTGGCGGTCGACGGCTGTGTGGTGAAGACCGCCGGCGTCGACGAGTCCATCTGGACCTTCGAGGGTCCGGCGGTGGTCTGCGAGTCGCAGGAGGAGGCCGTCGAGAAGATCCTCAACAAGCAGGTGACGGACGGCGACGTGGTGGTCATCCGCTACGAGGGCCCCAAGGGCGGCCCGGGTATGCAGGAGATGCTCTACCCGACCTCGTTCCTCAAGGGCCGCGGTCTGGGCAAGACCTGCGCGCTGATCACCGACGGCCGCTTCTCCGGCGGCACCTCGGGCCTGTCCATCGGCCACGCTTCGCCCGAGGCGGCCTCCGGCGGCACCATCGCCCTCGTCGAGGACGGCGACCGCATCCGCATCGACATCCCCGGCCGCACGATCGAGCTCCTCGTCGACGAGGCCGAGCTGGCCCGCCGGGAGCAGGCGCTCGGCGGTGTCCACGCCCCGAAGAACCGGGAGCGCAAGGTCTCCGCGGCGCTGCGGGCGTACGCGGCGATGGCGACCAGCGCGGACAAGGGCGCCGTGCGGGACGTGACCAAGCTGGGCTGAAGCCCGCGACCGGTTGCCTGACTGGCCTCAGGGGCCGCCTCCCTCGGTGGGGGCGGCCCCTTCGCGTGTCACCAGGCCGACGGGTCGGCCGCGTCCACGGCGAACACGGTGCCGTCGGGGGCGGTGGCGCAGACCCGCCCGTTCTTGATCACGGGGGCCGGCGGCGCTCCCATGACCTGCGCCGAGTTCGCGCCCAGTCGCGCCGGGGTCTGCCCGACGAGCTTCCCCTTGCGGGCGTCGACGGCGAGCAGCCGCCCGTCGCCCGCGGTGAAGAAGACGTGCTCGCCGTCCGTGACCGGCGCCGAACCGCGGCTCACCGAGGTCTCCAGGCGCCACGGCGACCGGCCCGTCGCCAGGTCCACGGCCGCCAGGGTGCCGCCGGTGCCCAGCACGTACACCGTGTTTCCGCGCACGGTGGCGTGGGCGCCGGCGAGCGCGACGGGCAGCGCCACCCGGCGCGTCGCCTCGGGCCCGGGGGTGTAGCGGACAACGGCCCTGGTGTCCCCGTAGACGCGGTCGACGGAGAGGAAGAACACCGAGCCGCCCGCGGTGCCGAAGGGTCGCAGCGTCCCCTTCAGCCGGGCCTCCCACCGCATGTCACCGGTGACCGGATCCACTGCGGTCACGCGGGTGCCCGAGCCGTCGCCGGACGTGCTCGTCGCGTACGCCGGCAGGTCGCCGGGGAACGAGTCGAAGACCGGGTGGCTCTGGCCCGTGATCCGGTGGGTCCACCTGGTGTGGCCCGAGGCGGCGTCCAGGGCCGTGACCGTGCCGTCGGCGGCCGTGAGCAGGACCGTTCCGCCCACGTACCGCACCGTCGTGTCGGCCGGCAGACCCTGCTTCCAGACCTCCCTGCCCGTGGCGGGGTCCAGCCCCGCCAGCCGCGTGCCGCCGCCGGTGTAGGGCTGGATCAGACCGCCCGCGAGGACCGGCGGGCCGCTGGTGGTCTTGGTGGCCACCGGCTGCCGCCACAGCAGCCTGCCGTCGGTGGGGGACAGGGCGAAGACCACGCCGGGCTGCGCACAGAGCAACTTCTTGGCTCCGTACGCGCATTGCGGCATCCCCGCCGCCTCGGGCGCCGGCTTCGTGTGCCAGGCGCTGAAGGCGGCCGCCCCGGTGCGGGGACTCGTGTTCCGCGGGGCGGGTTCGCCGCCGTCGAACGCCTGGACCGAGGCGAGCACGGCGGCCACGGCGACGCCGAGCGCCCCGACGCCCAGCGCGGCCCGCCTGACCGCGCGACGCCCGGACGGCCGTTCGGCCTCCGCGGCCTTCCCGGTGCCCTCGGCCGCCTCGGCTTCCTTCGCCTCGTCGGCCTCGCCGACCTCGCCGACCTCGTCGGTCTGCTCGGTTTGTTCGGCGGGCGGTTCGGGAGCGGTGGCACCGTCCCCCGTCCGCTGTGTTGGTATGAACGCCTGGGTGTCGTACGAGGCCGCCAGCGAGCGCAGCTCCCGCATCAGCTCGTCCGGAGTCGGCCGGTCCTCCGGCTCCTTGGCGAGGCAGCTCAGCACCAGCGGCGCGAGAATCTCCGGTACGCCGGTCAGATCGGGCTCGTCGTGCACGACCTGGTAGGCGACGACGTAGGGACTGTCGGAGTCGAACGGCCCGCGCCCGGTCGACGCGTGCACCAGCACGGACCCGAGCGCGAAGATGTCGGCCGCCGGACCCACCTCGCGCGGCCGGCGGAACTGCTCGGGCGCCATGAACGGCGGCGTGCCGATCAGCTTGCCGGTCTCGGTGCGCAGTTCGCTGTCCTTCGGGCGGGAGATGCCGAAGTCGATGACCTTCGGCCCGTCCTCGGCGAGCAGCACGTTGCTGGGCTTGAGATCGCGGTGCACGACCCCGACGCGATGGATGTCGCGCAGGGCCTCCGCGAGCCCGGCCATCAGCCGGCGCAGCTGACCGGGCTCCATCGGCCCGCTCCGCTTCACGTGCTCGGACAGGGTCGGGCCCGGGATGAACAGCGTGGCCATCCAGGGCCGGTCGGCCTCCGGGTCGGCGTCGACGACGGGCGCGGTGAAGGCACCGCTCACCTTCCGGGCGGCGGCCACCTCCTGCCGGAAACGGCCCCTGAACTCACGGTCCTTGGCGAATTCGGCGTGGACGACCTTCACCGCGAGCTTCAGGCCCGAGGTGCTCCGGGCCAGGTGCACCACGCCCATACCGCCCGATCCCAGACATGACTCCAGGCGGTAGTGACCGGCGTACTCGGGAAGTTCCGCTTCCGCGCCCGCTCCGGTGTTGCGCTGTGGCGTCATGGACCACCCCCGTGCCGTTCCTGCGCGCGCGACGAGGGGAGCCTAGTCGATGACTCGTACGAGTCAGAGGCGGCTTGCTAGCCTCCGTGTGCGAGTCGCGCACAGGTGTTTCGCGATGCGCATCCGGGGAATGAACGGGGCCCCATGACTGTCATGGGGCCAACGGGGGAGGTAACACATGTCTGTTGAGCGTGCGGAAGAGGCCGAGAGCGCCGAAGCGGCCGAGGCCGTGGCGACGGCGGCCCTGCACTACTACTCGGTCGCCCCGGGCTGCCGGCTGAACGTCCGCAGCGGCCCCGGCACCGGCTACAACCTGGTCCGCGTCCTGCCCGAGGGCGCCAAGGTCCCGATCTACTGTCAGTCGCCGGGAACGCGGGTGTCCGGCTACTACGGCACCACGAACATCTGGGACAACATCGACAACGGCGAGTACGTCTCGGACGCCTACGTGAACACCGGCGCCGACGGGTACATCGCCCCGCGCTGCGGCTGACCCCGCCCGGGGGCCCCGCCCGCCCGGAGCCATAATCGTCGCGTGAGCGACGAACCAGGCACCCCGGACACCCCCACGGGCGGCCCCCGCCCCGAGCCCCTCCGCTTCTTCGGCACGTCGTGGCTGAACCACGACGACGGCTACGCGGGCCGACGTGCCGCGGTGGCCGTCGGCTCGCTCGCGGCGGCCCTCGTCTCCTGCCTGGTGCTGCGCTTCGCCTACCAGGGGCTGCAGATCGCCAACACCGGCTCCTTCGTGACCGTGCTGGTCGTGGCGATGTTCGCGATCTGCAGCGCGCTGGCCTTCCGCAACACCTGGGACGGCTTCGGGGGGCGCCTCGACCCCGACCGTCAGGCCTCCCTGCGCGGCCTGCTGGCCATCGGCTTCGTCGGCTCGCTCCTCGCCTACTTCTTCCGCTCCCTCACCGAGGCACCGGGCGAGAAGCTCCACCGCGAGGAGTACGAGAAGGCACGCGAGGAGTACGAACGCCGTTCCTCGCGCCGTACCGGGAACCCCTCCAAGAAGCGCCGGAGCAAGTAGCCCGCCGACGCCGGAGGCGGGAAATCCGCTGTCGTCGCGCGCCCCTTCCTCACCACCATGGCCGTATGACCTTGACGCCTCCGCCCTCCTCCACCGACCGGGCCCATTCCTTCAACGCCGCCGCGGCCCAGTACGCCGCCAGTCGGCCCTCCTATCCGCCGGCCCTCTTCGACGCCATCGAGGAACTCGCCGCCCGTCCCCTCGCCGGTGCCCGGGTCGTGGACGTGGGCGCCGGTACCGGTATCGCGACGGCGCTGCTGCGGGCCCGGGGTGCCGATGTGGTCGCGGTGGAGCCCGGTGAGGGCATGGCGGCCCAGTTCCGCCACGCCCTGCCCGGTGTCCCGATCGTCCGGGGCAGCGGCGACGCCCTTCCCCTGGCCGACGCGAGCGCCGACTTCCTCACCTACGCCCAGGCCTGGCACTGGACAGACCCGGCCCGGTCGGTGCCGGAGGCGCTGCGCGTGCTGCGCCCGGGCGGTGCGCTGGCGCTGTGGTGGAACACCCATGCCCTCGACGTCGAGTGGATCGCCGAGGCCGCGGAGCGCGCCGGCCGCTTCTTCGGTATCGACGTCGCCGCCGAGCGGGAGCAGGCCGCCCGGACCGACCTCGCCGACCCCAGCGGCCGCCTGCGCTTCACGCGCCGTGAGGTGCGCTGGAGCCGCCGTGTCCCCCTGGCCACGCATCTCGCCAACGTCGGCAGCCACTCGGTCTTCCTCCTCACACCGCGGGAGCGCCGGACCGCCTTCTTCGACGAGGAGCGTGCCCATCTGCTGAAGGTCTTCCCCGACGGCGTCGTCGAGGAGACCTACGACGTCCTGCTACTGGTGGCCACCCACACCTGACCCGAGGGCTGTCCGCTCGGCGGCCCACCCCTCCAGGGCCGCCGAGCACGCCCGGTCCGCGTACCGCAGGCCGCCGAGCTCCAGCCGCACCTTCCGGTCGCGCGGCACCGCCTCCAGTGCGTCCAGCAGCTTCGGCAGCCTCAGGAACGTCGCGTGCCCCAGCACCCGCACGACGATCCCCGCCTCGCCCCGGTCCTCGCTCTCCACGTGCACATGGCTGACGTCCCACGCGGTCTTCGCCACCGCCAGCACGAGGCCGACCAGCACCCCCTCGAACAGGTTCCCGACGACGATCACGATCGCCGTCACCGAGAGCACCACCACCTCTCCCCGGTGTCCGCGCCACAGCCCGCGCAGCTCCCGCACCGGCACGAGCCGGCACCCCGCGTGCACCAGCAGCCCGGCCAGCGCCGCCACCGGAACCACCCCGAGCGCAGCGGGCAGCAGCACCGTGAACAGCAGCAGCCACACCCCGTGCAGCACGCGCGACGCCTTCGTCCGGGCCCCCGCCTGCACGTTCGCCGCGCTCCGTACGATCACCGCGGTCATCGGGAGCGCGCCCAGCACCCCGCACACCGCGTTCCCCGCTCCCTGCGCGATCAGCTCCTTGTCGTACTCCGTCCGCGGTCCCCGGTGCAGCCGGTCCACCGCCGCCGCGCTGAACAGGGACTCGGCGGACGCGATCAGTGCGAAGGCGGCGACGGTTCCGAGCACGCCCACTTCCGTGAGCCGGCCGAGGTCCGCCACCTCCGGGAGCCGTACGGCATCCAGCACACCGCGCACCTCGACGCGCCGCACATCCAGATCGCACAGCCAGGTCACCGCCGTCGCCCCGGCGACGGCCACCAGCGGCGCGGGTACCAGCCGGGCCCCCGGCCGCCAGCGCGGCCACAGCAGCAGTACGGCGATGGTGGCGGCGCCCACCGACAGCGCCACCGGACCCACCCGGCCCGGCAGTGACACCAGTCCGGCGATCTTGCCCAGGCCGCCCGCGGGGGCGACCGCGTCACCGAGGGCGTACACCTGCCCGGCGATCAGCACGAGCCCGATCCCCGCGAGCATCCCGTGCACGACCGCCACCGACACCGCCCGGAACCACCGGCCGAGCCGCAGCAGGCCGAGGCCTATCTGCACCAGCCCGGCGGCGAGCACCAGCACCCCGAGCGTCTTCACCCCGTACTCCCGTACGGCCTCGTAGACGAGCACGGTCAGGCCCGCGGCGGGCCCGCTCACCTGCAGGCTGCTGCCCGGCAGCAGGCCGGCCACCAGACCGCCGACCATCCCGGTGACCAGCCCCAACTCGGCCGGTACACCGGAGGCCAGGGCCACGCCCACACACAGTGGCAACGCGACGAGGAACACGACTAGGGAAGCGAACAGATCGGCCCGGAAATCGGCCTGGAACACGGGACGGCGCATGACGGGGCACCTCCGAAGAGCGGATCCGGCAGTGAAATCCATTGTCGGTAAAGGGGGTTGGTCCGGTGTCCGACTCATGTGGGCACTCGGTGAAGACGGAGGCGCGCGGACCGGACCGCACCGCTCCGATCGCCCCGCCGCGCGCCTGCGCCGCCGAACGCCCCGGTGCCGTTCGGCCCTTGACGGCACCCCTTGCTCCGCGCATTATTCAGCACATGATGAATTACTCTCCCGGCCCGCCGGAGAACCCGGCCGTCAGGGCCGCCGACCTCACCGTCACCCGTGGTCCGCGCACCGTTCTGCGCGGACTCGACTTCACCGTCCCGCGCGGCCAGATCACCGGCCTGCTCGGCCCCTCCGGCTGCGGCAAGTCGACGCTCATGCGCTCGATCGTCGGCACCCAGGCCAAGGTCACCGGCACCCTGGAGGTCCTCGGCCGCCCCGCCGGCCACCCCGCCCTGCGCACCCGCATCGGCTACGTCACCCAGGCCCCGTCCGTCTACGACGACCTGACGGTCCGCCAGAACCTCGACTACTTCGCCGCGATCCTCGACCCCGGCCTCCCCCACGCTCGAACTCGCTCGCGCGGGGGGACCCCCATCGGTGCCGAACGCCGGCAGCACGTCGAGGGCGTCCTCGCCGACGTCGACCTCACCAGCCACGCCGACGCCCTCGCCGGCAACCTCTCCGGCGGCCAGCGCAGCCGCGTCTCCCTCGCCGTGGCCCTCCTCGGCACCCCCGAACTCCTGGTCCTCGACGAACCCACCGTCGGCCTCGACCCGGTCCTGCGCCGCGACCTGTGGAACCTCTTCCACGACATCGCCGCCACCCGCGGCGCCACCCTCCTCATCTCCTCCCACGTCATGGACGAGGCCGAGCGCTGCCACCGGCTCCTGCTCATGCGCGAGGGCGAGATCCTCGCCGACGACACCCCCGACGCCCTGCGCACCCGAACCGGGGCGGACACCGTCGAGGCGGCATTCCTGCACCTGGTGGACGAGGCGGTCGCCGCAGGCCGCACCAAGGAGACAGCCCGATGAGCACGACCACCGCGCCCGCCCCCACCAGCGCTCTGAACCTCTCCCGGACCGCCGCCACCGCGACCCGGGTGCTGCGCCAGCTCCGCCACGACCCGCGCACGATCGCGCTGATGATCCTCGTCCCCTGCCTGATGCTGTTCCTGCTCCGCTACGTCTTCGACGGCAGCGCCCGCACCTTCGACAACATCGGCGCATCACTGCTCGGGATCTTCCCGCTGATCACGATGTTCCTGGTCACGTCCATCGCCACCCTGCGCGAACGCACCTCGGGCACCCTCGAACGCCTCCTCGCCATGCCCCTCGGCAAGGGCGACCTCATCGCCGGCTACGCCCTCGCCTTCGGTGGCCTCGCCATCGTCCAGTCGGCACTGGCCACCGGCCTGGCCGTGTGGTTCCTGGGCCTGGACGTCACGGGCTCGGCATGGCTGCTGCTCCTGGTCGCCCTGCTGGACGCGCTGCTCGGCACGGCCCTCGGTCTCTTCGTCTCGGCCTTCGCGGCCTCCGAATTCCAGGCGGTCCAGTTCATGCCCGCGGTGATCTTCCCCCAGCTCCTGCTCTGCGGCCTGTTCACCCCCCGCTCCAACATGCACCCCGTCCTGGAGGGCATCTCCAACGTCCTCCCCATGTCCTACGCCGTCGACGGCATGAACGAGGTCCTGCGCCACACGGACATGACGACGACCTTCGTGCGGGACGTCCTGATCGTGGCCGGGTGCGCGGTACTGGTGCTGGGACTGGGAGCGGTAACCTTGCGACGCCGGACGGCGTGACGGTTCGTAGCGGGGGTCCGGGGGCGCGGCCCCCGGGCCGACGACGAACGTCCGCCAGCCGGACAACCGGCCCGCACTCCTGCGCACCGGTGCGAGGATGAATCGCATGAGCCAGAAAGTCGCAGTCCTCGGCACCGGCAAGATCGGCGAAGCCCTGCTCAGCGGAATGATCCGAGCCGGCTGGGCTCCCTCCGACCTCCTGGTCACCGCCCGCCGCCCGGAACGGGCCGAAGAACTCCGCGCCCGCTACGGAGTCAACCCGGTCACCAACGCCGAGGCCGCCAAGACGGCCGACACCCTGATCCTCACCGTCAAGCCGCAGGACATGGGCGCGCTCCTCGACGAACTCGCCGCGCACATCCCCGCCGACCGCCTGGTCATCAGCGGAGCCGCCGGCATCCCCACCTCCTTCTTCGAGGAGCGCCTGGCCGCGGGCACCCCCGTGGTCCGCGTCATGACGAACACCCCCGCCCTCGTCGACGAGGCCATGTCCGTCATCTCCGCCGGCAGCCACGCCACCCCCGAGCACGTCGCCCACGCGGAGGAGATCTTCGGCGCCGTCGGCAAGACCTTGCGCGTCCCCGAGTCCCAGCAGGACGCCTGCACCGCCCTCTCCGGCTCCGGCCCGGCCTACTTCTTCTACCTGGTCGAAGCCATGACCGACGCCGGCATCCTCCTCGGCCTGCCCCGCGACAAGGCCCACGAGCTCATCGTGCAGTCCGCGATCGGCGCCGCGGTGATGCTCCGCGACAGCGGAGAACACCCCGTCAAACTGCGCGAGAACGTCACCTCGCCCGCCGGCACCACCATCAACGCCATCCGCGAACTGGAGAACCACGGCGTACGGGCCGCCCTCATCGCCGCCCTCGAAGCCGCCCGCGACCGCAGCCGCGAACTCGCCTCCGGCAAGAAGGACTGAGCCCTTCCGCAGGGCCCTTCCGGACAGCCTTTCCGGGCGCCCTTTTCGGGGGCGGCGCCTCAGCTCGCCGCGGCCACGATCTCCTCCGTGGTCACCACACGAGCGAAGCCGCCCCCGTGCAGCGACACCGCCGACGCCCGCGCCAGCTCGTCCGCGCCGCGCCGCCAGTCGAACGGGCCGGTCAGATCGAAGGTGTACGTGGCGTCGAACGCCACCAGCACGTCGTACCCGAGGTTCCCGCCCATCCGGGCCGCCGTCTCCACGCACATGTTGGTCTGGATCCCGGCCAGCACCAGCTGCGAGATCCCCTCCGCCCGCAGCCACGCCGCAAGATCCGGCGTCCCGTAGAAGGCCGAGTTCACGGTCTTCGTGATGAGCAGCTCCTTCCCGGCCCCCGTCCCGCGCCGCTCCTCCACGTACTCCTTGAAGTCGTTGCCCACGTACCCCGGCCGCAACGGCGACTGCGGCCGCTCCGAGTCGTGCCGTACGAACACGACCGGCCGCCCCGTCGCCTGCCACACGTCGATCAGCGAGGCGATGGCCTCGTCCGCGCCCGGGTTGTTGCGCGGCCCCCAGAAGTCGGCCTCGTCGAAGCCCTTCTGTACGTCGACGACTATCAGTGCTGCGTTCTCCGCGATCTCCATGCTCTCGATCCTGCCGCCCCGGCGGCCACCGCCCCAGAGCCGCAAAAGTCAGCGATCGATGGTTTACTGCCACATGTGACCGCCCCGTACCGCGTCGCCCTCGTCGCCTTCCCCGGCATCCGCGCCTTCGACGTCTCCGTCATCACCGAGGTCTGGGGCACCGACCGCACCGACCGCGGCGCCCCCGCCTTCGACCTGCGCAGAGTCGCCGCCGACGCGAGCACCCCCGTCCCGATGCGCGGCGGCCTCGCCCTGCACCCCGACCGCACCCTCGCCTGGCTCTCCCGCGCCGACCTCGTCGTCGTCCCCGGCCTCGACGACCACCTCACTCCCGCGCCCGACCCCGTCCTCGACGCCCTGCGCCGCGCCCACGCCCGCGGCACCACCCTCGCCGCCCTCTGCGGCGGCGCCTTCACCCTGGCCCAGGCGGGCCTCCTCGACGGCCGCCGCGCCATCACCCACTGGAACCTGATCGACCTCCTGCGCGCCCGCCACCCCGGCGTCACCGTCGTCCCCGACGCCCTCTTCATCGAGGACGACAACATCTGGACCGCCGCCGGCACCGCGGCGGGCATCGACCTGTGCCTGCACCTCGTCCGCCGCGCCCACGGCGCCGAGGCGGCCGCCACCATCGCCCGCTCGATGGTCACAGCCCCCTTCCGCACCGGCACCCAGGCCCAGTTCATCGAGCACCCCACCCCGCGCGCCGACCGCGACGCGGACGCCCTCGCCGCCGTACGCGAACACGCCCTGCGCCACCTCCACGAGCCCCTCACGGTCGCGGGCCTGGCCGCGCACGCGGGCATGTCCGCGCGCTCCTTCGCCCGCCACTTCACCGCGGCCACCGGCACCACACCGCTGCGCTGGCTGCTGGACCAGCGCATCGCCGCGGCGCAGAAACTCCTCGAACGCACCGACCTGCCCATGCCCGAGGTCGCCCGCCGGGCCGGCTTCGGCAGCGAGGTCACGATGCGCCAGCACTTCGCATCGCGCCTCGCCACCAGCCCGCGCGCCTACCGAGCCGCGTTCAGCGCGACGGCGGGAGCGCCGGAGACGGCCGGCAGCAGCCCGATCGCCCGGTAGGCGGCGTCCACCGTCGGCCGGGCCATCGCCCGCGCCTTCTCCGCACCCTCCCGCAGCACCCCCTCCACATGACCGGGATCCGCGCACAACGCCTTGTGCCGCTCCTGGACGGGCCTGAGCACCTCGACCACGGCCTCCGCGGTGTCCTTCTTCAACGCGCCGTACGATTCGTACGCGTCGGCCAGCGCCCCCGGCTTCCCGCCCGTGCACGCCGCGAGGATCTCCAGCAGGTTCGCCACCCCAGGCCGTCCCTCGCGGTCGTACACGACCTCCCGCCCGCTGTCGGTCACGGCCCGCATCACCTTCTTGCGCACCACGTCGGGCTCGTCGAGCAGATAGACGATGCCCGGACCGAAGTCGTCCGACTTCCCCATCTTCGAAGCCGGCTCCTGCAGATTCATCACCCGCGCGGCCACCTCGGGAACCGTCGCCTTCGGCACCACGAACGTGTGCCCGTAGCGCTGGTTGAACCGCACCGCCAGATCCCGCGTCAGCTCGACGTGCTGGGCCTGGTCGTCCCCGACCGGCACCTCGTCCGCCCCGTACGCCAGGATGTCCGCCGCCATCAGCACGGGATACGTCAGCAACGACAGCCGTACGCTTCCGCCCCGCGCCCGCTCACGCGCCGCCTTCTCCTTGTACTGGATCATCCGCCGCATCTCGCCGTCGGTGGCCACGCACTCCAGCACGTACGACAGCCGAGCGTGCTCGTCCACATGGCTCTGTACGAACACGGTGCACAGCTCGGGATCGAGCCCCGTCGCCAGCAGGAGCGTCGCGGCCTGCCGACTGAGCCTGCGCACCCGCGCCGGATCGTGGTCCACGGTCAGCGCGTGCAGATCGACCACGCAGAACAGGGCGTCGGACCGGTGCTGGTCCACCTCGGCCCACTGCCGCATGGCCCCCAAGTAGTTGCCCAGCGTCAGGTGCCCGGTCGGCTTGACCCCGCTGAAGACCCGTGTCATTCCCTCTCCACCTCCTGGTCGAGGCCGCCGTCCCGGGCGGCCGACCCTCAGGAGCTGCGGAGGGAGATACGCGAACGGCCGCCGAGGCGGCGGCCGTTGAGTACATACGTGAGCACGGCCGCCGTCAGGCGGCCCACCACTGCTGGGTGCACGTACGCGTCATCATGTCTCCCAGGGTAAGCCCGGGGAGGGTCGTCCGACAGCGAGTTGACACACCCCATCCGTATACGTAGTGTTCTCCGAGTTGTCCGACGTGAGCGTCGACTCCGGTCGGTCCCCGGACAGCCATTCCGTAAGTATCAACCGACAATCGGCGATCGGTCGTCGTGTGCCTCGGCGTGCGTATTTGCGAAATGAGGAATCCGCGTTCGAAAGGACGCAGCCCCTGATTAGCTCGGGGGCCAGGAATCCGCTAAAGTCTCACTCGTCGGAACGGCCCAGCGGCCGGGAAGACAAAGCCCGCTGACTGGGAATCAGGCCCGAAGGGATCTGATAGAGTCGGAGTCGCCGGAAAGGGAAACGCGGAAGCGGAAACCTGGAAAGCACCGAGGAA
>NZ_JBSHAQ010000053.1:0-70367 GCF_053611585.1 Streptomyces sp. NPDC054794 | reverse complement strand
AAGCATCGACCACACATCCCACGCATCGGGCGGGTACAGCAGCGGATACCGGCTCGTAGTGACACTGTCGCCGTCGGCGCCCTGGATCTTCTCCCACAGGTCATCCGTGGGCCGCTCGTAGTCGTCTGCGGTCCGGGTCCGCATGAATCCGGCCGGGTCCGGCTCGGTCCGGCCGACGGCGCCGCCGTCCTCGGTCTTGTCGGCGGTGACGATCAGCCCTGTGCCCGCGAGGGTGGTCACGAGTCGTCCTCCGGGCTGGAGGGAGGCCAGCCACGAGGCGGGAACGGGCCGTACGGACACCGTGGACACGATTCGGTCGAACTCGCCCGGCAGAGGGCCGGTGATGTCACAGACGGCCGTGTGCGGGTGCAGCGCGATGGAGTCGAGCCGATCACTCGCGGCCTTCACGAGGTACGGGTCGACGTCCACGCTCGTCACCCGTTCGGCACCCAGCCGCTGGCACAGCAGCGCGGTGCCATAGCCGGTGCCGGTCGTCACGAGCACGCGCGAGTCGTCGGCGATCATCGCGTGCCGGTACATCGCCACGACCAGCCCCGGCAGAGTTGACGATGAGGTGGGGTCCCCATGAAAGACGGTGGCGCCGAGCCCGGCGTGGTCGGCATGGTGAGGGCCGATCCGGGTCACCAGTGTCCGGTCCGCGTAGACGGCCCGCATCCATGCGCCGGAGTCGGACGGCCCGTCACGCAGCTCCCACGCCTGATCGCCGCGCGCCCACCAGCGGGGCACGAACACGTGTCGTGGCGTGGTGGCGAGCGGCTCATACCAGCGTGACTCCGGCCGAAGGACATCGGCGGCCAGGCGCCGTGCGTGCGTCTTCCACTCCATCGGTGCACCGCCTTCTAGTCGTACGCCGGCTCACACGCCGGGGTCTCGGCCGGCGAGCAGTCAGAGCCGTCCTGGTCAGGATTGCAGGCCGCGACCACTCCCGGGGAGGGCTGGCAGGAGTCCTCCTTGGGTGTGCAGCTGTCCGGCACGCAGGTGGCGCGATTGCGAGGGATCGACGCTGCAACGTGCGCCCACCGCTGCCCAGCGAGCACCGCCCTCAGCCCGGCCGTCTTCACCGAGCCTGCCGGCAGGAACCGGCCCAGCACGCACGGGGTCACGGTGCCGTCTGGCAGGACGGCGGCCTTGCCGTCAGCGCACCGGCCGCACAGCTCCGACGTGGACGGCAGTACCGCGCTCTTGGCCGCATTGCCAATGGCGCGCACCCGGTCCACGTGCACTCGAGTGGCGCCGAGGGTTTCCATCTCGGCGCGGGCTTCCTCGGTGCGCTGCCCGTCGCGTATGTGGATGATGCCGACCTTCACGGGGATGCCGCGGCGTACCGCTTCGGCGATGTTCGCCCGGGTGGAGTCGTGGGAGCCCTTGCGACCGGTGATCTCATCGTGCTCGTCCGGGTCGTCGGAGTAGTACGAGGTGCCCAGGGTGACCTTCGGGTGCGCGAACAGCTTCCAGTGCTCTCGCCGCACCCGGTACAGGTTGCTGAACACCTGGACGCCGAGCCCGATCTCCAGCGTGTGCTCGACCAGTTCGGTGAAGTCGGGGTGTATGGTCGGCTCGCCGCCGATGAACTGCACCGTCTTCACGCCGAGTGCGGCGGCTTCGTCGATGACGCTGCGCCAGTCTTCGGCGGTCATGGTGCCGTGGTCCTTCGTCGGCCCGGCCTGGGCGTAGCAGTGTGACGAGCAGGTGAGTTGGCAGCGGTTCGTGAGTTCCAGCTCAAGGAACGTCAGGGCTGCGGGTGTTGAGTGTGCCTCGGGAGCGATCGTCATACGTTCTCTCCTTGGTGTGATGCGGCCCTTTGTATGTCCGGCGCGGGGGCTTCGGGCGGCAGTTCGGGGCGGGTCTTGGCTGGTGCGCGGGCTGTGCCGTGCGCGGTGTCCAGGAGGCTCGGGCCGATCAGGATCACGGGCGGGGCGACGCCGAGGACGGCTAAGAAAGTCACCGCCCGGCCAGGGCGCGACGGGCGGGCGTGGGAGCCGCTCATCAGTTCTCCTTCGGATGGCTCTGGTGGGTGCTAGGCGCGATGGCCTCGATCGAGCCGGTCGCCGTGGTCCACTCGATGCCGCCGTCTTCCGGTCGCAGCCAGGCGACCGGCTTCGGCGACGTCCCGTCCGGCGCGATGGCCTGCAGGACGCCGATGCGGCCAGTTGCGGTGTCGAGGACCCTGCGGCCCAGAAGCCCGTGGTCGTGGTGCTCGAGCCCGAGGTCCTTCACCGCGCCTCACCGCCCCGGGCAAGTGGTTCCCACGAGTAGCAGACGTGCACGCCGTGGTCGTGCAGCCAGCGGATCTCGCGGTGTCTCAGCTCCCGGGAGCCTTCAGGCGCGATGGCAGCCGGCCATCGGACGATGGCCGTGCCGGCCTCGGCGCCCTCGGCCAGGCCGCGAACGCGTGTCCACCCCGCACGGCGCAATGGCTCGGGCTCCCCATAGGGGTCGGTGATGGTGTCGACGATGGTCAGGCCACGCGACGTCGCGAACTGCTTGCCCTCCTCTTTGGCGCGTTCGGTGGCGAGTGTGGGCATCTGGCGGCCCTGCTCGACGCACACGTACAGCACAGCCCGTGCGGCGGCGGGTAACTCGGTCTGGTTCTCCTGCTCCGTAGCGGTCATGGGGACCTCGTTGTGGTTCGCGGCGGTGACGGTCCGGGGCGTGCCCGTCAGAGGAGGCGGAAACGCCCCACGCGGCAGCAACTTCGGCCTTGGCCGGAGCGTTTGCCGCTGACGACCAGTCAACGATCACCGAGTGCTGTGGAACCATCACGCATGCGGCACACGCATCCGGATACCCGCCGGGCGGGTACGGGCAGGCGCTGTGGGCCGCTGGGACTCGGTGAGCCGTGCAGCAGGCGGCAGAGATCCGGGAAGCGTCCCGGCGAGGCGATTACGGCAGGGTCATCGAACTGGTCCGCAAGGACCGGCGCGTGACCCAAGTCCAGCTCGGACAAGCGCTGGGCATGTCGCAGTCGGCCATCTCCCGCCTGGAAAAGCGCGGCCCGCGCACCTACAGCACCGACGCCCTAGCCGCGGCAGCCGCACACCTGGAGATCCCGCCCCACCTGGTCGGACTCTCCGGCGGCCGACCGCAGGCACAGGCGAGAGACGACGATGACATGCACCGACGCGCCCTCCTCGGCGGAGCCGCAGCAGCAGCCGCATCACCCGTCCTGGCAGCCATACCATCAGCCACCGGCACCAGCCAGGCGGCCGCCCTGCGCCTGTCCACGACCGCCTACAGACGACTCGACGGCTCCACCCCCTCGCAGGACCTCGAAGAGGCCGTACAAGCCCATCTGCGGCTCATCCAGGCCACAGCACGCAACGCCACCGGCGAACAGCGTGCACGTCTAGCCGCCGTCGGCAGCGAGGCCGCCAGCCTCGCCGGCTGGCTCGCCTGGGACATGGGCAACCACGGCTCCGCACGCGCCCGCTACGGCGCAGCCATCAACGCCTCCCGAACGGCCGGCGACCCGCTGCTCACCGCCTACCAGGCCGGAAGCCTCGCCCAGTTCGAAGCCCACACCGGCAACGGCACACAAGCCCTCAACCTCACACGCCGGGCCCGCCGCGCCCTCGGCCAGCAATGCCCGCCCGTCGCCGACGCCTGGCTGTCCAGCATCGAAGCCCTCGGCCACGCAGCCCTCGGCGACCGACATGCCACAGACAAGGCACTGACACACTCCCGAAAGGTGGCCGAGACCCTGCCCGACCAAGCGCCGCCACCATGGCCCTGGGTGTTCAGCTTCACCCCCGAAAAGGTCACCGCCCACCGGCTGACCTGCGGAGCCTGGCTCGGCCTGCCGCGATGGGTCCTCGCCGACGACGTCAACGCCCTCGCCACCGGCCACGCCAAGCAAAGGGCCCTGCTCCTCCTCGACATCGCCGCCGGACACCTGGCAGCCGGACGTGTCGAGGGCGCGTTCTCCCTCGCAACCCGGGCACTGGAGAGCGGCCTTCACTACCGGTCCGGGCGCATCGTGGAACGGGCTCGAGCCGTGCGACGCTCGCTCGCACTGTCCTCACCACCCAAAGTAGTCAGGGACTTCGACGAACGCCTCCACGGCGTCTACCTGTGAGAAAGAGTGAAAGCATGCGGGTAGGGATCACCGGACACCGCGGACTGAGCAACGAGGTCGAAGCCCAGGTCCGGGCGCTTCTGGCCGACGCCGTCAAGAAGTACGACCCGGCCGAACTGGTCGGTGTCTCATGCATAGCGGACGGCCCCGACTCCTGGTTCGCCCAAGCCGTCCTCACCCACGGCGGCCGCATCGAAATCGTCGTGCCAGCCGCCGAGTACCGCCAAAGCCTCCCCGACTGGCACCACCCCACCTACGACAAGCTGCTGAGCCGAGCCTGCGACGTGCACGAAACCGGCATGACCACCTCCGACTCCCAGGCCCACATGACCGGCAGCGAGATCCTCGTCGGCCTCGTCGACGAACTCCTCGCCGTCTGGGACAGCCAGCCCGCCCGCGGCTACGGCGGCACCGCCGACGTCGTCGCCTACGCCCAACGACAGGGCACCCCCGTACACATCCTCTGGCCCGAAGGAGCGACCCGCTGAGCAACACGGCCAACAAGCCAGACAGCGCCCATTGCCGTCCCCGCACCCATCGAGGCCGCGCTGTACAGCTACCTGAGCACCTTCGGCCTGGTCTTCGACTGCTTCGACTTCGCCCTCACCAGCAACGGGAACCGGCCCGAGGACTGGGTGTTCATCGAGTGCAACCCCAACGGCCAGTGGGACTGGCCGCCCGACGCCGGCACCATCACGACAGCGTTCGCCGACATCCTCACCACGAGCACGGAAGGAGGCGCGGCGCGATGACGATGCCCGCCGACCCGGAAGCCGACTCCGCGCGGCTGCGCGCAGCAATGACCAAGACCCTCGCCGCCGACGGCGTCCTGGCCGATCCCGCCTGGCGGGCAGCCGTCGCCACAGTGCCCCGACACCGGTTCGTGCCCGGCTTCTACCTGGCCTCCGGCCAGCGCGACGGTCAGGGGCTGACCGTGTGGGAGCCGGTCACCGCCGAACTCGACTACGGCCGGTGGCTGGCCGCCGCGTACTGCGACACCACGCTCATCACGCAGTTCGACGGCGACGAACCCGACTGGAAAGCACCGGCCGCCCGGCACGGCGGAGCACCGACCTCCTCATCCACACGGCCGTCCCTGGTCGTGCGGATGTGGACCGACGCCGACGTGCACGAGGGTCACACCGTGCTGGAGATCGGAACCGGCACCGGGTACTCGACCGCTCTGGCCTGCGAACGTTCTTGACCATGGTCGGGACTCCGTGGTCGGGGGTCTGGTCGGGGCTTGCGGGCTTTCTCGATCCCATGACCAGCCCCCCATTGAACACTTCGGCCGGGAGATCGGCGTCCAGCCCCGCTGAACCCCTGTCGCCTCAGGTGCTGGCCGCGCTCGCCCAGCACCGCATCGCCACCACCAGCCAGTTGCGCCGGATGCTGCGACCGGACGGCACGTGGCAGCTGATGTCCCGCGTTCTGAACAGACTGCGCGCCGACGGCTTCGTCGACTGCACGGTGCTGCCGGACGCGAACCGAACCCGTACCAACGCCTGGTAGCTCACGCCGGACGGCGCTCGGTTGACCCGGGACCTGCCGGTCCTGCGGGGGCGGCCGCCCTACCCCATCACCTCGACCACGGCAGCGTCGCTGAAGACCCCGCACACGCTGGCCGTCGTACGCGCCCACCTCGCCTTCGCCGAAGATGCCCGCCGGCTCGGGCACGAGCACGGCCCCTGGGACTGGACCCCCGAGGTGTCCCACTCGATCGGCGAGGGTGAACGGATCGTCGCCGACGCGGTCATGTACTACACCGTCGCCGAGCGCGAGCACCGGCGAAAGCTGCGGGCGTTCGTGGAAGTCGACCGCAGCACCATGAGCAGCGAACGGCTGGCCGTGAAACTGATCGAGTACGCCCGCCTGTTCCAGTACGAGGCCCAGCCCGTCGGCCGGCGCAGGCAAGCCGCCGCAGGTCCCGCCTGGCTGCGCTGGTATCCGGTCTTTCCCCGTGTGCTCTTCGTGCTCACCGGTGCCTCCCGGGCCAGGCTGGAGAATCGAATGAGCGATCTGCAGGCGATGGTTGCTCAGCACCCGCTTGTCTCCGCCCTCGCCCGCGAGGTCCGACTGGGAGCCGCCGTACTGGAAGACCTTGAGCAGCACGGTCCTGCACGGGACGTGTGGCAGCCTCTGGCCGGCGGTAAGCCACGTGCGTGGACAGATCTGTGAGCCCCCCGCCAGCAATTCAGCCGAGGTGGAGGGTGGTCAGGGCGGTGGTCCAGTCGGTGACGATCGCTTTCTGCGCGGCCGCGAGCGTGACCTGGCCCTTGCAGACCGCGGTGTGCAGCTTGGTCTCCACCGGGTCCTTCTTGTTGTTGACGCCAGAGCCCGAGCGGTGGCCGGGGTCAGCGGGCTCCACCCACAGATTGCGGTAGTCATTGGGGTCGCCGCCCAGCTGAAGGCTGATCAGATGGTCGTACTCGGCATCGCCCATGCGCCCGGTGTAGCCGTAGGAGGCCGCGTTCAGCCGCTTCTCCTTGCCCGTCACGTACGCGGACGGGCGGATGCCGGACGTGTAGCCGCCCTTGCGACAGATCGTCGAGTTCAGGTTCGCCTGCGTGACGGCAGGGGAGATCGCGCCCGGCGTGCACTGGGGGTCCTCGATCGGCTCCCCTCTCTCGTAGCGGTAGTGGCAGGAGCCCGCGGCCGGCTGCTGTTGCACCGTGTAGTGCTTCTGCGGACCAGCACCCACCGCGATCGGGCCGGACATCCCACCGGTCGGCGCGGCCGTTCCCGACGCTCCCCCGACTGGACTTTGGCTCCCCGATGCCGACCCGGTGCCGAGCGAGACGGAACAGCCGGACAGCATCAGGCAGGCGAGCGCCACGGATGAACCGGCGCGGCGGGTGGAATGCATGGCGACCCCTCACGGTCAGGCAACGGCTGAGCAGATGCTGCCCCACCAGGTCGCCGTCCTATCAGCCGGGGTCTGCCCGGTAGAAGCACGCCCGCCGCGCTGAGGCCGCCAGCCGGAACGCCGGACAAGGCCACGGATGGCGGGCAGTTGCTCAAGCCGGCGGGCAGCGTCGCTCCGGCGGCAAGGAAAACCGCAGGTCACGGCTAACTCTCGCCGGCCATATCGTCGCTGCGTTCCCAAAGCCCCGCTGCTCATCCGGCGGGGCTTCGGCGTTGGTCCGCGTCTCGCGCTGATCCGAGCTCATCGCCCTGCTGTACGACGACCCGGACCGCCCCCTGCTCACACAGCAGCTTGACCGGATGCGGTGAAGAACTCGGCGCCGAAAGGGGTGTCATGAGCCGCATCCACGCCCCTTTCTTCCGTGCCATCCACCTCCAAGGAGGACTGACCTCATGACCGTCACACCGATCCGACCCGGCCATGAGCAGCCGGCCGCGCCCGACGGGCAGCACCAACAGGCTGAGCCGTTCTTCGAGCTGCGCTTCGCCGAACTGCGCATCACCCTGCATCGCCCGCCTTACAGGCTCATGGGTGCGCTCGCGACAGGAGCCGGCGTCCTGTCGGTGTGGCTCATCCGCTGACCGACCAGCCATACCGGCGACACCCGCGTACTGCGGTTCGCTGGGAGACTCCACAACCTTCCACGGGATGCCCACGCTCCGTGGGCCGTGTTCAGCAGTCCAGCGCATTGCGTCGGCTGGCCATAGCTGTTGATCAGGCTGCCGCCCCCGGACACTGGTCCTGGGCGGCAGTCGTTTGTCTGAATCGTCAGGGCCGCTTGATCAGCGTCCCCTGCTCCTACTGTCGTTCTGCGGCGCTCTGGGATAGCGGCGGCAGGAGTCCGTCGCCCGGCCAGAAGGGCTGCTCGGCCGCGATGCCGGTGAGGAGCATGCCGACCTCGGTCAGGACCTTGGTGCGGTCGTCCGGTCCGTAGACGGTGAGCCCCCCGGCTGCCGCGTCGAAGGCCCGCACCTGGCTGTCGGGGCCGGTGCAGATCAGGGCCCGGGCGATTTCGGGAAGTCCGAGGCTGAGGGCGTCGCACCTCTGTGTCTGCACAAGTTGCACCAGGTCGGCGGTGACACCTTCCCAGTCGCCGACCGCCGGCCAGTCGCTGCCCCCGTTCAGTTCGTGGGTGAGGGTGGCCAGCGGGACGATCTCGCCCGGCTGCCGTTCCCGGGTGAGGAGGTTGTGGATCCGGGTGCCGTCGGGCTGGAGTACGTGCGGGTGGAGCAGGGTGTCGGCGGCGACCACGGTGGTGTTGATCTCCTGGGTTCCGGGTCCGGGGTAGTAGGGCTCGTGCGCGAAGAGCAGGTAGATGTCTGCATTGCGGGCAGCCGGGTCGGGCGCGGGCTGGGTCATGAGGAGTGTTCCCTTCAGCGGTGAGGGGCCGGGCGTGTGCTGATGGGCCTGGTCGGCGGCGGCTGGCCCTGACTGTGCGCATGGGCTCTTGAGGATCTGGGCCACCTGGTCGGCGAGTTGGAGGATCAGCCGTTCGCGGGCGATGAGTTCGCATGAGGCCGAGCGGGTGTCGTGGGTCTGGAGCAGGTCGGCGGCGTCCCACAGCAGGTGCTGGCCGATCTCGGCCGACCGGCGCAGTTCGTAGCGGTCGCTGACGGCGGCGGCCTGGACGAGGTAGGTCTGCAGGGTGGCGAGGCGCTGGAGGCAGCGGCAGGCGCTGGCGTCTTCGACGCTGCGGACGTGTTCGCGGGCCCGGGCGTCCAGCGTGCCCGGCAGGTGTTCGGCGAGCAGCGGCGCGAGCGCCATCGCGGGCAGGGCGACGCCGGCGGGGATGCCATGGGTCATGGCGAAAAGGCCGGCGAACACGCTGATGGCGGCGGCCGTGAGGGTGGAGAAGCGTAAAGAGCCGGGGATGGTGGGCGTCAGTCCGATGCGCAGGGCGGGGGCGCCTGGTCAGCCAGCGCAGGGCCGCGCGCTGTGTGCGCGTCGCCGATGGGGTGAGGACCCCTATCTGGTGGGGGAGTTCGGGTCGGGAGCCGTCGCCTGGGATGGTCCAGGCGGGCCAGCCCCACCGTGTGCGCTCGTAGACGAGCACGGGTTCGCACTCGGCTGTGCACGTGTGGTCGCGGACGTGGCCGGTGCGCAGGGCGCGGGCGTGTTCCGCCTCCCACCGGCCTGGGTCGAGGGTGAAGGGGTGCCGGTGGTGCGCGGCCGCGGTCGGCGGTGGGGTGCGGGGGGTGTCGGTCACGGGCTGCTTCCTTCCGGTTGGTGGGTCAGGCGGAGGCGCATGTGGTGCAGCGGCCGTCGCCGTCGGGGTGGGCTCGTTTGCGCGTCGGCCCGGGGCAGGTGCGGCACCGCGGCCAGCCGAGGCAGGCCGGGCAGAGGTCTTCGCCGGGGGCGGTTGCGGGCACGCCGCAGCCGGCGCATTCCACGAGGGCCCGATAGGTGAGGGCTTCGCTCACGGTTCGGCCGGCCGCTGCGGCCGATGACCGCTCCGCTGTCGCGGCCGCGAACGGCTCGTCCAGCTCGCCCGCGTCGAGGCAGGCGACGGTGACGGGCGGCGGGTAGGCCTGGGCTGCGCGAAGCCGGGCGGCGATGATCGCGCCGACCGAGGTGCGCACCGGGTTCGGCAGGGGCCGGCCGGTGATGACGTGGCGCAGCTGCTCGGCGCTCCAGCCGGAGTCCAGCATCACGGTCGCCACGCGGCCCTGATCGGTCAGCGCCGGCCCGGTCAGCAGGAGTTCTGGACGGCTCGCCCCGATCTCCAGCAGCAGCCGGATGCCCTCGTGCATTTCGTCGGCCGGCGGCAGAGCCGGGGATGCTGTCGCCTGTGAGGGGACCGTCCTTGCGTTCGTGCACGCGGCGTCGCCGCGGTCGCACGGACGGAGGGGGTTGGTCTTCTGCTTGTTGGTCTTCTTAACGATGGTGTTCTTAGTGCCGGGATCAGCCAACACTGGCTCAGCCAATCCTGGATAACCCGACTCTGGTTGTGAGCTGGGGTTTTGCCAGGCGGGCAGGTCGGTGATGAAGTACAGGGCCTGCCCGAGCGTGCCGTCGGCGTTGCGGTCGCGTTCCCGCAGCAGGAACCCGTGACTTTCCAGTTCCTCCAGGCCGGTGGTCACCGCGTCAACGCGTTCGCGGCCGTGCCGGGCCAGATTGGCGACGGTGATCTGCCAGCCGTCCCGGTGGGTGCTGATGTAGCCGAACAGTCCCTTGGCCTTGAAGGAGAGCCGGCTGTCGCGAAACAGCGCGTTGGCGATCTGCGTGAACTGATCGGCCGCCATTACCCCGCGGCGGATCCCCGCGCCGAATCCAGCGTCGCTGCCGGGCTCCCGGAAGGCCTGTGCCGATGCTGGGTCGATCGGCAAAATGTCCGGGGCGGCGGGCCGGTCGGTGATGCTGTAGAGGACCTCTGCGAGGGTGCCGTTCGGGCGGCGCACACGATCGCGGCCCAGATAGCCGAACTTCTCCAGCTCGTTCAGCCCCGCCCGCACCGCGTCTCGCCCGTCGGGACCCAGGGCGACGAGGGCGGCGATGGTCACCAGCCACCCGTTGCGGTGGATGCTGATGTAGCCGAAGAGCCCCTTCGCCCGGTACGAAATCCGGCTGTCGCGGAACAGCCCGTTCGCGATCTGCGTGAACTGATCGGCCGCCATCACCCCGCGGCGGACCCCGGCTCCGAAGCCGCTCATCGCGCCGCCCTGGGCACGAACCGCGTGCGGTGGCCGCGGCAGCGCACCGTGCGCACCGGGGTGGGGCGGCCGGTGGGCAGGGGTGCGTAGGCGTACGTGCGTTCCATGCCGTCAGCTCATCCGCCGACCCCGACCAGGCTGACGGCCATGAGGCCCGACCATCGGTCACGATCCGGCAACGCGGCGTTCTAGCTGCCGTGGTCGGGGTCATGGTCGGGCCGACCAAGCCTGCCCGGCACGGTGCGCAGGGAGTGCGCAGCCCGATGGCGCAGCCTCGGCTGGGCGTTGCGCAATCGGGGTGCGCACCCGAGCGAGGGTCGTGCGCAGTCGGGTTGCGTGCGGCGGGTGCGCAGTACGTCCGGGGGGAACCCCATGTCGTCGTGCGCAGAGCCGGGTGTCCCGATGCGCAGGCCGCCCTCGCGGGTCTGGTGGTGTCCTTCTGCGCACTGGCGTAAGGCGCTGGCCCCGGTGCGGTGCGCGGGTCTGTGCGCGACGGCCGGCGGGGCGCTGGCGGTCGCCGCCGTGAACACCGGCTGACCCACGTGGGGCCCGTGGTCGGGGCTGTGGTCGGGCCGACCATGACCCCGACCATGGGCTTCGTATCCCCATCGTGACCGTGGTCGGGGGTTCGTGGTCGGTGGTCGGGTCGGGGGCGGCGGGTTTTCTCAAGGTCAGCAATCACACGTTCTGACCTGGGAGTTTGACCATGTCTCCTGGCAAGCAGGCCTCGCAGGGCGAGGCCACTGCTCCGATGGCGGGCGGCGCCCGGCTGGAGGCGATGCGCCGCCACGTCCGTCTCTCGCGCGTGGCGGTCTGGACGGTCATCGCGGCCGGCCCCGTCGCCCTGGCCGTCGCCGTCACCTCCACTTCGGCCACCGTCGAGGCGGCCACCCCGGCCAAGCCCACCGCCGTGCGCACCGCGGCGGCCGCGGCCGACCCGGCCGGCTATGCGCAGTTGTTCGTCAGCGCGTGGCTGCGCAGCAATGCCGATGATGCGACGACTGCGCAGGCGCGCCTTGCGCAGTCGATGGCGCCGGACGTCGAGCTGCCCGACCCGGCAGCGGGTGCGCAGTCAAAGCCGGAGTCGGTGACCGCGGTGCGCAGTGCGCAGCGTGCGGACGGGGCGTGGTCGGTGACGGTGGCTGCGCAGTACGCCAACGGCTCGGTGCGCTACTACGCGGTGCCGGTGACCGCGGACCGCTCGGGCACCTCGTTTGCTGTGACCGGTGCGGCCGGCGTGGTGGCCGGCCCGGGCCGGGCCGACGTGCCGAAGTCGCCGTACGGCGTGACGGTCCCGGAAGGTGATCTGCCCTCCGCTGTCGGGGAGTTCCTCGCCGCGTATCTGACCGGTGCCGGCGAGGTCGACCGCTACCTCGCGCCCGGCGTGACGCTGTCGCCGGTCTCCCCCGCCCCGTACACGGCGGTCTCCGTCGAGCAGGTGTTGGCCATCGAGGAGACCGCAGCCGCCGAGAAGGTGCCGTCCGACGGCACGACGGCGCATGTCCTCGCCCAGGTGGAAGCCCGGGACACCGGCGGGCGGTGGCCGCTGGCCTACGAGCTCACGCTCAAGGCCCGCTCCGGCCGGTGGGAAGTCGCGGCGCTTCAGTCCGGGACTGCCCGGGACGGAGGTGCCCGGTGAACACGGTGCACAGCTTCATGCTCGCCGGGCAGCTGGACGACCTCGGCAACTCGTGGATCAACATGTTCAAGGAGTGGGCGACCAAGGGTCTGCAGGCCGGTCTGGTCTGTCTGGTCGTCGTGATCATGATCCAGAGGTTCAGCCTCAAGGCCGGGATCGGCGCGCTGCTCCTGATGGTGATCGCCCTGGGTCTGTACAACTCCCGCGACAGCCTCGCGAACATGTTCGAGGACGAGGTGAAGAACCCGTCCAAGGGCGCACCCGCCGTTCCCGGCATCGTCCAGTCGGAACTCCCCATCTCCCGTGACCACTCGCCGGGCGTCGGAGGCTGGCTGTGACCGCGGCCGCCGCCCGGGTGGGCCGCTTCTACACCTCCGCCCGACGCCACCCCTGGGTGCTGGGCAAGGTCGCCGACTGGAGGATCCCCCTCGGCCCCTACACCCCCGCGCAGATCGCGGTCGCCGTCGGCGGCGGCTTCCTCTTGATCAAGACCATCAGCTGGTGGTCCTGGATGGGGCCGATCCCCATCATCGCGTGGGCGCTGGCGATCTGGGCCGTGCGCCGGCCGAAGATCCGGGGCCGGGCCCCGCTGCAGGCGGCGTTGGGCTGGGTGCTGCTCGGCTGGCAGCCGAGAGGAGGGCGGATCGGCGGGCGGGCCGCCCGCGACCGCGCGCCCCGAGCGCTGCTCGGCGGTTTCACCATCGAGGGCGGCCCCGCGCCGGACCTCGCCGTGGAGGCCACACCATCCCCCGCGGCTCGGCGACGTGACCTTCAGGCGCCGCTCCCGAGCCCGGCCGCCGCTCGCTCGCCCGCGCGCCACCGCAAGGAACCAGCTGCTTCCGCGATGCCGGTAGGGCCGGTTTCGGGTGTGCAGCAGCTCCTCGCGCTCGCCCAGCAAGGGGGTGCCCGGTGAGAGTTCCGATCCGTCACATCGCCGGGCACCTGCTGTGGTCAACCCAGGGCAGCGTGTGGGCCGTCTACCGCCTCCACCCCGGCCCGGACGCGCACGGACAGCGTGAGGAGACCGTCCAGGGCACCTATGTGCCCGCCGCGGTCCGCGACGAACAGCTCGCCAAAATCACGCACTTGGTCCGTTCTCTGTCCGGGGCGCCACGGCTGTTCGGTCTGTGTGCGCAGGTCGACCCGGGGGAGATCGCCCTGCGCATGATCGAGGGCATCGAGCCGGCCGAGCAGGCACCCGGTGCGGGCCGGCACCCGTGGGTGGAGAACGTCGAGGCCACCCTGGATCTGCTGGACGACCAGGAAATGCACCATCGCACGCTCTGGCTGGCCGTCCCACTGCAGACCGAGACAGGCGGCCTTCAGGTGTCGGCTTCCCTCGGCGCGGCCTGGGCCGAGGTCGCGCCACTGCTGGGCATGCGGCCGGCGCCAGTGGCACGGCGCGAGGTGAGCGCGTATCGCGAGCAGGCCTGCCGGGTTCAGGCCGCGCTCGCCGGCGGCATCGCTTTCCGCCCGGCCCGCCCGGCGGAGATCGTGTGGATGATCCAGCACGCCCTGCACCGCGGCCTCGCCGAGCCCCTGCTGGCCGAGGCCGAGACCAGCGGACTGTACGAGGGGCAGCTCCGGGACGGGGTGCTGCGCTCCCCCAGCTACGCCGACCTCGGCCAGGTCCGCCTGCAGGAAGGCGGCATCGACCCCGACCTCGACGACGTCGACGAGCTCAAGAGCGCGGGCCGCATCACGCGGTCGGGCCGCAAGGCCTGGTGGCGCCTGAACACGGGCTCGCCGCTCGGGCGGCGCTGGCTGCAGGTCGAGTCCGACAACGGGGTTGGCTACCAGGCGCAGTTGGCGCTGGCCGAGTGCCCGCCCGCGGTCAGCCAGGACGCCGCCGACCTGTTCGCCCAGCTGGAGATGCTCGATTTCCCCGTCGACTACACCGTCGACTTGACGCTGGTGCCCGCGGAGAAGGCGCGCGACCAGGTGCGGCGCAAGAAGAACGAACTCATCGACCAAGCCGACCAGTACGACGCCCGCCCCACCGGCATGCCCGCCTCCCTGACCGAGGCCGCCCGCGACCTGGGCGAGCTGGATGCCCGTCTGTCCCGCACGTCGGTCGAGGTCGAGGTGCAGACCGTCACCGCGCTGACGGTGTGGGGGCCGACGGCGGCCGTCTGCGACGCCCGGGCCCGCGCGCTGGCGGCGTTGCTCGGCGGCGCCGACTACCGGGCAGTGCGCCCGGCCGGACTGCAGGAGGCTCTGTTCACCCTGGGCCTGCCCGGCACGGTACGGCCCGGCATGGTGCGGGAGTTCACCCAGCACCAGATCAGCGAGGACTGGGCGCTGGGCGGTGCCTTCACCACCGCAGAGGTCGGCGACCCGAACGGCATGTTCCTCGGGATCGACCTGGACAGCGGCACCACCCGTCCGGTCATGATCAACGTGGCGGATGCGCCCAAGGTCGACGCCTCGGCCTCGATGGGCATCGTCGGAGATCTCGGCGCGGGCAAGAGCGTGCTGCAGAAGCTGATCGCGGAGGCGGTGTGGGCGCGCGGCGGCTGCGCGATCTGCATCGACCGCACCCCCGTACGCGAGTGGGCCACCTTCGCCCGCACCGCGGCCAAGGGCCGCGTCCAGATCATCGACGCCGCCCAGGCCGAAGCGTCCATCGACCCGCTGCGCATGTTCGACGGCCCGGAGGGACGGCACTACGCCCTGTCCTACCTCACCCTGCAGCTCGGCATCGGCCCGATGAGCACCAACGGCGAGGTCCTCCACCACGCCGTCGAGCAGGCCGCCGCCAGCCCGGAGCCGTCTATGCACCGCGTCCTTGAGGTCCTCGAGGAGATGGCCTCGCGCGAGGTGGGCAAGCGCAAGGACGCGGCCTCCACCCTCGCCGGCCTCATCCGCGTCGTCGCCACCAACTCCCTCGCCCGCATGGTCTTCGACCCCACGCTGCCGCCGGTGCGGCTGGACGCCTCCAGCACCTCCGACATGATCGTAATCACCACGACCGGCCTCAAGCTGCCGCCGAAGGCCGCCTTCGACAAGCCCGAAGTGCTGCACCAGCAGCCGCTGGAGGCCCTGATCGGGCGTGCGGTGCTCTACCTGATCGCCGCGATCGCGCGGCAGACCGCCTTCGAGGACCCTGAGCGGTTCACCGCCGTCGTCCTGGACGAGCTGTACTGGCTCACCTCGTCCGCCGAGGGCACGGCCTTGGTCCACGAGATCCTCCACGACGGCCGCAAGCACGGCGCAGGTCTCCTGGCGGGCTCGCACGACGCCGAGGAACTCGGCCCCGACCGCGGGCTGATGGCCTACCGGGCTCTCGCCCGCACCGCGGATCGTGAACGCGCCCGTCGCGGCCTGGAGTTCGTCGGCCTCGACCCGAACGACGGCGAGCTGCTGCGGCTGGTGACCACGGGCCTGTCCCCCGTCGGCCAGAAGGGCCGGGAGGGCGAGTTCCTGCTGACCTGCCCGCGACAGAACACCGGCCGCATCAAGGTCTCCATCCCCCGCATCGAGCGCATCACCACCTCCATCACCACCACGCCAGGACGCCGCCCGAAATCTGCCTCGCCCTCCGCAACGGAGCAGCCCGCTGGTGAGGCCGTTCAGACCCGTCCGAAGGAAAACGTCTGATGACCACTTTGTCCTGGGACCGCTACCGGCACGTCGCCGCGGTCGCGAGCGTCCTCACCGTGATCGCCGTCGTTGCCGGTGCGGTCCTTCTTGCCTTGGGTGTGGGCGTGCCAGAGGCGTGGTGGCCGCGCACCGGGCAGGCCTTCGCCGCCGACACCCGCACCGCGCACCACGATCCCTGCGCCCTGATCGTCGGTCCGGCCAAGGCCTACTGCGCACGCGGTGCGACGACCGCGGCTGCCGGCCCGCAGGACATGTCGGGTACAGCGTGGAGGCTGGGCACCGCCGGTACGGGTGTGGCTGCCCTGGTGGTGTGGCGGCTGCGGTCCGCCGCTGGGCAAAGGCGGCGCTGACGTGTTCCGTCCAGACCGCGCGACCCTGCGTACGGCCGGCTTCGTCGTGCTGCTCACCGCCGTGTTCCTCCTGGTGAACACCCAGGTGGTGTACGCGGCCAGCAGCAACAGCGAGACCGGGGACCTGCTCGCCCCTTTGAACATCACCTCCTCCGAAGGGGTGCCGATCAACGGGTACGAGCTGAACGCCGAGGGCGGATCCATCGTCGCCTTCAAGACGCAGGCCCTGGCCTTCGCCCTGTCCGGCCTGTTCACCCTGATCCGGCTGCTGGTCGGCCTGGCGGGGTGGGCGATCGAGGTCGCCTTCAGGTTCCCGTTGCTGAAGATCCTCGCCCGCCCTGCGCAGAAGATCGCCGACACCTACGACACCGTGGTGGTCGACACCTTGGGATTGAAAGGTCTGCTGCTGGCCTGGGCGTTCGTCTTCGCCGGATTCATGATCGTGCGCGGCCGGGTCGGCCGCGGCCTGGGCGAAATCTTCCTCACCCTGCTCATCGGGGCGATCGCCGCCTCGGCCCTCATCCGCCCCGACACCCTGCTCTCCCAGAACGGGCCGCTGGGGCAGTCCCAGCAGGTGGCTGCCGAGGTCGCCCAGCAGAGCGTCAACTCCTACGACTGGGGCGGCAAGCTCGCCAGCCTCGACCCGTGCAAGGGCCTGGCGGGCAACGCGGAACTCAAGTGCCTTCAGCGGGAGGGCGAGGGGCCGGTCTCTGCCGCGGAGGTGGCCCGCCCCCTGCAGGACTCAGTCACCAACGCGCTGATCGTCAAGCCGTACATGCTGCTGCAGTACGGGCGGATCCTCGACCCGGCCAAGCCGGCCGACCGCAAGGCCTACGCGGTCCACCTGAAGTGGATCACCGGCGGATACAAGGCCGGTTCCGGCAGTGGCGACGGCTGCAAGAAGCTCGCGCCACCGGCCAGGTCGTACTGCGAGGACCACCAGAAGAAGAGTCCATGCGACCTGATCCACGGCGACGCGAAGAAGTACTGCGAGCGCGACACCGGCGACAAGCCGGCTGGGAAGCTGCCCGAATTCACCCCCGGCGGCGAGCTGCTGAATGCCTCTGACGCCATGGTCACCGACGAAGACCGCGAGTTTTATGCCTTCCTGCAGGACATGAAGCGGGCGGGCCCGGTCGGCAAGTCCTGTGCCGCCTATGCGGAAAAGCCCACCTGGTGGCGGCTCGGCGGCGCCGTCCTGCTGCTGATCGCCGCCCTGTTCATCTGTGGCATGCTCCTATCGAGCGCGATCGTTCTGCTCGGTACCCAGGGCATCTGCGCGGCCGCGGCGGTCGCCGGCGGGGTCACTTTTGTTGCGGGCATGCTGCCCGGCCCGGCCCGGCAGTCGGTGTGGAAGTGGCTGTCGCTGTGGGGCGTTGCCGTCCTTGCTGTGGTGGGCATCTGCGCGTTCGTGCCGTTCTTCGGGATCGCCGTCGACGCCACCATCACCAACGGCCCCGACCTGATGGTCGAGCGGATCCTGCTGATCGACGTCCTCGCGATTGCGGGCGCGGCCGGGCACCGCCGCCTGCTGACCGCCATCACGTCCTTCGGCCGGCGGATGGCCATGCGGATGCGCTACGCCAAGGTCGGCGGCACCCACATGCCCGGCGACACCAGCGAACTCGGCGCCGCGCTCGCCATGAACTCCCCCGCCGCGCTGGGCGGATACGGCGCAGGGCTGCGCGCCTTCACCGGTGGCGGTGGCCGGTTCGGGCTGCTCGGCACCCGCCACACGCTGATGGGCGCGCTCACCTCCCTGTTCGACGGGGCGGGCATGCCGGTGGACACCGGCGGGATCCTCGCCGATGCCACGGCCGAAGCCGGCCGCGGGCTCGCCCCGCTCACCGCGGCGGGCGCTGTGGGCGGTATGGGCGCACGGCTCGGCATCAGGGGCGCGCACTGGCTGCTCATCGGCCGCCGCCCGGACAGGGAACAGCTGGCCAAGTGGCGCAAGCCCACCGCCGACGGCGACCAGCACGCAGGCCCCCTGGCGCACGACGCAGACGGCGGCCCAGGCGGCACGTCGGGCGGCGGTTCGCTGGGCGGGCCCCGCCGACCGGGCGGTCCGCCCGACCGCTACCGCAACGAGGACGGACAGATCATCGACCGCCGCACCGGCGAAGTCCTCCACGACCAGAACAGTGACCGCACCCTGCTGTCGACGCGCGCACACAACCGGCTGGTCCGCTTCCGCGGCTACCGGATCCTGCACCGCGGCGGCCGGGCCGTGTACGGGGCGACGGTGGGATTGCCCGCCACGATCCGCCGCGCCCGCTCCGGCGGCTCCCGCTACACCCACGACGCCCGCCAGCAAGTAAAGGTCTGGGGCAACACCATCCACGAGGACACCGACGCCTGGAAACAGCCCAAGCGCCTCCCGGCTCAGGCCCAGCGGCCCCAGCGCCCCACGCCACACACCAGCCAGGGCCGCCAAAGCGACGTTGCCCCTGCCGGGGCAACTGCAGGCGGCGGTATCACTGCGGTTCCCGGCCGCCGTCTGCCGACCACCGCTGCGGGCGCGGCCGGCAGCTGGCCCCCTGCAGCGCCGCGCCCCGCCAGGACCACCCCGCCGGCGAGCAATCCAGCCACCTGGCCTCCCGCCGGCCCGCGCCCGCCAACCCCCCGCACGACCACCTCACCGGGCCGCCCCCAGCCGCCCTCACCACACACACCCCCCGCCCGGCCAGCCGGGAATGCGCCCCCCGTTCAGCCAGGAGGCACGGGCCCCTCCCGTCGGCCCCGGTTCAGCGACGGACCCGCCGCCCTGCTCCCGGACGACAGCACCCCGGAGGCACGGGCCCGGATGCAGGAGCAGATGCGTCAGGCCGAAGCCCTGCGCCAGATGCGGGCACGGTGGCGCACCGAGGACGGGGACGGTGATAACGAGTGAGGCCGTCCCGGCGCCGCCTGGCGCGGTGGGGATGTGCGGGGATGCTGCTGCTGTTCGCCGCCGTGTGCTGCGCCGCACCAGTAGGCAACGCGATCAGCGCGTACGTCGCGCTGAAGACGGGTGCCCAGGACGACGGCGGGATCGCCGAGGGCGGCAGTGCCACGGACATCCCGCCGCGGATGCTGACCGCCTACAAGAGGGCCGTCCAGCAGGTCGGCACGTACAGGCCCAAGTGCCAGGGCATGCGCTGGCCGATCCTGGCCGGGATCGCGAAAGTCGAGTCCAATCACGCAGTGGGCCGCAACATCGCAGACAACGGCGACATCCGCCCGAAGATCTACGGCGTCCTCCTCAACGGCTCCGGGGCCGGCGCCAACACCACCGCCTTCCCCGACACCGACCACGGCAAGTGGGACGGCACCGCCACCGGTGAGCGCGCCGTCGGCCCCTTCCAGTTCCTGCCCTCCACCTGGGAGTCGATCGGCAAGGCCGCAGGCGGCGACAAGATCGCCGACCCGCACAACGCCGACGACGCCGCGCTCGGCGCCGCTGTGTACCTGTGCGGAGGCGGCCGCGATCTGACCAAGCGCGCCCAGCTCAAGGCCGCGATCCTGCAGTACAACCACTCAGGCGAGTACGTCGCCAACGTGCTGGGCTGGATCGCCCAGTACACGGCGGCCGCCAAGGATCCGGACCTGAAGAACGTCTCGGGGAAGGTCCGTACCGTGATCGACGCGGCGCTCTCCCAGCGGGGTGTGCCCTACTCGTGGGGCGGCGGCAACGCCCAGGGCCCGTCGTACGGGATCTGCTGCTCACCCAGCGGCAAGAGCGGCACGACGGTCAAGGGCTTCGACTGCTCGGGGCTGACCACCTACGCGTACGCCAAGGCCGGCATCCGCCTGCCGCGCACCGCGGCCGCGCAGGCCGGCACCGGCCAGCGCATCCCCGCCAGCCTCGGCACCGGTGTCCTCAAGCCGGGCGACCTCGTCTTCTACGCCTACGCCCCCGGCCGCGATTCCACGATCTACCACGTCGGGATCTACGTCGGCAGCGGTCAAATGATCAACGCCGCCCGCCCGGGCACGGTCGTCCGGCTGGACTCGGTCAACGCCATGTCCGGCTTCGCGGGGGGAGCGCGACTGCTGTGACCACCACCCCGCGCTCACCGCGTCTGCTGTTGCTGAGCACCGCCCTGCTCGCCGTCGCCGGCGTCGCCCTCCTCGGCATGCCGCACGGTCAGCAGCCACCGGCCCCGGCGGCATCTCTGACTGCTCACGCAGCCACGGATCCGTCCTTTGCGGCCCCTACACCGACCGCTGACGCGCCGGCCGTCGGCGCTCCTGCCTCGACGCCCGCCGCGTCGACACCGGCGGCCGGTGAGTCCGCTCTGCCGCCGCACGGCGAAGGCACGGCCGGCGATGCGGCCATCCAAAAGGCGTTGGAGGCCGCGTGGCCCCCAGATCTTCCCTCCGGTGACGCACGCGAACTGCTGGCAGCGGGACGCGACCTGCTGCGCGCCGACGCCACCGGGATCGGCCGCGTGCATTGGCCTGCGGTCTTCCCTGCCTCCCGGCAGGGCCTCGCGCCGGCGTTCGCCACCGCCCGTTTCCGGATCCAGGCCGCGATCGCCCGCCGCGACGGCAGCCCGGACAAGGCGGTGGTGCACCTGGTGTGGGCGGGCATGGACCGCGGCGGCACCTTCACCGACGGCCGCATCACCGACTGGCACTTCACCCGGCCCACCTCAAAGAAGGGAGCACTGGCGTGGACTCCGCAGCCCCGCCCCTGACCGGCCAGGCCACCGCATCGGCATCCAGCCAGGTACTAGGCCTCGTCTCCGTCATCGGACACACCGTCGGCTGGTTGATCACTTGCTGGTGGGTGATGGCCTTAGCCTCTGGCGCGGTCTGGGCCGCGGGCGAGGCGGTGGTGCGCCATCTGGCGCGGAAGGCCTCGGCCGAACGGATGGCGCTGGAGCTCGTACCGTCGCGGCACTTTGACCCTGGTCTGGAGGAGATCTTCCGCCGGGGTGTTCAGCTCGCCCGGGCCTCGACGAGCATGCCGTGGTGGGCGCCGCGAAGGTCGAAGTCGGTGCAGATCCGGCTGCGCGCCGACGGCTCCAACCCGCTGCGCTATCGCATCGAAGGCCCGGCCGGCGGCGAACGCCTGCTGTCGATCACGCCGTTCGGTCCGGCCGTCACCGTCAACCGGGCCCCTCGCATCGTCGACAAGCCGCGTGAGCATGTGGTGCGGGCGGAGTTCATCCTGCGCGGCAAGCCGATTGCACCCCTGCGTGAGGTTCCGCTGAGCCCGGACCCGTTGCAGCCGCTGATCGACGCTGTCTCGGACCTGCGGGCCGAGCTGGGAGACCTCGCCGAGATCCGGCTCGACATCCAGCGCGCCCCCAAGTGGGCATTGAGGGCGCGCCGTCTGCAGCTGATGGGCGCCGCGCGACGCTCCGAACGCCGCGAGGCCCAGCGGGCCGCGCGCTGGCTGCGGCAGGACGCCAGCGGCATCGAGGACTCGCTCACCTGGCAGCTTCAGCAACTGCTCAGCGACAAGCCCGCTGCGGGCGCAGGCGGGCGCCGGCTGGTCATGCCGCCCGTCCCGCGCCGGGTGGACCCGGCCGAGGCGCTGGGCAAGCTTGCCGAGGACGACCACCTGGTGCGGGTGCAGCTGCTGGTGATGTGCGCCTCCAACACCGAGGGCCGCGCCCAGGCCCGGCTCGCCCAGGTCCAGGCCGCCCTGGATGTGTTCGGCGCAGGCTCGCGCTGGGCGATGCGGGGCTGGAGGGTGGGCCCCTGGCGGTTCGGTGCGGACCGCTGGCCCAGCCGGCGCGGCTTCGAACGCCGCTGGACGTTGGGGCAGTGCCAGCCGCCCCGTGCGAACTGGGTCCGGCTGGACGAGCTGACCGGCCTGCTCAAGCCGCCCACGGCGCACTGCCGCCTGCCGCTGCTGGCCGGCGACCTGCCGACGTTCAAGCATGGGGACCCCGAGCTGCTCCTGCAGGGGATCTACCGCAGCCCGGACGGCCGCCGGCGCCTGGTCGCCACCTACGCCAAGGAAACGCTGTTCGAGGTCGGGGTGGGCAAGGCCGGCGGCGGCAAGACGGAGCGCGCCCTCGCACAGGCGATCGGCTGGGCGCATGCCGGCGGCGGGCTCATGTTCGTCGACCCCCACCGCGACTCGTGGCCGCGTGCCCTGCCCTTCCTCGCCCACAACCCCCTCATGCAACGGATCGCACTGATCGACCTCAACGCCAGCGGGCCTGCTCCGCAGATCAGTTGCTGGAACCCGATCGGCATGCACCAGGGCCAGGCCGCACACGAGGTCGTCGAAGCCGTCACCGACGCCTTCGCGGCTGCGCTCGGCTGGGACGACGCCACCGCTCCCCGCGCGCTGACCATCCTCACCGCCGCGGTGGCGGTGCTGGTGGCCGTCAACGAGGCCGCCTGCCACGCCGGACGGGTCGAGGACCAGGCCACGGTCTTTCACGTGCGGGCCCTGCTGACCGACCCGGTCTTCCGCACCACGGCGCTCACCGCAGTACACGACCGCCTCGATGAAGAGACCCGCTCCTGGTGGCAGACCGTGTTCCCCACCCTGCCCGTCGACGCCTTCGGTGTGGTCCTCAACCCGATCACCCGTCTCGCCGCCCACCCCATCACCCGCGCCTTCCTCGGCCAGCCCGCCGGCATCTACAACATCCGCGCCGCGATGGACCACCGGATGATCGTGTGGGTGTGCCCCGGTGGCAACGGGCCCACCGACCGGCTGATCACCGCGCTGCTCGCCCGGGACCTGCTGCGTGCCGTGCGCTCAAGAAGGGACACCCCCGAGAACCAGCGGGTGCCGTTCCGCCCGTACTTCGACGAGCTGATCACCCTCACCGGCGCAGCCCCCGAGACAATCGCCGCGATGTTCGAGGACTTCCGCAAATACAAGGTCCACGTCCACGGCATGACCCAGCTCCTGGCCCGCCTCCCCCACCCAGTGCGGCTCTCCTTGGTGCAGAACGCCTCCACCCTGGCCTCGACCGCCGGCTCGCAGTCCGCCATCGCACCGATCACCGCGGAATGGGGAGACCATCCCGGCCCCGACATCGTCGCCGCCCTGGACCGGTACGAGCACTACATGTCACTGACCGTCCACGGACGCCGCATCGGCCCGGTCCAGATCACCGGCCCTCACCTGGACGACGTGTTCGCCGACTACGCCCGCCCGGGCCAGGCCGGGGCACTGCAGCGCGCCGCCCGGGCCACGGCAGGCGCCGCCCCGCTGGAGACGCTCACCACCCGGGCCGAAAACCAGCTCACCCGCGTCACCGGCTTCCTCACCCAGCACACCCCCACCACACGGCCGTCCGTAACGCTGAACAAAGAATCGGGATACCAATGACCACCACCCCACCCACCGCCGACACCGACACCGACACCATCGCCCACGCCCACGCCGACGCCGACGCCGAGATCGGCGCGAGCGGCGCTGCCGACGGCGCCGCCATCGGGCCCGCAGACACCATCAAGGACTCCTCCGGCTCCCACAGCACCGCACCGGCCTGGCAGCCCAGCCCCCTGGAATGGCTCCCGCACCAGCTGCTGACCGCGCTCGCCCAGCACCGCATGGCCACCACCGCCCAACTCCACGCGATGCTCCGGCCCGAAGTCACCCGGCAGACGATCAGCACGCCGTTGAACCGGCTGCGCGACAAGGACCTCGTCGACTCCGTCGTACTGCCACGCTCCCAGCGCACCCGCGCCTGGTACCTCACCGCCGACGGCGCCCGCATCGCCCGCGACCACCCCGCACTGCGCGGCCGGCCCCCATATCCGATCACCTCCGCCACCGCCGCCTCACTGAAAACCCCCCACACCCTCACCGTGGTGCGCACCCACCTCGCCTTCGCCACCGACGCACGCGAACGCGGCGACGAACACGGCCCGCTCGACTGGACCCCCGAAATCTCCCACCCCATCGGCGAAAACGCCCGCCTCACCGCCGACGCCGTCCTCCACTACACCCTCACCAGCACCGAGCAGCGCATCAAACTGAGGGCATTCATCGAAGTCGACCGCACCACCATGTCCAGCGAACGCCTCGCCACGAAACTGATCGACTACGCACGCCTGTGGGCCTACGAACCCCAGCCCGCCGGCCACCACGCCCGCAAACGCGCCGGATCGAGCCCGCTGTGGCTGCGCTGGTACCCCCTCTTCCCCCGCATCCTGTTCGTCCTCACCGGAGCCCCACGCCCCACCCTCGACCACCGCATCAGCGACCTGAAAGCCATGACCGCCCAGCACCCCCACGTCAACGCCCTCGCCCGCCACGTGCCCCTGGCAGCAGCCCACCTCCACGACCTCGAACACCACAGGCCCACCGAGGCAGTGTGGACACCCCTGACGGGAGGCGAACCCCGCTCCTGGACTGACCTGTAACACCCCCACCACAACACGAGACCAACCCGCACACCCCCCGGAACACAACCAGGCAGCGACCTGCGGGTCCCCTGGCGCAGCCGGCGATGTCTCGCCGTGCAAGACCGCACAGCCAGGCAGGCCATGCCCGGCAGCCCCGCCCGGGCGCCCCGGCCTGGGCATCCGCCAACCGCCCTGGAGCACACAACCCACGACCCGCGGGCATCCCGCAGCCCCACACACCACCGGCAACGGCACCAGCCACGGCAACGGCAACGGCAACGGCAACGGCAACGGCCTGCATAGCCGACAGCGCGACCAAGCCCCCGCACGAGCACCAACACCCCTGGGGGACACGACTGCCCCCAAGTTCCCCAAACCACTTGGAATTTGCTCACGCGAACGTTTACAGTTGCCTCGTTGGCGCGCGAGGGCCAGCCAGACACCAAGAGCCACAAGTTTCGATGAGGACATGTAATGAATCAGCCCGTTACAAGGATTCGCACAATCGAAGAGTTACCAGCCCCTGTGTGGCCCGCTTACGCGCAGGAGGTGTCGCGTGTTGGGGACGCCTGGGTGGTCACCGCCGGCGGCGACTTCGACCTGGCCGACCTCAACCTGGTACGCCGTCAGTTCCCCCACCGGCACGTCACCCTCGACGGCGACGTCATCACCGTCTGGCCACGCCCCACCCACCCCCGATGACCCGCCACGGCCGGCCCACCCCACGCCCGATGACCCGCCAACGGCCCGCATCGCCTCCGTGGACCGATATCGAGCGCAGCCGCGCCCACCCGCGTGACACCGACACGCCCCGCCCGCACCCCGAGCAGTCTCCCGGCTCAACCGCCCGCCGCCCGGCCCAGACACGGAACGGATGCCGCGTCATGACGACCCGTCCCGCCACCGCCCCGCGCAGACAACGGGGGGCCCTGGCAACCACAACCATGCTGATGACCGCAGCCGCACTGGCACTGGGCACGAGCGGCTGCACACCCGGCCGTACGCCGCACGAGCACACCGTCGCGGCATCCGCCACCTCCACTGCAACCAGCCCGGTGCCACACACCAGGCAAGGACGGCGAAAAACGCCCCTGGCCGTGCTCAAGGGCCAGCGCCACCTGCAGTTGACCCTGACCTCCGCCCGTCGGGCTCCCGCCGGAGCCGTCACCGTCCGCGGCACACTCAAGAACACGAGCAGCAGCCTGGTCGTCGTCCCCGCCGAACTCCGCGGCAGCGAAACCGCCGTCCTCAAGAACGGCCCCTCCCTCGCCGGAGCCACCCTCGTCGACTTCACCGGCGGCAGGCGGTACTACGTCCTGCGCGACACCGACGCACGCCCCCTGACCACCACCGGCCTGTCCAAACTCGCTGCCGGCGAAAGCGCGGCCGTGTTCATGCAGTTCCCCGCACCACCCGCACGCACCACCACCGTCGACTTCGAAATGCCCCTGTTCGAGTCCACGACGCTCACCCTCACCCGGTGAACCCCGCCATGTCCCCTCTGCGTACTCGTCTGACAGCCTGGCTCACATTCCTGGCCGCCCTCGCCGGTCTCCTCATCGCAGCCGACACCTGGCACCCCGCTCCCACCGGGGTCTGTGCCTGCGCACGGGAGGCCGCCGCGACCGCGCGGGCCGCCACCCACTCGCCCACGCCCTCCCTGGCCCTGCACCCCGGCGCCCGCCTCGCCGGTCCGAAGATCCTGGCCCTGACCTTCCCCGCCCCCGCGCTGCGTCAAAGCGTCCAGGACCTCACCGGCACAGCACCCGGCCACAGCCAACACCCCAGCAACACTCACCCCGGCGGCCCCAGCGCCCACATACCGGCCACCCACACACCCGCAAACAACGACAGCACACAGACCCCACAGCCCAGCACGAGCGCCTTCCCACCCGCCCCCGCTCAGCCGTCAAGTCCCGCCACGGCCTCCCCCGCCACCAGCGCCTCTGCCTCGCACCCACCACCGTCGTCGCCGGGCAGGTCATTTGCGCTGTATCAAGCCCTGGGCCTTGCGGCACTCCTCGCCGCCGCCCTCACCGGCGCCCTCACGATGCGGAAAGTCCTGCGCCGGCACCACCGGAACAACGGTGCGGCGCCCGCCCGCACACCTCACGGAGTCACCCCTCACGCCCTGTTGCGTGCTGCCGGCGAACCCATCGGCGCGGCGCGGCTGGACCTTGCCCTGCGCACCCTCGCCCACCATACTGCGCAACAGAACAACGGCGAGCTGCCCGCCGTGCGGGCTGTCCGCACCGGCACCCGGACGCTGCAGGTCCTGCCACACAACCCTGCCGAACAACCCTGCCCCCCGTTCACTGCCGGGGATGCAGCAGGATGGTGGGAACTGCCCGCCGACGCCACGCTCCTGGACCCCGAGTCGGCCCGCCAGGTCCCCGCCCCCTACCCGGGCCTCGTCACGCTCGGCCACACCCGCGACGGCGCCCTCGTCCTGGTCAGCCTGGCTCAACTCCCGGCGCTCCTACTGGAGGGCGACCCGGTGCACATCACCCAGGTGTGCACCTCGCTCGCCCTGGAACACGCCATGAGCCCCTGGGCCGACAGCGCCGACCTCGTCACCATCGGCTTCGGCCCGACGCTGCCCCACCTGCTGCCAAAGAGCCGCCTCACCCACGCACGCCACGCGGCCCAGGCGCTCAAGGACCTGACCGAACGGCTGCTGGAAGCACACCAACACCCCGAACTCCCCCACCGTCCCTGCCTCATCCTGTCCGCTACCGCTCTCGATGCGGACATCTCCCACCAGCTCGCCGACCTCATCGAAGGGACCCGCACCGTCCCCATCGCGCTCGTCGCGCCCGCCTCCACAGCCCGGGCATTCTTCCCCCACGCCGTCATCCTTGACTCCGGCGACGACCAGCCCCAGCACCTCGACCTCATCGGCGCCGACATCACCCTCCAGCGGGTCGACGACACCGCCTACGCACGGATCACCACCGCCCTCACCCACACCCGCCAGCCCCCTCAACGGGAGCAGACGAGCGACGAAACAGGTCCGCGGACGGGAGCCGACCTGCCGGGGCCGGACGCCGCGGACCACTGCGGCCATCCAACACAAGCCGAGACAGCCTCGGTCGTGAAACCCGCCGACGCCGACGCCGGCGCCGGTGCGCCGGGCGGACCTTCCGTGCAAGCTGGTGGTGCGCGCGGTGACGACCGGGTATTTGCGGCCCTGCTCGCCGCCGTACCCGAAGGGGCCCCACGCTCTCGTGATGCCGCCCTACACCGCAGTGCGGCCCGCCCCCACGACGAGGCGGCCAGCAGCACACGGCCAGGCAGCACAGCGGCTCACGCCCACCACCCGCCCGCCCCGCAGACGGCCCGCACACGCACGGACCAGGCAGCACCGGCCGGCACCGGTGACGAGCACCCGCCCGAAATCCGCGTCCTGGGCCCCGTCGAAGTCGACGGCGTCCCACACACCGGGCACGGCCGACGCACCACCGAACTCGCCGCCCTGCTGTATTTCCGGCCCGGCCGCACCGCCGACTCCCTCTGCACCGACATGGACCCCACCACCCCCTGGACCACCACCACCCTCAACGCCCGCCTCCACGGCCTGCGCCGCGCCCTCGGCAACGACCCCAACGGCCAGCCCTACGTCCCCCGCCGCACCAACGCCGACGACCCCTACCAACTCCACCCCGACATCCGCTGCGACTGGACCACCTTCCAACACCTCACCCAACACACCCCACCCGCAGCAGAGCACCTACCCCGGCTGGAAACAGCACTCGCCCTCGTCCGCGGCCGCCCCTTCGACGGCCACCCCCCGCCCTGGGCCGAACCCCACCAACAGGAAATGACCACCTCAATCATCGAGGTCGCCCACCGCATCGCGACCCAGCGCACCCCACCCGGCCCCCACCACAACCTCACCCTGGCCCGCCAGGCCATCGCCACCGGACTCGAGGTCGACGAAGCAGCCGAAGCCCTCTACCGGGCATGGATGCTGATCGAACACACCGCCGGGAACCGGGCAGGGCTCCACATGGCAATCACCCGCCTCCAGCACATCAACACCGCCCTCGACTGCCCCCTCGAACCAGAAACCGAACAGCTCATCAACGACCTGCTCCACCGAACCGGACCCCCACAGGCCCACCACCCATGACCCCCACCCGGCCACCACTCCCGAAGCCAACGCGCAGGCATCCACCCGGCCACCGCCGCACCGGGCCCGCACACCGCACCCCCACCCACACCGTTCCAGAAGGCGACGGCTCGGCGGACCCGACCGGCACTCCCAGATACCTCAGCCACGCCCAGCGCGCTGTAGCAGCCGCGGTCATCACCGGCACCCTCACCGTCGCCGGTATCGGCTTCACCGGTTCCTACACCGCCGTCCGCCAGCTCGCCATCAACAAGGGCTTCGGGAACTTCTCCTACCTCTTCCCGATCGGCATCGACGCCGGCATCTGCGTCCTGCTCGCCCTGGACCTGCTCCTCACCTGGATCCGCACCCCGTTCCCACTCCTGCGCCAGACGGCCTGGGTACTGACAGCCGCCACCATCGCCTTCAACGGCGCCGCCGCCTGGCCCAACCCGCTGGGCACGGCCATGCACGCGGTGATCCCCATCCTGTTCGTGGTCGCCGTCGAGGCCGCCCGCCACGCCACCGGCCGGATCGCCGACATCACCGCCGACACACACATGGAAAGCGTCCGACCCGCCCGCTGGCTGCTCTCCCCCCTGCCGACCTTCCTGCTGTGGCGCCGCATGAAGCTGTGGGAGCTGCGCTCCTACCACCAGGTCATCAAGCTGGAGCAGGAACGACTCGTCTACCAGGCCCGCCTCCAAGCCCGCTACGGCCGCACCTGGCGCCGCAAAGCCCCGGTCGAGTCCCTGATGCCCCTGCGACTGGCCAGATACGGCATCCCTCTCGCCGAGACCACCCCGGCCGGGCTGGCCGCTGCTGGCATCAGCGGTCCTCTCATCCCGGTCACCAACGAGCGAACCCCGGTGCCTGCACAGCGGCACCGCCTTGAACATGAGGCCGCCCGCCAGCGGGAAGAGGAGCCATTGCGGCCAAGCGGCGCCGAGCCCCAGCCGACGAATCAGCCACCGCCCGCAGACCCCAGTCGGTCACCCGACCCGGACACGGAAGACGACGGAGCCGCCCGACCTCACGCCAACGCCCCCCAGGCCAGGCCCCGCGCTTCCGGAATCGGACCCACGAGCGCGCAGGTCACTGCCCCGCTCCAGGACCAGCACCGCAACGCCAACCCTGCCAGCCGGCCACCATCCAACAAGCAACCGGAGCCCCGGCTACAGCCCCTCACGCAGCGTCACTCGTCACCAAGCGAAACCGAAGTTGAGACAGCGCCCGACGACTACGGCACGGACGACGCACCGTCGTCGGGCGGCAACTGCTCCAAGACCTGGCCCTGGCCCACAGACGAAGCCGCGCACGGCCCCAATCCCGATGCCGTCGCGCCAGCCACGTACACGCCACAGCAGGCGGGCATCACCGGCAACACCAGCCACCCCGTTACCGCGTCCGAACCACAGGACCACGCTGCCGCATCCCACGACCCCGACTGCGGCACCGCAGGCTCTGCCTCCACACCGCTGCACGAGAACGCGACAGCCGCCGATCTCACCGAGCAGCCGCAGGACGAGTCCCAGCCGGACCGGACGACCCGGCAGGACACCGCAACCGCCAGGATTCAGACCACCTCGGGGCAGCAAAGCCCCGACGCCGACACCAACGCCGACGACGAACCCCCACGGCAGGGCCACGCCGACGGAGCTGACTTCACCGTCGTCGACCGCTACTACCTCGCCTGGAGGGCATACCAGGCTCAGCACGGCCGTGAACCTTCCCCTGAAGAGCTGTCCGCCTTCCTTGCGAGCGACGGCATGCTCGGCCGGGAAAGGAAACCTCTCAGCCCGTCCACGCTGCGCCGCTACCCACTCCAATTCCGCATCTACAACATCTGGGCGGAGCACCGTGCGCGCACCACGGCGCCATCAGCCGATGCCATTGCGCAGGAATGCACAGCCCGCGGGACCATTGCCCAGTACAACAAGCCGATCACCCCAGCCCACATCACCAAACATACCCACGACTTCGAACGGCGCTGGACCACACTGACCCGCATCACGCCGAAACCCACTACGGCGATTCGAGACTGGTCCGAACGTGAAGCATGAGCCCTGGCCACGTGTTCCACCCCAGCATCGCCGCCCCAGCCCGGCCCATGTACGCCGGACGCAACGGGGCCCTCAAACAACGCATCACAAAGGTCGAAAAGGCTGCCGGGTTCCGCATCATCGACTGCTCCGCCGCCCCCACGCCCCTACCCCACGCGGACACGACTTCCTCCGCATCGCCGACACGACCCGTCCGAAATCGCAGTGAGCCCCTGGAACAGGGCCGCCGGAAGAGGGAAACCTGACTGCTTTCGCTGCGTGACGCACTCGCAGTCTGGATCAGGGGAACGTGGCGGATTGGTCCGACTGCTTCGATCCCGACGAGTTGCGCATCCGTCTCGACGTGGCGCTGGAGGAGAACGCGGAGCTGCGCGAGGAGATCGCCCGGCTGTGCAGCCTCCTTGGCCGAAACGTCCAGGCCGTAGGACGGTGATGTCGTCGCGCACCGCCGGGTGTCGGTCCGGATCGGCGTGCTACGACGCGCTCCCCGCGCCTGGCTGGACCGTGCTGACGCTCAGGATGCCGACCGTCCCGGCGCAGGCAGTCGAGCGGTAGGCGACGTAGATCGGGGTTGTCTGACCCGGCGGGTAGACCTGCAGGTATTGCGCGGCAGTCGGGTGGCACTGCTCCGCGGGGTAGTTGCCGGCGTTTGTGATCCGTAGCAGCGCGTTGCCGGTGGCCCCCGGCGCCAGCGTCACCAGCGTGGGGGGTGTGATGGTGTTGCGGGTGGCGGCCGGGCCGATCTGACGGACGGGGCTGCCCCCGGCGAGCGACACCCCGGGGTAGCCGTACAGGGTGCAGGCGGTCTTGGAGATATTGGTGAAGTCGATCACCTGGTAGACGCTGCCGGCGGCGCCCTGGCTGACGCCCGGTCTGGCGCTCAGATAGCGGGTTGGGCAGGCGGCGGTACCCCGATGCGTGGTGCCGGTCGGCGCCTCGGTGCCGGTGCCCGTACCGCTGGCCCGACCTGCAGCCGGTGCGGCGGGCGCCGTCGTAGCCGGTGCGCCCGAAGTAGCCGGTGCGGCAGGCGCCGTCGTAGCCGGTGCGCCCGAAGTAGCCGGTGCGGCAGGCGCCGTCGTAGCCGGTGCGCCCGAAGTAGCCGGTGCGTCGGAAACCGTCGCTGCGGCGGTGCCACCGGAGGAGGAGCCGGCCGAGCCCGCGCTGCAGCCGGTGGCGATCACCGCGATGCAGGCGAGTGCGGTGGCGGGGAGTACTCGCCGGAGTATGAGTGGAGCTGACAACGCGGTTGCCCTTCTGCTGCGCGGAGCGGCTCATTGGCCGTGTGACACTCATGACGCCGCGCGTGCGGCGCCGGTTGTACCAGACACGTCCCAGCGGTTTCACTGTTGTGTCCCGGCCGCTCGGCGCCCAGACCGGCTTGCCGGACATGGCAGGTCCGGTGTTCCGGCCAGCCGGGTCCCGTCCGGCGAGGCCGGCAACTGCTGGCTCGCTCGTCTGCCCTTGCAGACAGGCAGTGCCCCTCACCCTTCAGGCGGTTCAGGGTCCACCGGACCGTTCGGCTGGATCGAGCAGTCCGTCGCGTCCGGGACGGAGCCAGATTGCCGGCCGTGACGAACACCCGGCAGAGAGGGTCTGCGCCCCTCGGGCCCGGGCCCGTCACCGGTCGCCACCGTCGGCACGTCCGGGACCACCACCCCAACGCCACCCTGGCCGCCGACCCCAAACTCGCCGAACTCCGCCAGGCTGGCCTGCACCCCGACACCACCGGCCTGTGTTATGCGGCCGCGCTGGCCCACCCGCACTCGGCAACCGAGACCGGCCCGGTCGCACCTGGCGGCCGGGCAAGGACCCGATCAAAGTCGACTGCCACACCTTCACCACCAGCGACCAGCCCGTCGCCATCCCGTATGGAATCTACGACATCGCCACCAACACCGGCTGGGTCAACGTCGGGACCGACCACGACACCGCCGAGTTCGCGGTGGAGTCCATACGTCGCTGGTGGCAGCGCCGCGGACAGGTGCACCACCCGGACGCAACCCGGTTGCTGATCACCGCCGACGCCGGCGGCTCGAACGATCCCCGCCGCTGGACCTGGAAGAAACACCTGGCTGCCTTCGCCCTGGAGAGCGGCTTGGAGATCACGGTCTGCCACTTTCCGCCGGGCACTGAGGCGGCCCTCGGCGTGTGGACACGGGGGTTCATGCTGCGAGTGTGAGTGTACGTGCTCTCTGCTGTTGCTGTTCGAATTCGGCTGGTGAGAGGTAGTTGAGGGCGCTGTGGCGTCTGCGGGCGTTGTAGTAGGTGAGCCACTGGAAGATCTCCAGCCGCGCCTGGCGCATCGTCGAGAACAGCCGTTGGTGCATCGTCTCCCTCTTCAGCCCCTGCCAGAAGCTCTCAGCGAGAGCATTGTCGTAGCTCGAGCCGACGCGCCCCATGCTCCTGCGGATCCCGAAACCACCACAGACCTGCGCGAACGCGGCCGACGTGTACTGGCGAACCTCTGTCCGCGTGGAAGATCACTCCGTCGACGTTGCCGCCGCGGGTCGCCACCGCCATCTTCAGTGCGTCGATGACCAGCTCGGCGCGCATGTGCGAGGCCATCGACCAGCCGAGCACTCGGCGTGAGCAGATGTCGATGACGCAGGCGAGATACAGCCACGAGCCACCGACCTGCACGTATGTGATGTCGCCGCACCACTGCTCGTCCAACCGCGCGGCGGTGAAGTCGCGTTGGATGAGGTCCGGGGCGGGCGGTGCGAGCCGGCCGGGGACCGTGGTGCGCTTGCGGCGTCGCAGGTGGCGGCCTTCGAGCCGGTTGACGCGCATCAGGCGCTCGACGCGCTTGCGGTTGACCGTGCGCCCGAAGCTGCGCAACTCGGCATGGACGCGCCGGACTCCATAGGTGCCCTTGTGCTCGGTGTGGATCTCACGCATCTCCACGAGCAGGGCGTCGTCGGCGGCCTGCCGCTCCTGACGGGTCTTCGCGCCGGCGATCCACCGGTAGTAGCCCGAGCGCGAGACCTGCAGGACCCGGCATATCCGCTGGACGCCGAAGGTCTCGGCGTGGGCGGAGACGAAGTCCCAGCGACGGTTCTTCACTTCATCTCCTGGAGGCGAAATACGCCGCTGCCCGGCGCAGGATCTCCCGCTCGAGCTCCCACTCCTTCTCCGCCTTGCGCAGCCGGCCGTTCTCCGCGCGCAGCCGGGCCAGCTCCTCATCCCGGCTCTCCGCGCTCTGCTCGCCGTGGCTATGAGCGCGGCCCGCGTGCTCGTCGGCCTGGCGCACCCAGCTCCGCAGCGTCTCTCCGGTCACCCCGACATCCGCCGCGACCGCCGCGTACGTGCGCTTCCCGCCCGCCGCGCGGTACAGCGCGACAGCGTCGTTCCTGAACTCCGCCGGATACGGAGACTTACGTCCCACCAGGACACCTTCCCTTGGATCTGCAAGATCCATTGTCAGAGTGTCCACGTCACGGGGGTCGCCTCAGTAGGGACCCTCCCCGCGGGCGCGTACCTGCTCCCCGCACGCGCGGGGATGGTCCCGACCAGATCGGACGCGCCCTCGGTATCGCCCGCTGCTCCCCGCACACGCGGGGACGATGGACGCTTGCAACCGCGCGGAGCCACATCATCTGTGACGGCCTCGCCCGGAGCGGGCTCGCATCGGCACCGAGGTCTCCTCGGCCCGAAGCGGCGGTGCTCTACAGTCGTCACCAGCCGCATGCCCGGTGACGGTGGCTGCTCAAGCGTCAGGTAGCGGACTCGACATCGTCGGTACAGTCACCGAACGTCCATGCGTTCACCCACTGCTGTGCCGTCGCGAGGTCGGGCGCAGTGCCTGCTGGCACGAAGCGGAAGCCGTCCCACTCCTCCAGCGCCCTCGGCTCGCCGGGGCGCAGGTGCCTGCCGCCAGCGTGCGGCGGGCCGTACCGGCGGTACTGATCGAGTGGCGGCCGGCGGCGCTTGTTGTAGGCGGCGAGCGGATCACTGGTGTCGACGCATGGGATCGCGCGGGAGGGCTGGTGCGGCGGTCCGGGTCGGGAGTGCTTGCCTATGGGGTCGATGGTCTCAGGCGGCGACGGTGGTCGGGCGGGCTGCCGCAAGGTCCTTGGCGCGGGGGCGGGACGGGCACGGGCCGCCGGGAAAGGACGGCCCCGCGCCTCAGCACGTCGACTGCTTCGAGGCCAAGGTAGGCAGCCGTGCTACGCATCAGGGGAGGCCAAATTGGCCATTGCTCTTTCATGTTCCTGATCCAGGATCTCAGTGAACCTTCTGTCGCGGTCAGACACGTGGTGATGTCGGTGATGCTCTGCCACCAGGGTCCAGTATCTGCGCCCCGGTGGGGCGGAGAAGATCTGGGCAGAAAGAGCCTTCAGTTCGCCCTCGCCGATCATTCCTATCTCAAACATCGAGCGCCAGAACGAGAAGATGAGGTTAGTGTAGATGTGCTGCCGGTCCTGCTCGTCATCCCCAGTAATTGTCCCCCAACAGGCACGGAGCTCTGGATCATCCAAAGCCTTGGACAGCAGATCACTGTGCATGGAGCGGTGCGTCAATTCCCGATTGACCGTGGTGTCGCGCGCCTGCAGGATCAGCGAGGCAGCGACTCCGGCAAGCGCCAACATGCTGAAAACCGTGGCAATGTCTCCGTACGTCGCCGCTACGTCACTTAATCTCGCCCAGTCCCTAGTGTGGAGTTGACCGATAGCCAAAAGTGCAAGCGGCGTGCAGAGGAGAAAGGCCAGCAACGCCAGCAGCGCCGCACCGATCAAGAGATAGCGCCGATCGATCCACCGGTCACGGTCATGCCGCCGCCCACTCGCCCTCGCCACATCTGCTCCCTGCGCCGTTCGGGTCTAGACTGATACTGACACGAACTCGTCGTATCCGAACGGGAGTTCAAGGCAAGTGTCAAGGGGGTTCCCTGGTGCAAGTCGACTTCACCGGCGCATCTTGGTGCAGAAGCAGTGCATGCGGCGACGGTGCCAGTTGTGTAGAGGTAGCGCACACCGTCACCTCGATAGGGGTTCGCGATTCCCGGGGGGCGATCCTGGTCTTCAGTGAACTTGCGTGGCAGTTGTTTGCCACTGCTTTCCAGGCGAGAAGTTCGGCCAGGATCGGAGTCGGGGCCGGCGGAGTGGACCTCCCTCAGCGGCTCTCGCAGATCCGTAGGTGACGCTCGGGAATCCTCCCCAGGACGGGCAGGCCCTTCGCAACGAACTCCCGGTCCCAGTTGGCGGTCGTCGGCGATAAGCCGCCCTCGGTCATGGACAGGACGAATGCGGCGTTGCCCGGCTTGAGGTAGGTAGCGATCTCCGAGAGGCTCTCATCGCTGTTTTCCGTTTCTCACAGGGGATAGCCCCTAACAGAAGTGGTTGATCATGTGACTTTGGGCTTGTCCGCTCGCTGGTCAAGAGGCCAACGGGAATACCTGCCCCAGGAGCTCGGCTTCGGTTCGGGCATGACCTGCTGGCGGCGCCTTGCGGCGTGGAACGATACAGGGGTGTGGGACCAGCTGCATGCGCTCCACGAGGACGTCGACGGCCCAATGTGGCGCCGCGGCACCATCGTCGCCTGGGCGAGCAGCCGCCCCGGCAAGGGCCGGCGCAGCTCCGCCCCCGCTGCCGCGCTGCCCGCAGTCCCCGTCGACGGGGACCCCGACGAGCTGTTCGGCACATCCGAGGTCGCGAGCCTGTTCGGCTACAGCAGCGTCGCCTCCTTCTCCAGCGCCCTCTATCAGGGTCGCATCCCCGAACTGCCCGAACCGGAGACCCTGGAGAGGCAGGAAGGCAGCCGCGGCGGACCCCGCAAGAAGTGGCGCCGGGCCACCATCCTCGCCGCCGCCCGCAAGCGCGGTGTGCTGCCCGCCGCCGACCAGGACGCGAACGAGGACCTGATCGGCGCCGCCGAAGCGGCCCAGGTCCTCGGATACACCAACGCCGACAGCCTCATCAGCGCGCTCGGCCACGGCCTCCTGCCCGACCTCGAACAGCCCGACGCCTTCGAATACCGCCGCGGCAGTGCCGGCCGACCACGCCAGCAACGCTGGAAACGCTCCCGCCTCCAGGAGCTGGCCGCCCGCCGGTCCTCAACGCCCTGACTACAGCGCACCGAACCGCATCACACACGGGATACCGTAAGACTGCGGCCTCCGGTTGAAGGGACCGACGAACTCCCGGCAGGCCAGACGCCGCACGATGGCCGGGGTGGAGAGGCCAGCCACCTTCCCCGCCGCGAAGCCGCACAGCTTCGCGGCACCGGCCATCGCCACTTCCCGAACGCTGCCGCCCGTACGTCGGCGACGACCTGGTCCGGGCAGCAGGCTCGCGCAGCGACAAACCCGGAGGAGACGCCCGCAGTGGGCTGAGATACCGCGTACCTTTGAATGCGCCTCCGGGGCTTGCCGACAGCTCCCCCGGAGGTGCCCGTTTTTCAGGCCTTGGCTGCAGCGACTTCGCGGGCCCGGCCTGCGAGTTCCCGCACTGCGCGTGTCTTGGCGTACGGCGCGAGTTCCGTGCGCATCGTAGCGAAGTGATCGTCACCGCGGACGGACGAAATGTGCTCGTACTCGCCAAGGAAACGCAGCCAGGAGTCGCACGCAGCCTCAACGTGCCCGTGCCGCAGTTGCCGCTGCGCGAGAACCGCGTAGGCGTGGACGCGTCCCTGCCGCTCCTGCGCTGGCTGCACGCGGATCGAGTGCTTCATGGCGTCGATGCTGCCCCTCAGGTCACCCTCCTCCATCAGCACGTGGGAGACATGGAACAGGTAGGCGGTCTGGTCGTAGCCGCCGATCGCGTCCCGCCGGTTGTCCGCCTGCGACAGTGCTGCCTCGGCCTCGCGCAGCCGGGTGTGGGCCTGGCGCCGGTCCTTGACCATGGACGCCGCATGCGCCTGCTGCCCACGCAGGAACGCCACCAGGCGGGGGCCAGCCGACGGCGCGGCCTCAGCTGCCGAGTCGGCCAGTTGCAGCGCCATCCTTCCGTGCCTCAGGTTCGACGCCTGGAGTGACATGCCACGCAGCGTGCGGCAGTAGGTGACGTGGTCGTCCGCCTCGTCGGCGAGTTTGAGCGCCTTGGTGTAATACGTCTGCCCCAGCCCGTGGGACTTCTCGTACATGGCCATCCAGCCCGTGAGATAGGTCAGGTCTGAGGCCGCTGCGAGCATGTCGAGCTTGACCGCTTCGGAGGCCTGTGCCCGCAGCCACGGCCCGACGGTGTTAACGAGGAACGCCGCTGCCATGGGGCGCGCGTGGCCGGCGCCGAACTCATCGAGGATGTCCGCGATCCGTTCCGTCATCGAGCGCACCGAGGCGACTTGCGAGGCGCCGATCCGGGTCGTGGCTTTGCCCGGGCTGACCGGGTCGTCTGCGGCCCGAGCAGAGGGTTGGAACGCAGGCACGGTGAGCGCGGCAGAGAACAGGGTTGCAGCCAGGACTCCGCGACGGGATGGATCCATATCCGCCCTCCCTAAGTCGATCAACTCCTCCACAGTGTCGACTGGTTGAGCGGCATCGCCGGACCGCGCGGGCTGAAGCCCGGCTTCCGCATGAGTGACCGGTCGACCTAACCGGGCCGACAGAGCCTCAAGAATCAGGGGCCTGACCTCGGGCTTCGGCGGCGTACCGGCGATCCAGTGCGCGACCGCCGTCCTGTCGTACGTCAGTTGCAATCCAGCCTGGGGGCCGAGCCGATTGACTTGCTGCGCCAATTGCGTGCGAGTCCATCGCGCCTGCTCAAGCAGCCTGTCCAGGGCAGGGTTGGGCGTGCGTTTCCTCGTGGCCATGTCATCACTCCCGACAGCTCCATGGCGTTCACGGTGTTCACGGTCCCACCTGCTACCAACCGTACCCGCAGACAGTGACCGCGCGATTACCTCTACGAGTAAACCGAACCGTCTAGGCCTTGGGAGCAGAGGTCGATCAGCGCACCTCCAAAGAGCATCGGCGCCGCCACGAAAGGCGACCTCTGCGGCGAGCGCCCGGCCACGCACGATCAAGCGCAGAATCCAGGGAGCCTTCCCATGAACCCCCCAACGCACCAAGCCACTTCGCCCTCCAGCGCGCCCGACGACCACGAAGCCAGCGACCACCCGGTCAGCGCCACCGTGCTCCTCCTTCCCCTACAGCACGAGGAAGAGCCCCGATTCAAGTGGCAGACCAAGCTCACGGCGAACGCGGGTGCCGGCCCCAACGCCCGGCTGCGGGTCCGCACTCGGCTCACCGCGGCCCGCTGGTCCGGGAACATCGACGCGGCGGCCCGGGTCGCCGACAAGCTCGTGGACAACGCCATCCGGCACGCCAGGCCGTTCGGGCCCGGCGAGGGCTGGATCGAGCTCAGGCTGACGGTGCTCTCCGGTACGGACGAACTGCTCATCGAGGCAGACGATGCCACTCCCGAGTTCGCCGACTTCAACAGAGCAATGAGCGCCACCCCCTCGGGCCCTCCGCCCGGGCTCTGGTGGATCCGCCACTACCAGGGGACCCTGTCGTGGGACCCGAAAACGGACGCCGCCACGGGTGACGTCGTCGGCAAGACCGTGGCAGCATTCCTCCCGACCACCTGGGGCCCGGCATGAACCGCACGGGGCAGATGCCGCGCCGGCCGGTCGAGGGCGACCGGGTGATCCCGCCCGCACGGCCCGCGGGCTTCACCCCGACCAGCCTCCGGGTAGACCCCCCACTCGTCGCCCACGACATGGGGGACCTGGCCTCGCGCGTGCGCAGCCTGATGGCGCTCCAGCAGCAGGACGTTCTCCAACTGCCCTTGGGCGGCCATTTCTTCGACATCATCATCACGGCGAGCGGTCCGCAGGCGTATGCCGCCATCAAGGTGATGGACGAGATCCAGCACACCGGTGACGACCGGGCGGATGCGTGCGGGCCGGTGATCGAGGACCCGCAGCGGTCGTGGCTCATCTGGCTCGTGCCCCCGGGCACCGGCGAGCAGTGGACGCCTCACCGCTACGCGACGTGCCTGGGCCAGCCCCACCGCCTCGCTCTGCCGGCGATGACGTCCGTCGAGCCGCCGGGGCCGTACTGGCTGCGCCCCTGCCGCGGCGACCGGCTCGTACCACCTACAGCACTGCGACCCCTGCTCGACCAGTTCCAACCGCACCCCGCCCCGCATGAAACGCTCCTCGGATCCGTGCTGAACACCATCGCCTGAACTCCGCGTGCGGCCGGACTCCCCTGCCCCCTGCCCCGGCCGCACGCGGTCCGCGCTCCCCCGTTGCCAAGACTCCTCGCACCATCACTCACTGGCGAGAAGGCATCCAACTGCGGCAACTCGGCCGCTGATACGAGGAGGGCAGATCCACAGTCGAGGCCAGCCGGACGCAGCCCTGCTCATGCGCGCGCTTGAGGGCCTTCGTCGGCAAGCCTTCGCGCCGGTCTGATGGCCCTTGAAGCATGACCGGCACTCACACTCCAGCTGGGCATATCAAGGTCCGAGGCTCCGAGCGGGCAAGCAAGGCAATCACCACACAGGCACTTCCCACACCGAAAGGAAGACCGTGTTCAACCACATGGATCGATTCCCCACCGGTAGCCCACTGCCGCAAGGACACCTGACTGCCGCCCCATGGGGCCTGCGCCGCATCGCCCCATACCCGCCCGTTGAGGACCCCGCCTACGCTTCGGTGAGGCTGGACCCGGCGACGCAGACCGCCCGGTACTTCGACGCCTCCGGGGCACCCACCATCTCCCCCAGCCACGGCACGTCCTCCGGTACGAACCCCAAGACCGGCACCACAGGCCAAGGTGACCGCAACAGCGACTCCCCGGACAGCGACACGGGGAACGACACCGACCAATGACTCCGGTGACGAACGACGATCGTCCGGTCCTGGTCGTCACCAACGTCGACGACCCGACCGCGGACTTCGTGATCGCCGAGCTGCACGACCGGGGTGTCCCGGTCGTGCGGTTCGACTCCGGTGACTTCCCAGCCACCCTGTCGTGCTCCGCCGCTATCGGTGGCACCGACAGGTGGCGGGGAAGCGTGCAGACCCCGAGCCGACGTGCCAACCTGGGCGCGGTGCGTTCCATGTACTACCGGCGCCCCTCCGGGTTCGCCTTCCCCCACCTCGACAAGCAGGACGAACGGTTCGCCGTGGCCCAGGCCCGCTACGGGCTCGGCGGCATCCTGACCTCCCTGCCCGGCTGCCTCTACGTCAACCACCCCAACCGGATCGGCGACGCCGAGTACAAGCCGGCTGGGCTCGCGGCAGCGGCAGCGGCCGGCTTCATGTTGCCGCCCACGCTCATCACCAACGTTCCCGACGACGCCCGGGCCTTCCTCAAGGAGCACGGCCCGGCCATCTTCAAGCCGGTCGCGGTCCCGCTCTACCTTGTCGACGGCAAGGCCCAGACAGTCCCCGTCACCGAGGTGACCGCCGATGAGATCGACGGCTCCGTGACCGGCACCATGCACCTCTTCCAGAAGCGCGTGCACAAGATCGCCGACATCCGGGTCACCGTGATCGGCGAGCAGATTTTCGCGGTGCGGATCGACTCCGGCCTCCTCGACTGGCGCACGGACTATGGCACGCACACGTACACGCCGCTTGCCGCGCCTCCCGCAGTGGAGCGGTCGATGCGTGCCTATCTGAAGCACTTCGGGCTCGTCTTCGGGGCGTTCGACTTCGCTCTGACCGACCGCGGCGAGTGGATCTTCATCGAGTGCAATCCTTCTGGGCAGTGGGCATGGATGGAGCCGCCCACCGGTCTGCCGATGACTGCCGCACTCGCCGATCTCCTGCAAGGAGGTATCCGTGGCCAGTGAGCCCGATATCGAGACGACCGCAGCCGATCTCCGGCGCCGGCTCGCCTGGCAGCTGGAGAAGGACGGCTGGCTGCGGTCGCCCGAGTGGCGGACCGCCGTGGAGGCCGTGCCCCGCCACAGGTTCATCCCGCGCTTCTACCGGGAGAGCGACGTCGCTGGCATCACCACCTGGGAGCCGGTCACACAGGGGACGGTCGGTATCGAGGAGTGGCTCCGGCTCGTCTACACCGACGAGACGTGGATGACCCAGTTTGACGGCCGGGACATCGACTGGGCCGACCCGAAGCCGATCAGCAACGCGGTCCCGACCTCGTCGTCGACGTTGCCGGGCCTCGTGGTCCGGATGCTCGAAGACCTCGACGTGAAGGACGGCATGAGGGTGCTGGAGATCGGCACCGGAACCGGCTACTCGACAGCGCTGATGTGCCACCGGCTCGGCAGCGAGAAAGTGACCTCGATCGAGACGGACGACGGCGTGGCCCGATGCGCCCGCGAGGCTCTCACCGGATCCGGACATACCCCTCACCTGCTGGTGGGGGACGGCCGAGTCGGCCACCCGGGCGGAGCCCCCTACGACCGGCTGATCGCCACGTGCGGCTTCCGCAGCCTCCCGCCCGCCTGGCTGGAACAGGTTCGGCCGGGCGGCGTCATCCTCACCACCCTGCGCGGCTGGATGCGCTCCCTCGGCCTGGTCAAGCTCATCGTCACCGGTGGCAGCGCGAGCGGCCGGTTCAGCGAGGACGACCCGAGCTTCATGATCGCCCGTCAGCAGGATGCTCCGGAGAGCCTCGGCATGGTGCCGGGCCCCGACGACGGAACGAAGCGGAAAGCCACGTACGGGCCAGAGGTGCTCAGCACTTCAGGCCGGGCTTTCATGGCGCAGCTCGCAGCGCCGGACGCCCGTTTCTTCTCCATGGCGGTCGACGGCGGCCCGGTCAGCACGTTCCTGCTGGACAGCGTCACCGATTCCTTCGCCGTCCTCGCTCCCACGGACGGCGGCTGGCAGGTCCGCCAGGGCGGCCCCCGCCGCCTGTGGGACGCGGTCGAGTCGGCGGTGGGCACCTGGGAGGAGTACGGCTTACCGAACACCGCCGCGTTCGGCGTGACCGTCACCCGCGACCAGCAGGTCGTCTGGCTCGGGAAGCCGAACGGCCCGCAATGGCCGCTACCCTCCTGAGACAGCAACCACCGACACGAGGAACGCCAGGATGGACGACGAACCGCTGAAGGACTGGGCGGAACGCCGTGACGCAAAGATCGGCCGACTTCGCGCCGTGCCTGTCGTGCCCGGCAGCGGGCCCAGGGCATCGCATCTGAACCCGGATGCTCCACGCGCCATCGAGCGGTGGAACGGGCACATGTGGGAGCCGTACGGGTTCGCCGCCAGCCTGGCCGAGGCCAAAGCCATCTTGTATCCGGAGGCCAACGAGCCGTCACCTCCAGGGCCGGTGCCGAAGCCACTCGGCTCCGGCACCGGCAAGCACCGCAAACCCCAGGCACCCAGGCCGGACGGTGGCGGTCGGGCACAGAGGTGATCAGTGCTGCCGTGCCTGGGGCTGCTGCGGGCGCGGAGCGGCGGGGTGCACCGTGGCGTAGCGGGCGTTGGCTGCCCGGGCGCCTGTCTCTCGCCGAGGCGGCGGATGCGCCAGGTCAGTGCTCGCGCGGGGATGGCGGCTCAACATACAGGCCCACGGCGCGGTCCACTCGACGTACACCGACGCCCCGGCGCTCATCCCGCAGTTGGCGAAGGCGGTCGGGATGAGCGACGAGGATCTGCAGGGCTGGATCGGCACCCTCGCTCCCGCCCAGGCGGTCCGGATCCAGCAGGCGTACCCGCGCGCCTTCTTCGACCTGCATCTACGACACCGCCGGAGCCATCTGCTCGACGGCCCCAGCCCGTCCTTCCCAGAAGTGAGGTTCATCCCCTGAGTGAAGGGGAGCGACCCGCCCGGGGGTCGGGTCGCTCCCTCGTTGTCCGGTCCTGACTGGTCGTCTGGTTCCAGAGGGGATCATCTCGCGGCACACATGGTCCCGGAGTAGAAGTCCCGGCGGAGAATGCGTGAATCGGTCTCCCGGCATCATCGATCGATCGTCAGGGATCGGCACAACGTCTCAATCTGTGCGGCATCGGCTGTGAGACGAGGGGCCCATCCCACTTCTCGCTATAGCCCGTCAGGCACGGAGCGCCATAGATCACCGTGCCCGGTGGTGACTACTGTTGGACGGCCGTGATGCGGGTGGCGTAGATCGGAGTTGAGGCAGCGGTGCGGGTTGTCCGCTTTTCCTCGTACTCTGGTCCATTTTCTCGGACACACCCCGGCCCCGGAAGGACAATGTCGCGTACTTGAGGCGAGGCCTTGCGGCCCACCGCGTACCGCCGGAGGTGAGGCATGTCCGAGGATGCGGCTGCTTCGGTCAACATCTTCACCCTCGACGAGCCGTCGGCGACCGGAGCCAGCCTGCTGCGCGCCGCAGCGAGCCTCACCGCCGAGACTGCCCGAGGCCTGAGCGTCGGGATCGACCTCCAGGCGGAGTTCCAATCCGCGGTCGACGCCAAGCTCACCGACGCCGTGAAGGCCTCGTTCCGCACGTCGGAGTCGGCGTCGATCAGTGCCGAGGCCTCCGCCTACTTCCCGGTCGACCTGTTCAGCTTCGCTGGCGTCATCGCGACCCTCAAGGCGCAAGCCGAGGCCAAGGCGAGCGTCGGTCTCGACGTGAGCCTGCAGCCAGCCGCGCTCCTCGACGCCGTCCTGGCCGAACACGCAGACAACCTGTGGCTGCCCTACGTCGAGGTCGTCGCCCGGCAGTTCTCGGCCAGGGCCGGGGTGCAGGCCAGCGCCGCGGTCTGCGTGAAGGCCACCGCCGAGACCAAGATCGGGCTACGACTGTTTCCGTCTGGCAACGACCGGGCCGGCACGGTCTTCGTCATCAACTACGGCTACGGGTTCATTTACGGCTACAGCTGGAGCCTGACCGCCGAGCTCGCTTTACCCGACCCGGCCGCGCTGGTCAAGGGCCTGCTCCAGGTCACCTCGGGGCAGCTGCGCCATGCCCTCGATGCGGAGAGCAGGACCCGGCCGGAGCCCGCGAAGTCGGCGCTCGCCGCGGCCGCCGACCTGGTCGACCTGGCCGTCCCGGCGCTGGCCGGCATGCTCTGCACATTACTCACCGACGAGCCGGGTACCGGCCGCGACGCCCGGCTGCGCAAGGCGGCGGTCGACCTCGGTCTCACCCTCGGCCGCTACCTGGTCGAGCGCGCGGTCGAGGCGGCCACCACCGAGCTCGGCCATTTGCTCGAGGACCTGGGCCTGCCGGTCGAGGTCGAGGTCGGCAACCAGCTCCGCCGCCTGCTCCAGGCGCTGCAGACCGTGGTCGTCGGCGGCCCGCTCCGGTCGGTGCTGCCGGTGCTCATCGACGAGGCCGTCGGCGCGGTGCTCACCCTGGTCTCGCTCGCGACCGCCGAGGCCGACCGCGAACGGGTCGCTGACGTGGCCATCGGCATCTGGGCCGGGGTCGGCCTGCTCGTGCCGGCGGCGGCCGGCCCCGCCACCCCGACCGGCGCGTTCCGGCGGCTGCTCATCGTCGCCGGCGTCGACCCGGCCGTCGGCGACCCCGCCGACCTGCCCGCCCACGCGCTCGCCGCAGTCGCCTCGCGCCTGCTGCAACGTGCTGGCGCCGCGAAGTGGCTCGGCGACGTCACCGGCCTCTCGCTCGCCGAGTTGCTGCTGCTCGCTCGCCGCGGGTTTGACGGCGACTCCGCCACGGTGCTGCGCGGATTCCTGAGCGCGGTCGGCGACGTGTTCAGCCGGGAACTGCTCGACGAGCTGCCACTGGACACGCTCGGACTGCCGCCCGAGACGGTGCAGAGCGTACGGTCGCTGCTGCGGGTCGCCATCGAGGAGCTGCCCGGCCTGCTCGATGACGTCGACCAGCGGGAGGTCGTCGCGCGGCTGCGCGAGCGGGTCAGTGTCGGCCTGCTGCAGACCGTCGCACCGCCTTTGCTGGCATTTCTCGAGCGCCTCGCCCACGAGGCCTTCGATCAGGCCGTGCCGGCGGTCCAGCGGCTCGAGGCGGCCGCCCGCGACGCTGGCGACGTCGTCCCCTCCTTCCCGCCCGGCGGACCGCTGGAGCGCTTCACCACCGCGCTGAGCGACCTCGGCCGCGAGTTCGTCGATGTGACGGTCGGACTGCCCACCTCGGTGCTGCTCGGCCATCTAGCCACCAAGCTCGAACGGTGGCGCGACATCCGACTGCCCGTCGAGCTGGGCCTCATGCGGTCCACGCTCTGCATGAGTGGCGAGACCAGCGACGACCTGCTCGACCGGCTCGACCGGCCCCGGGTCGCCGTCGTGGCCGAGGCCCTGCTCTCGTTGCTCGAGCACCACCTCGACCAGATCCGCTCGATGACCGTCTTCATCATCGAGGACAGCTTCGACCTGACTGCGCGGCTGACCGTGCTGCCGTTCGAGCAGGCCGCCCGGCTGTTCGCAGCCACCGTCAAGTTCTCCTTCGAGGCCACCGCCGCACTGATCGTGCTGCTCGAGGACGCGGCCGGCGAGCTCGACGAGCGGGTGAAGAGCCTCCAGGACGAGGCGGCGCTGGCCGCCGGGCGGATCGCCGAGCAGTGCGGCGCGCTCGCCGGCCGGGCCGCCGACCTGGCCGACGACCTGATCAACCAGGTGATCACCGACCTCGTCGGCAACGACCCGGTCGCTCGGCTCGCGGCCCAGCTCGCGTTCGACGCGCTCACCGGCGGGATGCGGCCGATCCTGAACCGCGCGCTCGCCGACACGGCGGTCGTGCTGCGGGCGGCCGGCGAGTCGATCACCGCGGCGGCACGGGCCGGCACCCTCGCCGACGGCGGTGTGTCCGGCATCCTGCGCTCCGCCGTGACCGCCACCGCGAACCAGGGCGTGAGCATCCCGATCACGATCCTCGTACCGATCATCCCGCCGTTCTGGTTCGAGACCGTCACGATCGCGACGGTCCAGGTACCCGCACAGTGGCTTGGGCAGGCCCTGTGGTCGGCGCTGACCGCCGGCCTCGGCGTCAAACCGATCCTCGACTCGATCAGCGACGCCGCAGCCTCGCTAAAGGCCACCAACGCGGCGCTCGACGCGATCCGGGCGGCCGGCTCGGCGGACGCGCTCCGGCAGCGAGCCGAGCTGCTGCGCAGCCAGGCGGCCGCGGCGTACCTGGGGGAACCGATCACGATCGAGTTCGCCGCAGGGCCGCCGCAGTCAGTCACCACCGCCGCGACCAGCTTCGTCGTGCAGGGCCACGTCACCGGGATCGACCGCGGCTACGTCGCGCCGACGACGGTCTCCGACGCCTCCGGGTCGGTCGTCATCCCGCCCCGGGTGCGCTTCACCTGCCAGGGCGTCGCCGTGCCGTACGACGCGATCGCCTGGGCCGACGCCGGCCCGCACGATCTCGCTTTCGCCTTCCGGGTCAGCACTCGGCCGGAGGATCCCGCGCTGCGCGCCGTGAGCGTGCGCCCGGGGCTCTGCGTGGTCTCGGCGGTCGCCGCGGCTGGCGCCTGGAACGGGCGGTCGGATGACACCGGGGCCGGGCGCTCGATCACGCTGTTCCTCGCACCGGCCGCCGCCCGCGACGGCGGTCAGGTCGCGCTCGCCGGTTGGCGGAACGCCTCGGGCCGGGCGCATCTCGTCTACGCTGCCGAACCGGGCGGGCTGTGCCTGCTGACCCGCGACGGCGACAGGTGGACGCCGGCCATGATCGAGCCCGTCACGCCGCGGCCCGCCTCCGGCCTGCTCGGCTGGAGCGACGCGCACGGCACACCGCACCTGGTCTACGTCGCTGGCGCCGGGGGCGTCTGGGAGGCCCAAGCGACGATTGGGCCGGCGGCCTCGATCGAGGTCGACGCCGTGCCGGCCCGGATCGGACGTCCGCAACGGTTCGTGGCCCCGGGCGGCGCCGAGCACGTCGCGTACCTCGACGAGGCCGGGCACCTGCGCGTGGCCCGCCGGGATCCGGGCGGGGAGTGGGCGGTGACTGACCTGACCGCGGCCGCGATCGCGCCCCCGGCGGCCGGTGCCGGCGGTCTGGCCGCGTGGACTTCGGCGGTCAGCGCCGATGCCGACCTCGTCGCCGAGGGCAACCTGCTGCGCAACCCCGCGTTCGCCGACGACCCGCGCAACCGGTGGGAGGATGCCGCGTACTGGACGCGGTGGACCCAGAACCATCCGGGCACCGTCATGGTCACCGACCTGCGCAGGTCCACGCTGCCGTCGCCGCTGTCCGCCCGCATGATCCATGTCGGGACCACGATGCCTGACGCCGGCCTGGTCCAGACGTTCCTGCCCGAGCACACCGGACCGGCCGCGGCCGAGGCCGCGGCCTGGGTCTACCTGCTGCGCGGCGAGGTCGCGATCGGCACCGGAAACGGCGGCTCCACCGGCTACGATGCCCGCACGTCGGCGCGCGGACGGTGGGTGCGACTGGCGGCGCGCAATGGCACCAGTCCGGCCAACGAGTTCATCGTGTACGCGTCGAGCAAGGGCGGCGCCGAGTTCTTCGTGGCCGGCGCGTCCGTGCGCCAGGTCGACGCCGAACCGGTCGCGGGCGCATGGAGTCTCGCCTACGGCGGCGCTGACGGGCGTCTGCACCAGCTGACCTTTGCCGCGACGGTCGGCACCTGGCAGGCCGTGGATGTCACCGCCGTGTCGGGCGCACCGGCGTGGCGTGTCGATACCGACCTCGTCGGGTGGGCCGGCGTCGGCGGCGAGCCGCACCTGGCGTACTGGGGCGAGGACGGGCAGCGCTACGAGGCGGTCGGCCCGGCCTCCGGCATCGCGGCGGGCACCACCGTGAGTGGCGAGTGGACCGTAGGGCTGCTCGGTCCGCCCCTCCTCGGCGGGCGCACTGCGGCCCGGCACGCCGCGGCCACCTGGTCGGGGCCGGATGCGCGCCTGCTCGCGACGACCGCCGGTAACGACACGCTGGAGCTGCTGCGCGCTACACCGGACGGCTGGGTAGCGCAGGCGCCGGCCGAGCCGCCCGTGCCGGCCACCCGGGAATCCATCGTGGGCTGGGCCGACCCGGCCGGCGAGAGCATCGCGGTGATCGACGCAGGACGCGCGATCGTCGTCGCTACCCGCGACAGCACCGGCTGGACTGTCGCGGACCTGAGTGCATCGGGGGCGCCCCGCGCGTCCGGTACGGGGGAGGTGGAGCTGTGGCGCAGGACAGTGGCTTCACGCTGACCGGACTGGTCGAAGCAGTGCTCGACACGCTCTTCGGGGTGGCCGCCGCGCAGGAACCTCCCGCGCTCGTCCACCCGGTGCTTGGCCGGGTGGAGAACCGGCTGGCCTACCTGTGGCCCACCGGCGAAGGGGACGGGCCGCCGCCCGCCCGGCTGCTCACCCCGGCCGGGCTGCGGACATTCCTGCTTGGCGCCGGGGCGGACAGCCAGGCGCTCGGCAAGCTAGAGGTGCTCGGGCTGCCCGCCGACCCCCTCCAGCAGGCCTGGTCGGCCGATGGCGCCGCCATCGGCGACCTGGAGCTGAACATCGCCGAGGACACCGCCGCCCCGCCGAGCCGGCTGGAGGCTGGCGGCGCGGTCACCATCACCCTCTCGGCAGTGACCGCCCTGTGGTCGCTAGGCCCGGAGTCGGGCGCGGACGGAGTGGCCGCGGCCACGGCCGCCTACGCCGACCTACTCACTGCTGCTCTGGTAGGGCGACTTCAGACCGAGGACCTGACCCAGGCCCGTACCTACCTGGCAGCGACCGCGTCCAGCTGGCTGACCGCGTTGCTCGCGCTGGCGACGCTCAAGGCCGCTCAGCAGGCCGGGACCGCCGACCCGGACCCCGGACCGGCGATCGACGAGGTGGTCGCCGCCTACAACGCGATCCGGACCGACCCGCCCGGCTACCTCGCCGACGACTTCCTCGGCGGCCATCCCGCGACCCGGCCCATGCCGGAAGACGCAGCCAGCGTCGGCGGCGACCGGGTCGATGACGTGCTGCGCTCGGCAATCCGTCACACGGCCGCTGGCAGACCGGTCGCTGAGCCCGGTGTCAGTAAGGACACGCCGGTCAGCGGGCCAGCGCCGGACGTGGACAACGCAGTTGTGGCGGCGGCCCTGAAGCTGGCTGCGGAGGCGCCCCAGTACACCACCGACGCCGGCCGGCGCTTCGACGACGGCTTCGGCGACAGCAGCAGCTTCGTGCAGCGCGCGCTGGCCGCCGCCGGTCTCACCGCGTTCGAGCCCACCGCGGGCGCCAGCCTGACCAGCTACGACATCGCCGCCCGCGACGACCTGTTCCAGACCGTGCGGCAGGCGTCCGCACGTGCCGGTGATGTGCTCGTCCAGGGCGGCTACGCCGTGGTCGACGGCGCGGTCACTTGGGTCGGGCACTGCGGCATCCTGGTCGGCGAGTCCGCCTCCCGGCCCGGGCTGCTCGAGGGAATCTCGCTGGACGCGCGCGGCCCGACCCTGGCCGGGCTGTGGGGCGCGCCCGGCAGCTCGTATGCCTTCGCCGACAACATGCTCGCCCGCCGCCCGAGGGCCGTCCGGCCGGCCGGGGATGCTGCCGACCGTCTACCGCTCGTCCCATTCACGGCCACCGATCCCGCCGCCGAGGTGGTCAACGAGGCCAAGATGTTCTCAGCGGTACCGTTCGACCCGGCCGCGGTCGGCTGGACCGCCGGCGAGGCCGAAGCACAGCCCGCGCTCCAGGCGACCCGGCTGGGCCTGCGCTGCACCGTCCGGCCGGGACACACGCCCGAGCTGGTCATGCTGCGGTCCGGGCCGATGGCCTGCCGGCCAATCGGCGTTCCCGGTGCCGACGGGTACGAGCAGCAGATCCAGGCCTACTTGGTCCCGGACGACGTCGCCCGATTGCGCGCCCGGGACCCGGTCACCGGCGAGCTCCTCGACATCGACGACGCCCGCCTCGTCTACACGATGGGGTCGGACGTCGCCACCCGGACCGTCCAGCGGCTCCAGAGCTACCGGGGCGATGGGCAGCTGCGGCCGGTGCAGGTCAACGGCCTCGACGGCCCACGAGCCGAGCGGGTCTGGAACGTCAACGTGCCAGCCGACCTGGGCACCGCACAGCAGATGCAGCTCTGGTGGGGCGGTGAGCAGTCGGTACTCTGGCAGCCCAGTGACGGCGTCGACCCAGCCGACATCCCGCTCGTCGGCCTACAGCCCGGCGAGACGATCGCCGTCCACGCCGAGGTGTCCGCCCGCGCCGGCAACGACGAGCCGCCGGTCTGGTACCGAATCAACGCGGGCTTCGCACTCGACCGGCTGCGAACCGACCGCGGGAGCCTCGACGCCGAGTACGCCCTGCTCACCGAGGGATACACCAAGGCCCGGGTAGCCAGCGGCATCGCGGGCGGCGCCACCGTGCCCGACTGGGCGGAACTGCGGGTCATCTGGGGTGGGTCCCGGGCCTCGCTGGTGCTCCAGCCGTACGACGTGGTCCCGGCCGCCCTCTTTTCGTACGCGACCTGCGACCCGATCGAGATCTTCGCGCCCGCGCTGAGCGAACCCGCGTCGGGCGACCAGCCGCTGACCGTGATGTCGTCCCTGCCCACGCTGTCGCGCGGAGTCGTGCAGCAACTGTGGACGGCCCACAAGGTGTCCAACGAGAGCTTCGCTCCGGGCGCGGACGACGAGTTCCCCACCACCGACTACCCGGACCAGGTCGTCGGCGCAGCCGGCGTCAAGGATTTCCGGCGCAACCGGGCGTTCTACGACGCGCTCGCCACCGCGGTCACATATGGTCCCAGCGGCCGCAACGGCGGCTCGATCTTCGGCGCCGGCGATCGGCGCACACTCGTACCGCACGCCAACCCCAACTCCCGCCCGCCGCACCCAGCCTGGACCGCCGCGCGGAGCCTGCAGCTGCGCCGGCTCTACCCGCTGCGGCACTTGATCCGTCTCGGGGTCAACCCAGACGCACCCGAGATCGGCATCACCCAGGACGACCGCGACTGCCTCCGACAGGAATACGTCTTCCACCTCAAGTTCACCGACGACTACTACCAGCAGTTCCCCGGCTTCAACCCCGCGAAGGTTCTGCCCACCACCGTCGTCGGCCACCGGGACGAGGTGCAGTACGACGACGCCGGTGCACCGATCCGTCCGGGCCTGATCGGAAAGCGAGAAACGATCCTCGTCCCGCGCCGGGCCGACCTGCGGCCGTTCCCGGACGCGGGCCTGCGCCCGCGAGAGCGCATGGTCGAGGGTCTCACCTACAGCTACACCCGGCTGATCGACACCGCAGAGGAGCGGATCGACACCGTCCAGCAGGGCGCGCAAGCGTTCGCCCTGACAGTCGCGTCATTCCTGCAGGCGGCGAGGAACGGCGACCCGATGCCGGCGGGTGCGGCGCCCGCGTACCTGTGGCCGCTGGTGCAGCGAATCGCCAGGCTGCTCCGCGGGGCCGCACCGCAAGCCGGGACACTCGACTGGTTCATTCGCTCCCAGCTGCTCGCCGCCAACGTGATCGAACGCTTCGCCCAGCCCACCGGCGCCATGCTGTCACCGAAGCCGCTCACCGTGATCCCGACGTCGGGCTGGCGGCCACCGGAGTTCAACGAGGCGGTGTCGAGCGCGGCCGCGAGCAACCACCAGCTCGGTCTGGCCACCGACCTCCAGCCCGAGGGCGCGGGGAGCAGCGCGTCACGCAACCCGCTCGCCCAACTCTGCATCCACGAGGTCGCCCAGAACCTATACCAGGGCGGCTTCCTCACCGAGTGCCTGCTGGAGAACAGCCGCCGCGAGGAGTGCGTCGGCCTGTTCCTCGCCGACAAGATCGGCGGCACCATCAACGAAAACGTCAATACCAAAGGCGAGCGGTTGTACGTGCTGCGAAGCGCCGGCGCCGACGAGCCGCTCTCCGACGGACAGCTGATGGGCCCGGGCGCCGCCACGAAGTTCGCACTCGACGTCAAGCTCGCCCGGGCCTTCCGCGAGGCGTTCGACAAGAGCGTGCAGGGCCTGCCCAGCACCTATCCGTGGCCGGCGCCGACCTACCTGGACATGTATCTCTATGCCCTGTGCGACACCTCGCACGTGCATCACACGTGGAACCCGGACGCCTAACCGGGGAAAGCAGGTCCCGGATGTCGGCGTCCGCGATGATCGTCTCGACCAACTGGCACAGCCGGGGGTTCCGCTGAACCGGTGCATAGCCCAAAGCACGCGAACCCACGCCACACCGCGCGTGATCGGATGCAGTGTGCCACCGGTTCCCGGCGTGAGCCCTCCAAGATTCGGCGAACCCGTCGGTTTCAGGTCGTCGGCGGCTCCATGATCGAAGCCGAGATCTGCGACGGCGACTGGGTCACCGTCCGCCGCCAGCCGGTCGCCGAGAACGGCGACATCGTGCCCGCCGCGCTCGACTTCCGCACCTCGTTGCGTCCGTGGTGTACCAGATGTCGGGCAGTGTCGCCTTCAGATAGCCGCCGTACCGCGCGATCGCCAGCCGCTGGTCCAGCACGGCGACCACGCCCCGGTCCCCGGACACCCCTACAAGACGCCCGGCCCCCTGAGACATGAGCAGCGCCGCGTAAGTCGCCACGACCGCCGTGAAGCCGTTGCTGGCTCTTCGAGTGCGGGGCACCCGTCGCATTCCGCGCCCCGCCGAAGGTGCAGCTCAAGGCCGGCTCATCGCTGCCTGCTGTGAGTCGGTGCACAGGTCGAATACGGCGTCGGCCAGCTCGGGCAGGTCGGTCAGCTCGATGTTCCTTGGGTTGGCGTCGTAGCCGATCAGGCCTAGGAGCCGGTGGACAATGGCGGCCTCCTGCTGCTGGCGTTGCCAGTCGGCGTCGTTGAGGCCGTCGTCAACAAGGGGCGGCGGTGTCTTGCGGAAGCGCTCGTCCTCTGCAACGCACTCTGTGACCTGGCTGCACCCGTTGCCCCTGGGCACCGAGGCCAAGGAACAGGAGGTGTTCCGGCGCGTGCTGGCGGGCTTCGAGGCCGACCTGAGCCTGTACCGGCTGGAAGAACACGCCCTGAGCCAGCACGCCGCCGAACTGCACCGGCGCACCGCCGGCTATTTCAAAGCCCTCACCTATGTCATCTCCGCCGCCGCCGTCATCGCGATCCGCAGCGGCAGCGAGAACATCACCATGAAAGAGATCGACGCCGCGACAGCCCAGCTCGGCCCCTGAAACGAGCCGCAGCGGGCAGCGGGCCGTTCGCCTCGTATCACAGGGCCTACCCGGTGGATCCGGTTTCGCCGTCGCCTGCACAGGTGTCGTTGGCCGGCACGTTGACGTAGTTGACCCCAGGAAAGAGCCGGATGCGGCTCTCATCGACGCGGACTCTGGCTGGCCGCGGAGCGTCGTCCGAGAGGTGGCACAGCACCTCCGCTTCACGACGGCCGTCCCTGGTGGTGTACCAGGATCGCAACTGGCCGAAGCGACGTTTCCCGTCGGCAGTCTCAACGAGCACGGGCGGGTCCGGTACGCGTCCCGGCCCTTCGGTGACCTGAGCGAAGAAGCCTTCCTCGCGTAGCTGGGTACACAAGTCCACCAGTGAGGATGCCTGGGTGCTTCCCGGTTCCATGCCGATCTCGAAGTGCTCTTGAAGACCGAGAGAGGACAGGTTCGCGCTGCCGAAGTAGCCGGTGACGCGGTCGGCTACCACAAACTTGGCGTGCATGATGCCGGGGTTGGCTCCGGTCCACCAGTACAAAGAGGTTCTTCCGTATTCAGCACAGTCTTTGACGAGGTCGTTCAGCGGTTGGGCACGGCTGCTTGGATCGTGGGCGTAGAAGTGGACGGCGACCTGGCGCTCAGCGACGGCAGGCAGCAGAACCTCGCGCAGCAGGTCGCAGCCGTGGCGGTTCCAGAAGGGGCCACCAATGTGAAGTTCACTGTTGGCCCCGGCGATAACGTCCTGGTTCTGTCGACGATCTTGTGATCCGGACGGTCGAGGCTCACCGTGTGAGCAGGACGCGTTTGCGAAGGAGATCGAGGCTGGCCCTGCCGAACATCTGGCGTTTCAGCATCTTCAGCCGGTTGATGTTGCCCTCGACGGCGCCGGAACTGTGCGGCAGAGACAGCCCGTTGCGGACCGCATCGAAGTCGCGGCGGAGGTTGCGGGCGAAGCCCGCAAGCGGAGTCAGACTGTCCCGTTCGACGTTGGTGATCCACTCTTCGAGGCGGTCGCCGTGGCGGCCGGTCATCATCGCGGCGAACTTCCTGATGTGAAGAGTGAGCCGGTCGAGTTCGGGATCGCGCTCACGCAGCCGGTGCAGCTTGTCGGCGTCCTCGTCCCGCAGGTGCTCGGGGTGGGTCATCATCCAGGAGGTGACCTCGCGGACCGAGGGAGGCTTCGGTCCCGGATCGGGTGCGTGTCCGCGCCCGGTCCGGTAGCGCCGCAGATGCCGCTGAACGGCCAACTCGCCACCCGGATAGCCGAGTTCCTTGATCTCGCGGTAGAGCTGGGCGGCGTTCCTGACGCCCTCGTTCCAACGCCGGTGCAAGTAGCCGACGTACGGGTCGACGACATGCGTTCGTTGGAGGCTCTTGGCCACGACATCGTCGGCGGAACGGGCGTTGACCAGTTTACGGACGGTGGCCTGGTGCAGCCCGAGCTTCCGGCCGATCGCCGCCTTCGACATCCCCTGCTGCCACAGCTCATGGGCCGCAGCGTGCTGCTCACGCAGCCGGATCACGATCTTCAGGTCTTTCACCGGCTGGACCACCTCGGGCTCCACCTCCACCTGGTCGGGGGTGGATTTCGAGCCGGGAGACGGTTCGGCCAATCGGGAGCGATGGGCGTTGACCGTCTTCTCGACCGCCTGGCCGAGGTTGGCCCACAGGTGGTAGCGATCCGCGACCTGTTCGGCCTGCGGCGCCCCGACCCGAGCGCCCTCTGCGTATCCGCTGGAACGGTCCCGGCAAATGACCGTCACCTCGGGGTGATCGCGGAGCCAGGCGGCCAGCTCCTCGCCTTCGCGGCCGTCGTAGAGGTGCAGCGGCCGGTGGGTGGCCATGTCGATCAATACCGTGCCGTAATGGCGGCCTTTGCGGAAGGCGAAGTCGTCGACGCCGAGGATTTCCACCTTGCCGATCTCCGGCTCAGGCAGGGCCCTGACCAGCCGCAACAGCGTGTCCCTACCTATGGTGAGGCCGACTGCGGACGCCAGTCGGGCTCCTGCCCGGCCAGCCAGGGCCAGCCCGATCTGCGTCAACACCTCGCGCAGCAGCGGGGTATGCCGGCTGTGCGGGGTGGTCAGTCCTGAGATCTGTTCGGCGAACGTCACCACCGTGCAGGCAGGGTTCTCGCAGCGGAAACGGCGCACACATAACTCGATCACGACACCGAGCCCGCCCACGGCGACATCACGCAGCCTGCGTACGTACCGACCGTGCACCCGGGCCGAGCTCTGTCCGCACCGACAGGAGCCAGTCGTCGCCCGCACCCGCGCTCTCAGCACTACCTGGTCCGGTCGTCTCTCCACCTCCTCGATCACCAATGCGGTCAGGTACGGAAACAGCTCCAGGAGCACATCACGAGAGCACGCGATGCATGATCGCGAACAGGCGGAGCAACGTACTCAGCCGTCCGGATCACAAGATCGTCGACAGAACCAACGTCCTGGACTACTGATCTCTTCGGGTTGTTGTCGGGGGTGGTGACGTGTGGTGATCCCTGCGGTAGGTCGGTGGTATGCGGTACGCGCAGGGTGGTGGACTGACCGCTGAGCGGCGGCGGTTTCGCGAGCGGATCCGGTACGAGGCAGGCGAGCGGTTCGGCCGCGGTGAGAGAACCGCGGTAATCGCGAAGGATCTGCGGGTGAGTGAGCGGTCAGTGGAACGCTGGCGCCGTGCCTGGCGGGAGGGCGGGACAGCCGCGCTCGCCTCCGCGGGGCCGCCGAAACTGCCCAAGCTGCCCGACGACCAGTTCGCCGAGTTGGAGAAGGAACTGGCGTTGGGACCAGCCGTGCATGGCTGGGAGGACCAGCGTTGGACCCTGGCCCGGATCAGAGCGTTGATCGCCTGGAAGTTCTCCCTGGATTGCTCGTCGGCGGCGGTGTGGCGGCTGTTGCACCGGCACGGCTGGTCCTGGCAGTGTCCCGCCCGCCGGGCCCTGGAACGCGACGAGGCCGCCGTGGGCTTGTGGAAGAAAGATGTGTGGCCGCAGGCGGAATGACTGCGGCGGCGCTGGGGGCGTACATCGTCTTCGAGGACGAGGCCGGATTCTCGATGACGCCGCCACGCGCCCGCACCTGGGGCCGGCGTGGACACACGCCGGTGGTGCGGGTGCGCGGCCGCTCCTGGCGCCGCTGGTCGATCGCCGCGATGTGCTGCTACAAGCCGGGCGAGACCTCCCGGCTCATCTACCGGCCGCGCCGTCACCGCAAGCACAAGGGCAAAGGACGCGACACCTTCGCCTGGAGCGACTACCGCGACCTGGTCGTCCGCGCCCACATCCAGCTCCAGGCACCCATCGTGCTGATCTGGGACAATCTCAACACCCACCGGGCCCCCGGAATGCGCGACTACGCGGCCGCACACGACTGGCTCACCATCATCCAACTGCCCTCATACGCACCGGACTTGAACCCGGTCGAGGGCGTCTGGTCACTGTTACGGCGCGGCCCACTGGCCAACACAGCCTTCACCGACGATGAGCACCTCGAACGCACCCTCCGCCGGGGCCTGCGCCACATCCAGCTCCGCCCCGACCTGATCGACGGCTGCCTTGCAGGCACCGGACTCACGCTCACCCACCAGCCGACAACAATCCGAAGAGCTCAGTAACAGGTCCAGGCGTCGGACAGGGGGCGCTACCAGGTGGGCGGCGGCTCGGGGGGTGGTGAACACCAGGGGGCGCTCGGATGGTGGTGCTGCGGACGGTGGATCAAGGCTGTCCAGGACGTCCAGGAGCACCTGAAGTTGGGAAAGGCGGGCAGGGGCAAGCCCCGCGTGCCGGCCTGAGTCCAGTAGGCCGCACTCGGCGGCGAGCTGGCGTACTGCGGTAGCGTGATCGTCTGCGACCCCGTGCACACGTAGGGCGTCAAGGGTTTCGGCTCTAGCGATCTCCCGTGTCCATTCGGCGGCTGCCGCGTAGCTGCCCGCGAGGCGCTCCAATAGCTGGGCAAGCAGGACCAGCGGTCGCAGTTCGTCAGTCATGTGTGGCTCGAAGCGGCTGTGTGACGGAGGAACTCTGCGGCAAGGCTCCGATCAAGATCGTCGTTGAACAACCGGCAGCCGAACGTGAGGTAGACGCAGCGTTCGCAGCAACGTGGTGAGGACTGATGGCACAGCGGGTCGTTCTCGCAGCTGAGCACCGAGTCGGCGGTGCTTTCCAGCCAGCTGAGCACGCGATTACTGAGCAGGGTCCATAGTGATCCGAGGGTGAATTCACGAACGTTGTCGGCGTAGATGGCGACGGTGAGCGCCTTCGTGACGACCCATTCGGCGAGCGTGTTCTCGGCCAGTCCTACTTGGCCATCGTCCAGGGAGCGAAGCAGGAGATGGCCGAGGGTGTGGATGACCGTGTGTACGGTTGCTGCCGCCCGGACGGCTTCCGGATCATCCTGATCCGTGAACAGTTCCAATAGCCGCTGGCGGGCCGCCGATTCGTCTTCGGCCGCCCTGACGATGAATCCTTTGGCTCTCAGGAACGACAGGACGGAACATGCAGAGAAGGTGACCAGGAGGGCTTCAGTGTCTGACGCCGCGACGTAGACCGGGTATTTCCCCTCGTGGTGGTACTTGTTGTGGAACCCGGTCAGGACGCCCCGCTCGGGCTCGTGCTCCTCTCTGGTGTAGCCGAAGGCGACTCTGGCTGCGGGGAACTCCCAGGTAACCGCGATCTCTGCAATCCCCAGGGTGCGAGCCTGCTCGCGGGCGCGTTCCGCGGTCTGCTGGGCCAGCCGGTCCTGGAGCTCGGCGAAGCGTGCACACTGGTCGTCGAGGGTGATGCGCTGTATCTGAGCGGGGTCGAATACTGCTGCGCGTTCCACGAAAGGGCGGTCTGCACCGAGCAGTTCCCACCGCACATTATCGGCATCCGTATTCGGCAGAGCAGCCAGGCCGCTCTCCTCGGGACCTATCAGTCTCCGGATCTGCTCAATCTCCTCCTCCCCCATGTAGATCTGGCGCAGTTGCTGTTCTCTCTGCTGCCATTCCTGCGGGGACAGGCGCGTTACCGTGATGCCCTGGGAGGCGTCGCCGATGCCCTGGGCCAGGGAGTCGATGAGGTTCAGGTAGTGGGCGGCCGCGATCCGGCCGCAGTGGGGGTGGCGCTGGTACTGCCGGAACTCGGAGTTGTCGATGTTGACAAGTTGGAGGGCGTGGACCTGGTAGGCGCGGGTGTCGTTGAACGTCCTTGCCCGCATCATGGCACGGCCAGCGGCGTCCTTCCATTCGCAGCCGCAGGGGGACTGCGAGGTGCCCTGGAGCTTCGCACCGCCGCATCCTGGACCGACACAGCGCCAGAGGGCGGTGACGAAGCTTCCCGTGTTCTCGAACACGATGTGGTCGTAACCGTGCGCGGGAACACGGCACTTGGGTACGTACATGGGACGCACGCGTCCGCAGTTGTGCGCGTTGAAGTACGGAAGTTGCCGCAACTGTCCGCCGCAGGTGCGGCACCGGGGGTCGGCCGCCAGTTGCTGGGCCTTCACGTAGGTGCGCACGCGGCGGCAGGAGCGGCGGACGCACTCGAGGACGAGCGGAAACACCTCGAAGCGGACGAGGTCAGGACTGACCAGGACGAAGTTCTGCCGCAGTCGGCCCTGCGGCAAGGGCAGGGCGGCTCTGGCGTCTTCACTCCAGCGCTCCAGGTAGCGGGAGATCTCGTCGTAGATGACGTCTTCGTTGAGCTTCTTGACCACGTCTCCGTCGACTGCCTGGACTCTGCCTCGTAGCCGCTGTTCATGGCGGAAGACGGCGCCGGGCAGGAAGGCGGTCATGGCCTGGCTACGGCTGCGGTTCATCCTCGCCCCCCTTGCTGTCGGCGGTGTTGGTGGCGAGTGCTTTGAAGGCGTCCTGGCTGCTGGTCAGTGACTGGAACGATGTGCTTTTGTCGATGTCGCGGAAGCTGGTGAGCGGCTGTTGGAGGAAGAGGTAGGCGGTGCGCTTCTCCTCTGCGCCCTTGTTGAGGTTGGGGCGTTCCTCCTGCCGCCAGGTTTCCATGATCCTCTCAACGAGGTCGTTCTCCAGTCCGCGCCCGTTGACGCCCTCCACGCGCTCGCGGTAGCAGGCTGGGATGCGTCGTTCCAGCCAGGGGTCGAGGAGTGGTCGTTGGGCGCTCCACCAGCGCTTGAAGTCTTTGGAGTACTCGGCTCCTTCCGGTGGTGGCTTCAGCGCTGGGTCACGGGCAGCGTCGTGGAGCAGGGCCAGCACGATGCCGGGCAGGGTGCGTCGGGCTGCGAAGTAGGCGTACTTGTTGACGGGCACGGGGGTGACCATGCGGTCGAGCAGGCGGTGGTAGCTCAGGAAGTTGGAGAACATGGAGCGTTCGCGGCGTGAGACGGGGTCGTAGACGGTGACGACGAGGCCTGCGTGAGTTCGTCCGGCCCGGGCGGTGACCTGGATGTAGTCAGCGGCGGTCGGCGGCATGCCGGCCACAACCAGGAGGTTGAGGCGCTCGAGGTCCACCCCGTGGCTGAGCACGCTGGTACCGACCAGCGCACGCAGCCGCTCTCCTCGCGGGGTGTCCAGGCGCTCGCGTTGGACCCGGGCGATAGCCGCCGCGAGGTCGGGGACCGGGACTTCGCCGGTGAGCACCGCGTGCTCGACGCGGTCGAGTCCGGCGTGCTGCAGGTCGTCGGAGAGCTGGCCGAGCTCCTCGTCGAGTTGGGTGCCGTGCTGCTTGCTGTTCACATAGGCCAAGGAGACCTCGTACGGGAAGAGGAGTCGTTGGAGGTCCGAGTCGGGTAGCCCGTGCAGGGTGAGGCGCTCGCGCAGGGTCTTGGGCTCCTCCTGGAGCCGGGCGATCTCCGTGAGGAGTTCGCCCTGCACGATCGCAGCGACGTCGGCTTTGCGGCGCTTGTGCGGGAGCACTCCGATGTGAACGCGCCGGAAGTCGGGCTGAGTCGTGGTGTAGAAGCTCTCGCCGAGTGTCCATCCCGGTGCGGGGAAGGCGCGGGGACGGCGGCCGTAGAGCTGGCGGAGCTGGTCCTGGTACTGCTCGATGGTGGCGGAGGCGCCCAGTACTTTGCTGGGCAGGCCGCTGCCTGCTCCTGACTGGAGTTCGGCGATCATGCCTTCGTAGTGTGCGTTGAACGCGCCGAGCTCCTCCTTGAGGAGGTGCATCTCGTCCTGCACCGTCAGTGCCGGTACCGGGTCCTTGATCGGGCGGGCCGCCGGGTAGCCCCGGCTCGGCGCGGTGCAGTGGCTCGGTCCGGCCAGGCAGGCTCCAAAACGCGGGAAGGAGAAGTAGCCGTGCTCGGCACAGCGGTGCTTCGGTCCGTGCTGGAATGAGGTGAATTCGGGGAACCAGCTGTGCCCGGTGAGTTTGTCGACGGTGGAGATGACGATCGCCGGCAGTGTGCGGTAGACCTCCACGTCGCTCACGTACAGGGGCAGGATCCGCTTGCAGGCGGTGCACTCGTGATGCAGGCGGACCGCGTCGGTGTCCAGGCGCAGGCGTACGCTGTCGCGTTCGCAGTAGGGGCAGGTGATCACGAGCCGGTCGCGCAGGTGGTCTTCGGCGAAGGTCCCCGACCGGGTGGCGGCGGCCTCGGTCTCCCAGCCGCGCCACCAGCCCCGCTCCCAGTGGAGGTCGTTGGGGCTGCCCGCGCCGCCCGCCAGGTAGCCGAGCGCGAAGGGGTCGTCGTGGGGGGATCCGATCCGGCGTTCGACGCGAAGTTCTTCGGCGGCGATCAGCATGCGCAGGGTGCGGTCGAGTTGCTGCACGCTGAGCATGCGCAGCGGGAAGCGCAGCCAGGCGGTTACCCCTGCGTGCTTGCCTCGCAGCCGGTCGTAGAACAGGGCCGTGAGGATCAGTCCCAGGTATGCCTCTGTTTTCCCGCCGCCTGCGGGGAACCACAGTACGTCGGTGTGGTCGAGTTCAGCGCGTAGGTCCGCCCGCTGCGGGTGTTCGCGCACGGCGAGGGCCGGCAGGTGGGAGACGATGTAGACCAGTTGGAAGAGCCGCCAACTGTCGTACGTGCGACCGTCGTTGACGCGGGCGAAGACCTCGTTGGCGAGCCGGAAGGCGTGTTTGAGGTCTGGGTCCAGGTCCAGGCACTCGCGGCCGAGGCCGAACCGCCTGGCCTTGTCGTCGAACTGGGCGCGGTCGGCTTCGATGGCCTTGTGGTGCGGCAGTTGCTGAGCGGCACGGCAGGCGGTGGCGAACTCCCGGGAGTAGCGGGCCATCGCGACTTCGACGGAGTCCAGGATCGGGGCTGGGTCGTCGGCGAGCTCACGCCACCGCGGGTGTCGCACCCCGGCTTGGCGGGGCACGACGGTGCGTTGGACATGGACGGGCAGGGTCTCGGTCCGCAGGCCGGTGCCATGGGGAACTGCTGCGCAGCCGGTGCCGCGACCGATCACCTCCGCCAGCGCCTCCAGCCGGTAGTCGCGTGGGGCGAGGTGGAAGCGCTGAGGCACAATGCTGATGCCGTCTCCGGGGAGGACCGCGAAGCGGCAGTCGTATACGGAGAGGTCCTGCCAGTCGCTCCGCGCCGTGTCGCTTTGGTTGTGCAGGGAGACCCCTGGCGTACCGCGTCGGTGCGGCCTTTGTACCACTGGGCGTGTTCAGCGGTGAACGGCTCCAGTCCTCGGTAGGGGCACACGTCGTGCAGGGTCAGTTCCGGGCAGATCTCACGCAGGGTCTGCGTCGGGGTGACGTACGCGATGTCCTGGCCGCGTTCGTAGGCGTCCGGGGCGGTGATCTCGGTCAGCATGCCGACCACCAGGCTGGTGAGCTCGTCCACGACGGGGCCGCCGCTGAATCCGGTGGTCAGGTCGTTCGCGGCCGTCAGCTGCAGATGGCCGTGCCTGCTCTGCGTGGTCGGCAGCAGATCGCCGGCGGTGCCGTAACCAAAGTGGCCGCCGGGCGGGGCCTGGGCGGGGAAACCGAACGAGCGCACTCGGTGGCCGCGGCAGCCGCCCGCGGAGCCCAGTGGCAGCGGCTGCACACCGGCGGGGCTGCCGCTCAGCCGGATCATGGCCACGTCTTCGTCCCCGGGAGGCCGCCAAGGGCCGTCCAGAACGAGGCCCTCGGCCCGGCGGCCGCCGTCCACATGGGGAAAGCTCAGTGACACCTGCCGCCCGGGGCCGGCTCCGGCGGCCTCCACCACGTGTGCGCAGGTGACCAGGAGGTCCTCGGCGACCAGAAACCCGGCCCCGGTGATCTGCTCGTCGGACCCCAGGATCTGGGCCACGGCGTTCCGCAGTCTCGACAAGGGGGCCCGGCCCTCGCTCGTGTCGTCGACATCCATGGGATCACTCCGCGCACTCACTCTCGACGGAATGGCCGGGATCGCTCTTCCAGATCATGGTGACCTTCAGATGACTGTTGGCGCTGCTCTTGGTGATCACGGCCCCGACCTCCACTGCGAGATCGACGCCGAATTCGACCTTGATCTCGTCAGGGGCTGCCTTGCGCAGCTCGTCGAGTGCGGCGCGCGATGCCCGGCTGACCGAGCTCAGAGCACCTTGCAGACTCTCCGGCAGATCGTGCACGGCATCGCCGATCCGTCCTGCCTTCACCGGTCCGTCTCCCACAGCGGGGGCTTCGACCAGGATGGAGCCGCCGTCCTCCAGAGCAATGCGAGCAAGATGGACCAAGGCTCCTCCCACTTTTGAGCGTCAGTGAAATCAACCGGGGAGGATTTCGCTCCTATTCATCAGTTCCCCCCTCCTCGCCTTGGCGGCAAACTGCAGCAGGCAGGCGAGTTCTCTGCTGCGGCAGAAAAGTTGACGCTGAAATATTTCATGGAATTCCGGTCGCTGGCACGGCTCCGTGTGAGTGCGGCAATCGAGTGACCCGAACCGGGCAGGGAGCCGCAGCACTTAAGAACCGTCACGAGACCGAAACTGATCGCTCCTGACCACACGCTCCGGGGCATCACAGACCTCCGCTCACCCCGAGCACGCACAGTGGACAGGCGGTCGGGCCCCGGGCCGGTAGTGCCGTGCGGAGCCCGGGAGCCGGCTCAACCGGGAGAGACCTCAGGTTCTACGAACAGGATCACGAAACGCCGCCAATCCTTTTTCGAACAGGGCGAATCAAAGTCGCCTATCTGGGTGCCGCCTTCCCGGCCGAGGTGTGAATGGCGTGCCGGTCGGCAAGGCCAAGGCACTGGAAGCCCCTGAGGTTCTCTTACATCCCGCCTGAGAGGGAGTGCAGGCAAGGATGGGGACCTCCAGGGGAGGGGGTATACGAGAGAAAGACACCCATCATGAAGAAGCTGCTTGTCCCCGCCGCCGCGGTCATGGGCCTGATCCCGGCCCTTCTGCTGGGCGGTGCCTCCACCGCGTCCGCTACAGGCCACTACAGCTGCAGCAACGGCCTCGCCAACGTGGTCACCTGCAACGCCACGGACGTCGGCCCGGTCATCGTGAAGATCACGGGAAACCGGACGCTGACCGGCAACGAACTCAGCGTGCTGGAGAACAACCTCAACAACGCCACCGTCAACGTGACAGCTCTGAAGAACGTAACGGTCGACACCTACAAGTCCTTCAACCCCAGCGTCACGATCAAGAAGATCAATGTCTGCATCGCCTCGGTCTGTAGCTAAACCCACGACCTACCCCAACACCTAGAATCCCCGAATGCCGGGGCCCCGGATACTGAATCCAGGGCCCCGGCATTCGAGCATTCCACCCGCCAGCAAGAACTACTCCGCTCCGAGCCAGCAGCAGTCCCAAGGCCGCAGGCCCGTGGGACAGTGAGCTGTTCCCAGTAGCCTTCGGCCACCGCCCGTGCGCGCGAGGTGCGTGGCGAATTCTGTCCAAAGCCGGGACGGTCGGGCATCAGGGGTCTACCGTTTCCCTCTCGGCAATCAAGGGGGCGAGGATGCAGACGACGTCGTTGCGTAAAAGGGGAGAACATCGGGCTGTCGATGGCGCCGGTGGTGCTGGCGGTGTCGGTTCACGGCTTGGCTGCGGACGTCTCGGCGTTGTTGCTCGGAACGGACGGGAGGGTTCGGAGCGACGACGACTTGGTCTTCTACAACCACCCGGCCCAAGACGGCGTGTCAATCGCCGGCCCGGTGGTCACGGCCGATCTTGTACGAGTGCCTGATGACGTGGACCGACTGGTTATCGTGGTGAGTGCCGATCCGCTGCAGCCGGGCGCGGTCTTCACCCGTGCACCGCTTCTGTCGATCACCCAGACAGGCTTGTCGGCCAGGTCGTTCACAGCCCCGGACTTCATGTCCGGGGAGACGGTCGTGGTTCTGGCGGAGCTCTACCGACGGGACGGCGGATGGAAGATCCGTGCAGTGGGACAGGGGTACGCCTCCGGTCTGGCTGGTCTCGCGACCGACTACGGCGTCGATGTCGAATCCGAGCCTGCCGCAACCCCTGCGCCACTCCCCGCCCAGGGACGCCGGAATCCGAGTTCTGCGGGGCCCGCGGTGGACCTGTCGAAGGTCGAACGGCTGGCCCCTGGACTGCTGTCTCCGGCACGCCAGGCCAGCCAGGCTCTTGTGGACCGGGACATCGACCAGCGGGCGGCGGTGTACCTGATCCTGGATCACGACAGGCACATGGAAGAGCTGTACGAGTCATTCGCTGTGCAAGCTTTCGCCGAGCGCGTCTTGGCGCTGTCGGCCAACCTCGATGACGACGGCACCGTGCCCGTGGTCTTCTCCAGCGGACGGGAACCCTTCCTGGAGGAGATCCGGCTGGACAACTACCGTGGCCGTATCGGGCAGCTGCATACCCACGTCGACTGGGGGTGGGGCAATGTCGGCGACGCCATGCGTCGTGCAGTAGGGCACTACCAGGAATCCGAAGCCGCTGATCCCGCCTTCATCGTGACCCAGGTCGGTGACGAACCCTGGGACAAGGCCGAGGTCCGCTCCTTGCTGCAGAACACCGCATCACTTGGCGTCTTCTGGCTGTTCGTCGGATTCGGGCTCGGCAACCTCGCGTTCTACAAGAACCTCAACGCATCCGCCTCCGCCACCTTCACCAACGTCGCCTTCTACGACGCGAGCAAGAACCCGGGGTCGGTGCCCGACGAGCGGTTCTACGCCGGCCTCGTCGACGCCTTCGCCACATGGTTGCGGCATTGAGTCGACCGCCGCTCACTCACCGACTGAACAGCCTCATCAACTCTGATCAGGCTGTATCCGATCTCCGATGCTACTTCGGCACCGTCCTGCACGATGCGGCAGTGCCGTTCACGGGTAGTCGTTTCGAGCATCTGGCCGGTGGAGGAGACCGCCAGGCAGTCGCGAACGTAACGACCGCCGACGACCTGATTGCTGTGCAGACCCTGTCGGTCAGCATTCCTGCGCAGGTCGCCGTCGACCTCCTTGAAGGGGACCTTGGAGTCCGGTTGTCCGAGCTACTGAGCAGCATTCGCTTCGACATCGACATGGTCGAAGCCGAGGCTGCCGACCTGGCCGAAGGGTCGCCGGCCCACACTGCCTGGCGCGTTCTCTGCGACCAGCCCGGAATCGGGTGGGTGACGGCAGGCAAGCTCCTTGCCCGGAAGCGGCCGCGGCTGCTGCCCGTCTACGATCAAGTCGTTCGCTGCGTTCTCGGTCGCCCAAAGTCATTCTGGCTTGACCTGCACGGCGCGCTGCGTGCCGACAACCAAGCGCTGCACCACAACCTGACGGCCCTACGGCAATCCGCCGACCTCCCCGCGACAGTTAGCGCGTTGCGGGTCTGCGACGTGGTGCTCTGGATGCATCACCGTACGGATCACCAACAGAGAAGCTGCATCGGGACCTGAACCCGGTCGGTCACACCCGAGCGAGCCTTCCACCCGGAGGGTGGATGGCCCCCGTGCCCCGGCGAAACACCCCGTGACCTGCGGTGTATCAGAGTGCCAGCTATCTCTCTGATTCCATACCTGCAATTGCTGAACACCCGGCATACCGGCTTCCGGCCCTACGGGATGAGGAAGCCGATCCCGGCAGGACTCGGCGTGCAACTCGGTCGGGGCGGCCGACGGACCAGTGTTCAGCACGTGACCAGCCTCGACGTCGGTCAGCGTGATCCGGACGTTGGGCATATAGCCATGCTCGCCGATCCGGCACCAGAACCAGTCGTTCGCTTCCCCGGTCCAAACTGCGATGCGTCGGGCGCGACAATCACCACGGGAGATCTGCAGCTGTCCTTCGTGACCATCGCGGCGCCGCAGGGAGTCTGCCAGCCGGTGTCGATTCGCTCATCTGAATGAACGTGGGCGGGAGGCGGAATGGCGAACCGTTCCGCCAGGACAGGCGGACGTCATGAAACTTTCGCGTACGCGGCGGCCCCGCACGGGCACGACCGCGCTGCTCGCCGCCGCCCTCCCGACGGTCCTGGCCGCATCACTGAACTGCCTCGCCCCCGCCCACGCCACAACCGCTGCAGGCGCCCCCGCCACGGCTCGGGACCAAATCGCGTGCCCGCGCGGGTTCGTATGCATCTACCCCGACATCAACTTCAACGGCCAGCCCTACGTCAAACGCGCCGTCGACGGGTCGGTGCGACACCTGCCGGACTACATCCGCGGCAGAGGCAGTTCCATCATCAACAACAGCAGCCGCACCGCCCGTGTCTACCAGAAGGACAACTACTTCGGCCGCCACGTCTGCGTCGGCCGCGAGGGCGGCACCATCAACGACCTGCGCTCGTACCAGCTCAACGACACCACTCACAGCCTCCGCAACAACGACACACCCTGCGGCGCCTGACTGCCCAAAGATCCGGTGTACCGATCGCCCTCCGCCGGTACGGGTATTTGGCCCCATACCGGTTGTCAGTGCCAGGTCGTACCTTCATCCCAGGGCCTTGTTCGCATTGCTGCTGGATAGGGGACGTCTGTGGCGAATGGTGTGTGGCATGCCGGCTTGGACAGAGTCCTCGAGTTGGACAAGGAAGATCTCGGGCTCGGGCGTGACGCCAAAGTGAACGTAGAAGGCCTCAAGGCCGAGATCCTCCGTCCTGTCATGGAGCGGGACCGGCACCTTCTCATGTGTGTGGAGAGCAGGCTGGGCCGAGTGTGCAAGGCCGAGATGAGCGGAGTTCGGAGCTCGTTCATGTACGTGCGGAAGCACCGTGGTCCGGACGGCCTGCTGCGATATCGCGCGGCGCACCTGCCCACCGCGTACGAGATGACAGCCGAGGAACGCGACGTGCACAAGGCCACGAAGGACTTCCTGGCCCGTACCGCGCAGGCCGCTGGGCTTGAGGTGCTCGTCGAAAAGGCGTCCAAATTCCGGGCCTCCCGTCCGGATGTGACGATCGTGGGCGCCGGCGGGGTGAGTCTCGGGTGTGAGGCGCAGTTCTACAACGCCAGTCCCGGTACCGTGCTTCGCCGGTCGAGAGCCCATGCCGAAGCCGCACTGACGGCCAACTGGGTGACCCACGACGACCGGTTCCACCTGATCGATCGCGCCAACTGGATGTTGATCAACAAGGTGACCTGGCGGCAGATCGCGGACGCGGCTGATCTGCCTCTGGTCGGTGGCTACCGCGTTCTCGTCGAGTGGCTGTGTACTGCGACCTCTGAGCGCCGGTGCCCGGAAGGAGGGCTTAAGGAGAAGACCGGCTGCGGCAAGGTGCACCTGCAGTGGGACACGCCTCAGCGCTCAAGCGATGAAGGCACCGGGTGGACCAGCTTCATGGGTGACGGGAAGCGGGTCACTGTCGGTCAGACCCTGGTCGGTGCTGCCACTGGCGGTGTGGCCCCGCTGTTCGTGCCCTCCCGCAAGGACCGGCGGTGTGGCAGTCACCTCTGGGTTCCGACCAAGGACCGGGAGAAGTGGGCGGACTACCGGGGTGTGGAGCCGCCTACGTTCGAGGAGGCAGCCGAGCCGGACGACGAAGTCCACTTCTCGGGCCGGGACGCAGACACGACGTGCCAGTTTGGCGAGACGACTTGGAAGCCGAGCGCACCGCTGAAGAAGCGGGGCATCGACAGCGTGGAGCTCACGATCACCGTTGATGGCCCTGGTCGGCCTTTGGTGGGGCTGTCCATCCCGCCTCAGCGGACGGACGAGCCTCCCAGGCCCGCGCGGAGGGCAGCCCCATCTTTTCCGTTGCCGACGCCCGGGGTATGCGAGATCGGCAGACCAAGGTGCGGCCAGGTCGCGCGCCTGTACCCGGGAGGGTGGCGCTGCGAGCAGCATCGACCTGGTGCGATGTCCATCTGAACCGCGAGCTCTCGCTGACGCACCCCTGCCGTGCCCGCTACGGTGAGGGGCGCACCCTGCAGGCCGAAGCTGGGCGGAGCGTTGTGCTGGACTAACGTGTGTGCGCCTATCGCGACCACACACCGGCCTGGACGCCGAGGAGCGACAGGTGCGCTACCTGCGGCCGGACTGGCGGGCGTCGGCCTGGTGGCTCGCCCTTCCCCGAGCACTACGGGGCGAACGCCAAGAGCTGGGATCACCTGCTGGACGAGTACGAGGCCAAGGATACGGCGGCCGTCGAGCGCTCCCGGCCGGAGCTCACCGCGGTCGTCGAGCGGCTGCAAGCCAACTTCGACGGGCAGGACGGGCCGCTGCCGGAAGCGCTGCCCGGCCGCCGGTCGGCTCCCGGTCCGGCCTGGAGCCGTCCGGTCAGCCGGTGCAGGTGTCGATCATGGACGACAGGGCCTTCTTAACGCGCCAAGGTCTGAAGAGCCACTCCCCGGCCTGCGCGGTGACAGGGCATTTGACACTGATGCGGAAGAGGAAGGTGCGCCCGTAGTCGGAGCCCGGCGAGACGTGCGGGAAGTGCAGGTGAGGACAAACTCGGGCACGGGGATACGCCTCTGCCACCCGCCAGACAAGCTTTCGTAGATGAAGTAACCGAGCAACTGATCAAACCACTGTTCGATGCAGGATGGACCAACGAACGCATCAGCGCTGCAATGGACCAGAACATCTCCTACGCAACGCTGAGGCGCGTTTCTGAGGGCGACTACATGCCGGGCCCCAGAACCATGGAGGCCGTCATAAAACTGGTAGGCCGACAGCGACAGCTGTCGGTGGAGGCAAACACCCGCCTCATGACGGCGTACCTCAGAGCACTGCGCGAAGCGGATTCGGCCCTGTACGACCGGTACCTCGAAGAGGATGCGGAGATGCGACGCCTGTACGCCGCCGACAGCGAACAAGCTGTACACGACCCTATCGAGAACCAGTGACACAACCCGATGGCCGGACGGCAGGCAGCAAGCGCCTCAATCCCTGCCCTCGCCCAACTGCTGAGCCTCGGCAGGCCTCTCCGGGCAACCGACCGCCTCACGCCCGAGGCCAGGGTCCCGCCGTCACCTCGGTCAGCCACCCCGTCGCGCCACCACCGACGAGATCCTGCTCCAGGTCGGCGTACAGGCGCAGCCGTACGCCGGGCTGGCCGGGATCCCAGGTCAGCGGTCGATGGTGGCGGTCGCCCACCGTCCGGCGATCGCAGACAGGCCGGACGAGTGACTGAGCTCTTTCAGCGGTGCCGCTCCAGGGTGAGGACGGCGGCGGAGATTGACGACATTCGATTCGGGCTGCATCGGGCCTTGCGGAAGATCCGCCAGGACTTCAGTCGTGCGACGCCGCGCTCGACCGGTGCGCGTGCAGCGGAGAGCGCGCGGTTGACGGTTCGCTGGGTTGGTGTGAGGTCGCCGCCCGGCGGCCGTCTGAGGGGCGTCGTCACCCACGGGCTGGCTCCGATGTAGATCGTGTCCCGGGTGATGGTGTAGCCGATCAATCGGTCGTCGTGTTGGTGGTGTTGGGTAGTGCGGGGGCGCTGTCGGGGCGCTCGGGGTAGAG
>NZ_JBSHAQ010000052.1:26376-71057 GCF_053611585.1 Streptomyces sp. NPDC054794 | reverse complement strand
CCCCGGGGGCCCCCGCCCGTGCTCCCCCTCCGCCCCGGGCGCGTGGGGGGGCTGGGCTTCACCCCGGGCCCCCGGCGGGGGGGGGGGGGGGGCCCGACCCCCCCCCCCCCGCCGGTCCGTCAAGCGAGGACGACGCCGCAGGCGCTCATCAGCGCAGCTGAACGGGGGGCGCCCAAGCGGGGTCGCGGCCGGTGAAAGCGACCAGCCGGTCCAGAGGTGGTGCGCTTGCGTCGATGGCGATTTCGGGGCCGAAGGGCATGCCGGGGCCACGGTATTCCGGCTGGATCACGCCTTCGAGCACGGTGAGGGCATGCTGGCAGGTTTGCGGGTCCGGGTTCCATCGCTGGCCGGTCGCACGGGCCAGGTCCCAGCCGTGGCCGAGCGTTTCGATCAACAGCAGGTCGATGACTACGGAGCCCGGATAGGCGCCGCCCAGCAGCGGAACGTTCACGGTAGCTGTCGCCAGGCCGCCGGCCAGGGCCGATCGGATCGTGGTGGTGAGGTGCGCGATCACGGCACTCGGGTGGTCGGGGCCCGTGAACGCGGACGGGTCGGGCCGGTCGCTGCCGGACGGCTCAGTGAAGGCAGCGTCGAAGTAGGTGAGCCAGCCCAGCAGGTGGCGGCGCAACGTGCTCACGTCGAAGTCGTCGCACGGTGTGGGGAGCTTGTCCTGCTCGGGAGTGATGCCGGGGAACTGGTGAGCCAGGTCCTCGAGTACCGGAAAGATCATGGAACCACTTTCTCTGATAGGTGACTATATCGAGTGTAGTCTACTCTCAACGATCTACGATCGGGCAGGGTCTACAGTCATAGGGGTGGTGACACAAGAGGCCGGACGGCGGGCCGAGTACGCGGCTGCGACCCGTCAAGCGATCCTGCTGGCGGCGCGGGAACTGTTCGTCGAACGGGGCTATTTCGACACCCGGGTGCAGGACATCGCCCGTGCAGCGCGGGTAGCAGCGCCCACCGTCTACGCAGCGGTCGGAGGCAAGAGCGGTGTGCTACGCACACTCATCGAGGACGGGGTGCGCGCCGCTGAGGCCGGCGGCATCTACGAGCGGATCGCTGCGCAAACCGACCCCGGCGCGCTGCTGCGCATGCTCGTGGACGGCACTCGAAGCGAGTTCGAGCTCTGGTCGCCGATCATGCGTCAGGCGATCGCCGCCGCACCTCAGGACGCCGGGATCCGGGAGACCGTCGGCGCGGCGCACGACAGCCTGCGCCGCGGATTGCGGGCCACTGCGGCCCGGCTCGCGGAACTGGGCGCACTGCGCGCCGGAGTCACCGTCGACGAGGCTGCGGACGTGCTCTGGTACTTCCTCGGCAACGCCTCCTACTTCACACTGACCGACGACTGCCACTGGCCGCTCGACCGCTCCGCCGACTGGCTGCACCGATGCCTCGCCGCCGCGCTGCTCGGCACGTAAGGAAGTGGCCGGCCAGGACCGCACGCCGTCGTGGACGCGGCGGCCGCGCGATGTGCAGCCGCCGAAAACGAACCGGCGCCTCGGCCGTAGATCTCCTTCGACCCGACTCGGCTGACGACCTGCGTCGAAATCCCCGACGGCCCGCTGCCGCCCCTCCGCCAGGCTGACGTACGCCCGGTCACACCGGCGCAACGCCGAGGAACGGTCGACAGGCGTACGGCGCATTCCATGCCCGACGATCGCGGTGCCGGATCACTGCGGCGGAGCACTTTGCGGGCTGGCCGGCGTCGTCAGTCACAGGCGGCACGCTCCGGTGTCGCGCGAAGGGTGTCTGCCACCGTCTGACAGGCGAGCCGCGCCACGGCCCGTAGCTCCGTGTCCGAGGCGCTGGCGCGGCTGAGGACGGCCAGCGACTGATTGACTGCGACGACGAACGTGGCCAGCTCGTCCGCCAGTTCCTCAGGGGCGGCCGAGGGACCCGTCAGGGCTGTGCGCACTCGCCGGCGCTGGGTGTCGAGCAGAGTGCGCACGTGAGCGCTGTTGTCTCCCTTGAGTATCGGCGCCTGCGCGGCGGACTGGGCGATGAGGCACCCCGCAGGGACAGACGGATCGGCGATGCGCGCGAGGACGACGTCGAAAAATGCCTCGATGGCGCGTACCGGGTCGCCGGCATGGGTGGTGAGGGCCTGCTCGTATCGAGTGCCGTAGGTCGAGGCGTAGCGGTCGAGGCACTGGCGGAAGAGCGCGTCCTTGCCGCCGAAGGTGCCGTAGAGGGAGCCGCGGCCGAGACCCGTGGCGGACCCCAGGACGTCCAGCGAGGCGTCCGTGTACCCGCGTTCCCAGAACACGCGCATCGCCTGGTCCAGAGCCGTGTCAACGTCGAACTGCTTGCGGCCTGACATGTTCCCTCCTGCGTCCCTTCATGATCCTACACACCTGCTGTACCGATCGATCCAAGATTCCTTGACCGATCGTTCCAAGATGATTAACGTGAAGGCACTCGTACCCGAAGTTGGAAGGTGCCGCCGTGATCGGTGAGAGGGCACGTGAGGTTTCGGCCAAGGCCCTCACGCCCGAAGGGGGCTCGCGGGCGCGTACCGGATTTTGGCTCGTAGCTGCGGTGTACGCCCTGGTCTGGGTGGACGCTGCCGATTCCGCTGTACGCGCTCCGGGCGCCGCGAATGGGCTTCGGACCGTTCACCACGCCGCTGGTGTTCGCCGTCTACGCGTTGGGAACGGTGCTGGCGTTGATGATGTTCGCGTCCCTGTCCGACCATACGGGGCGTCGCCCGCTCCTGGTCGGCGCCCTGGCCGCCGCGACTGCGAGCACCGCCTTGGTTTTGATTGCATGCGACGTCGGAACGTTGCTGGTGGCGCGGTTCCTGTGTGGATTGGCCACCGGTGTGTTCACCGCCACCGCTACCGCAGCACTCAATGAGCTGGCCGGAGAACCTCGCGCACGGCGAACGTCGATCGCGTCCACTGCCGCGAGTATGGGCGCACTGGGGCTGGGCACCGTCACGGCGGGTCTGTTCGCCCAGTACGGCGCGGACCCCACGCGCCTGGTGTTCTGGGCGTATCCGGGTACCCGGGCACTGGCGTTTCCCGCCCGCGCCGTCGTCCCGGAGACCGTTGCCGTTCGGCGAGGCCCTGTCCTGTCCGTGCGCCGACCGACCCTGCCCGACCGGCGGCCAGATCGGCCGGAATTTCTGAGCGCCGCCACGGCCGTCCTGGCCGCCTTCGCCGTCAGCGGATTGTTCTCCTCGCTGGTGCCCTCATTTCTGCGCGAACAACTGCACGTTCACAACCTCGCCGCGATCGGCGCAGAGCTGCGCTGCTGTTCCTCATCGCCCTGATCGTCCAAGTGGCCTCCCCCCGGGCGCTGGCTGCGCGACGGCCGGCTTTCGACTGCTTTCCTTGTCGCGGGCATCGCGGTCTTCCAAACCGGGCTGTGGGTACGGCCGCTGCCGCTATTCGTGATCGACCCCCTGCTGGCGGGCACCGGCGTCGGCCTGGGCGGATCTGCTGTCGACGATTTCCTCGCCGCGTATGCCGGCACGATCGTGCCCACCCTGGCCCTGGGACTGCTTGACCAGATCCTCGACCAGGACATCTGACCTCGCCGCTGTCTGTCGCCGTGGCCGCCACGACGCTCGCCACCGCCCGAAGGCGACCCGCAGCACCGTACTTGCTGCATCCACGAAAGGAACAATCATGAGCCGGTCCACGATCGACCTGCCCCCACCCGACGGCCCTGGCTCCGTGTCGCAGGCACCGAAGCTCGCGGCCCGATTCAGCGATACGTTCACGAGCCGTTACATCGACACCGGCGAACTGCGCCTGCACGCGGTCATCGGCGGTGAAGGACCCGCCCTGCTGCTGCTGGCCGGCTGGCCCCAGACCTGGTACGCCTGGCGCCTTCTCATGCCCGCGCTGGCCAAAGACTTCCAGGTCGTCGCGGTCGACCCACGTGGCGTCGGACTGTCCGACAAGCCCTGCAACGGGTACGACACCGGCACTCTCGCCGACGACCTCGCCGCGCTGATGACCGCGCTGGGACACCAACGATTCGCCATGGTCGGCCACGATATCGGAATGTGGACGGGCTATGCCCTGGCCGCGGATCACCCCGACCGGCTCGATCGTCTGGCCGTCGCCGAAGCCGCGATCCCAGGCCTGTCCCCGTCACCACCTCTGTTCGGAAGTGCGGATTCCAACGACCGACTCTGGCACTTCGGCTTCAACCGGCTCAGCGAGATCAATGAACGACTGGTCAAGGGGCGTGAACACCTCTACTTCGGGCACCAGTTCGCGACCAAGGCCACGAAGAAGCTGCCCGACTACGCCGTCAAGCACTACGTCGACATCCTCGCGGCTGACCCGGACGCCCTGCGTGCCAGCTTCGAGTTCTACCGCGCGCTCGACACGACCATCGCGCAGAACCAGCGGCGCAAGTCACGACCGCTCACCCTCCCCATCCTGACGATTGCAGGAGCGGACAACTCGGGCGAAATGGTCGGCAACACCATGAGGCTCGCGGCCGACGACGTGCAAAGCCTCATCATTCCCAAGTGCGGCCACTACCCGCCGGAAGAGGCACCGGAAGCGATGCTGGCCGCCCTCACCACGTTTCTGGCCCCATACCGGGATAACCCGAACAATTCCCCGGCAATGTCGCGGTAGAAGGGCTCCACATACACAGCCACTCCGGAAGAGCAGCTTCAACCCGCGCCGTCTTGCCGTCCCTCTGCGTTCGACCGGGCGGCGTTCGGTCTGTGACGCTCGCCGACCTCCTGGGCACGCAGGGGCTTCGTCGTGGACTGCGCGGAACCCCTTGGGCGCCCGTCGATACGGCGCGCACCTCGATGATCTTCCGGTGAGCTGTTCGTCAGCCCTGCACCAGACCCGGGCCACCGTCAGCCACTACAACCGGCGCGGCGACCCCCTCCCGAGCCCGCCTCCGCCCCTGGGACAACCCGAGCAGAACCGATCACAACCTCAAGATCTGAGGCTGTAGTACTCGCCTACTCGCCGCCGAAGCGCTCCTTGTACGTCTCCAGGTCCTCGTCCGTGAGCTTGGCGAACAGGACCGGCGGGACCGTGAAGGGGGTGCCGGCCGGGACCGAGGAGAGGGACTTCGCCTCGTCCGCCGAGACCCATGCGGCCGAGTCGTCCTTCAGGTCGAACGCCGCGCGCATCGTGGCCGCCGAGCTCGGGATGAGGGGCTCCGAGACCACCGCGTACAGGTGGATCAGGTTCATCGCCGTGCGCAGGGTGAGGGCCGCGCCGTCCTTGTCGGTCTTGATCTCCAGCCAGGGGGCCTTCTCCTCCAGGTAGGAGTTGCCGGCCGACCACAGGGCGCGCAGGGCGGCGGCCGCCTTGCGGAACTGGAGGGCCTCCATGTGCTCCTCGTACTCCGCGAGGAGACGCGCGATCTCCTCGCCGAGCTTCGCCTCCGCCTCGCCCGGCTCGCCGCCCGCGGGGACGTCGTCGCCGAAGCGCTTGCGGGAGAAGGACAGGACGCGGTTGACGAAGTTGCCGAGGGTGTCGGCGAGGTCCTTGTTGACCGTGGCGGTGAAGTGCTCCCACGTGAAGGACGAGTCGTCGGACTCCGGAGCGTTGGCGATGAGGAAGTAGCGCCAGTAGTCGGCCGGCAGGATCTCCAGGGCCTGGTCGGTGAAGACGCCTCGCTTCTGCGACGTGGAGAACTTTCCGCCGTAGTACGTCAGCCAGTTGAAGGCCTTGACGAAGTCGACCTTCTTCCACGGCTCGCGCACGCCCAGCTCGGTGGCCGGGAACATCACCGTGTGGAACGGGACGTTGTCCTTCGCCATGAACTGCGTGTAGCGGACGTCGGTGTCGACGTCGTACCACCACGACTTCCAGTCGCGGTTCTCCGGGTCCTGGTCGGACCACTCCTTGGTCGCGCCGAGGTACTCGATCGGGGCGTCGAACCAGACGTAGAAGACCTTGCCCTCGGCGGCCAGCTCCGGCCAGGTGTCGGCCGGGACCGGGACGCCCCAGTCCAGGTCCCGGGTGATCGCGCGGTCGTGCAGGCCCTCGGTCAGCCACTTGTGGGCGATGGAGGACGCCAGCTGCGGCCAGTCGTTGTCGTGCCGGGCGACCCACTCCATGACCTCGTGCTGCAGCTTCGACTGGAGCAGGAAGAGGTGCTTGGTCTCGCGGACCTCCAGGTCGGTGGAGCCGGAGATCGCCGAGCGCGGGTTGATCAGGTCGGTGGGGTCGAGCACCCGGGTGCAGTTCTCGCACTGGTCGCCGCGGGCCTTGTCGTAGCCGCAGTGGGGGCAGGTGCCCTCGACGTAGCGGTCCGGGAGGAAGCGGCCGTCGGCGGGCGAGTAGACCTGGCGGATCGCGCGCTCTTCGATGAAGCCGTTCTCGTTCAGCTTGCGGGCGAAGTGCTGCGTGATGTCGCGGTTCTCGGCGCTGGAGCTGCGGCCGAAGTAGTCGAAGGCCAGCGCGAAGCCGTCGTAGACCGCCTTCTGGGCGTCGTGCGCCTGGGCGCAGAACTCGGCGACCGAGAGGCCCGCCTCGTTCGCGGCCAGCTCGGCGGGGGTGCCGTGCTCGTCCGTCGCGCAGATGTAGAGGACGTCGTGGCCGCGCTGGCGGAGGTACCGGGAGTACACGTCCGCCGGGAGCATGGACCCCACCATGTTGCCCAGGTGCTTGATCCCGTTGATGTACGGAAGGGCGCTGGTGATGAGGTGTCGAGCCATCGGGGGCTGCTCCCAGGTCGCGGTCGCTGAGTGTACGAACCTTGAAATCGTAGCCGACATGTGTATGCCGCCCGCCTCCCGTTTTACGGGGTGAGAAGCGGGCGGCATCGGTGTGCCTGCGGAGGATTACGGAGGGCTACGCCGGGTTACGGGCGCCAGTTCGCCAGGATGCCGTCGTAGAGCTCGATGTCCGTGAGCTCGCGCGGGGTCGGGCCCGCGTGGAAGAACGACGTGTTGTCGGTCTTCAGTTTGCGGAGGTAGTCGAAGGCCTTGTTGTCGTGCTCGCCGAAGGCGACGAAGGAGAAGTGGACGGAGGGGTGGTTCTTCGCGGCGTCCGTGAGGGACTGGGTGGCCGGGGTCTTGGCGTCGGGGGCGCCGTCCGTCTGGAAGACGACGAAGGCGGGGGCCTTGGCGTCGTGCTCCTTCGTGTGGTGGGCGAGTACGGCTTCGACGGCGGCGTGGTAGCTGGTACGGCCCATGCGGCCGAGGCCGGCGTGGACCTCGTCGATCTTGTTCTCGTGGGCGGTGACGGTGAGGTCGGTGGTGCCGTCGACCTCGGTGGAGAAGAAGACGACGTGGACCGTGGCCTCGGGGTCGAGGTGGGTGGCGAGGGCGAGGGTCTGCTCGGCGAGGGCCTGGGCGGAGCCGTCCTTGTAGTACGGACGCATGGAGGCGGAGCGGTCGAGGACCAGGTACACGTTGGCTCGGGCGCCGGTGAGGGTGTGGTTCTCAAGGGCGGTTCGAGCGGCCTTGTGGGCGGTGGTGAGGGTGGGGGCGAGGGCGATGCCCTCGGCTTCGGCGGCCGTCGGCTCGGCTTCGCCTTCGCCCGAAGCGTTCCCACCCGCACCACCCGTGCGGGTCTCGTTGTCGAGTGCGGGTGGCCCCTGGGGGGCGTCCTCGCCGTCGGCGGCCGCGGGCTCGTCCGCCTCGGCGGTCACCACGGCCTCCGGCGTGACCTCCGCCGACTCCGCCGCTGCTTCTACCTCGGCCTCCGGCTCAACCTCAGCCGCCTGAACCACCGCTTCGGCCTCGACCTCGGGCTCAGCCTCGGCAACGGGCTCGGGCGCGACCTCCGCCACCGGCGTCGGCTCGACCTCGGCGACGACGGGCTCCGGCTCGGCCTCCGCGACGGTCTCCGCCTCCGGCTCGGCGACGGGTTCGGCCTCTGCCACCGGTTCGGGCTCGGCCTCCGCGACGACGGGCTCCGGCTTGGCCTCAGCCTCCGTCTCGGCCACCGGCTCGGCTTCCGCGACGGGCTCCGGGTCGGCCGCCGACTCCGTCTCGGCCACCGCGACCGGCTCCGCATCGGCCTCAGCCACGGGCTCCGGCTCAGCCGCCGGCTCCACCTCGGCTTCCGCGACGGGCTCCGTCTCGGCCACCGGCTCCGTCTCGGCCACCGGCTCTGCCTCGGCGACAGGCTCCGGCTCAGCTGCCGGCTCCGCCTCGGCCTCGGCGACAGGCTCCGGCTCAGCCGCCGGCTCCACCTCGGCTTCCGCGACGGGCTCTGCCTCGGCCACCGGCTCTGCCTCAGCGACAGGCTCCGGCTCAGCCACCGGCTCCGCCTCCACGTCAGCGGGCTCGGCCTCAGCCACAGGCTCGGCCTCAGCCTCAGCCACCGGCCCCGCATCAGCCGTCGGCTCCGTCACCGCGTCCCCCGGCTCTGTCGGCCTCGGGACCGTTACGTTGTTGAAAGCCGCCGAGACCAGTTCGTGCTCGTTGGACGTGGCGGAGCGGGGCTCGGGGACCGACGGGGTCGACGCGGTCGACCGGGTCGTCGGAGTGCCGTTTTCCTGCGAAGGAACTTGCTCCGCACCCTCTGCTTCGGCGGTCCGCTGCTTGCGTGACCGGCCGAATGCGTTCCGCAGGAGAGTGAGAATGCCCATGTGCGCAACCCTTCGCGTGAGTTGTTCCCGTAGATCCCTGGCCAGGACGGACACGTAAGGTTAGCGGCCCCAGGTAGCGATCTTGGGGAGGGTCTCGTACCGCGGTACGTGCCGCTCCGCTCTCGGGGGTTCACTGGAGAGCAAAGTGCGCATCCGGGCGGCCGCTCCGCCATGACCTGCCGTTTCCGGTGTGGTGACGCCGGCCTGTTCGATGTCGCCACGCGCGGCGACCGGCGCGGTGAGCTCAAGCAGTTCCTGACCGTGCCGACCGGCGCCGAGACCTGCGGTCCGATCGTCCAGGAGCGCCGCGTCCTCGTCGCGGTCCAGCACCCGGGCGAGATCGACGGCGCCTCGGTGGAGAAGCCGGCGAGCACCTGGCCGGACGCCCGGGGAAGATCGTCCGCCCGGCCGTCGTCGCCGTGTGGCGCGCGGACGGCGAGGACATCGGGGCCTGAGGCCCCCGCGCGTCAGCGCGGTGACGCGATCGCCCTGGCCGCCGCGACCTCCTGGCGCAGCGGTTCCAGGACGCTGTCCGCCGGACCGGTCAGGTCCGTGCGGACGGCGACGAGCGTCTCCGCCTGACGCACACCCTCGGACAACTCCCGCAGTTGCCGCGAGACTTGGGTGATCTCGGCCGAGGACGGCGGCTCGGCTCCGTGTTTCACGCGGACGCGGGCCGCCGTCGTCGCGTCGATGATGCGTTCCACGGCGACGACCAGCGGCCACCAGGCCGCGGCCCGCCGGCCGGTGGGCGGCGGCTCGGTCAGGGCGCGCTGGAACTCCGTACGGACGACGGAGAGGTCGCGGTACAGACGGCGGCGCATCCGGGCGCGGGCGGCGGGGTCCGCGGCGCTCCCGAAGGCGCTCTCGACGTAGCGCGCGGTGTCCGCCACCGCGTCCGCGAGGCGGTCGCCGACGCGGGTGTGCCAGCTCTCCGGCCACAGCAGATAGCCCGCGATCAGAGCGATCGCGCAGCCCATGAGCGAGTCGACCAGGCGCGGCAGCAGGAGCCCGGTGCCCTGGTGGTTCAGGATGTCCGACAGCAGCAGGATCACCGGGGTGATCGCCGCCGTCTGGTAGCCGTAGCCGCGCGGGGTGAACGCCGGGATCAGGGGCGCGAGGATCATCATCGTCGGTACGTCCCACCAGCCCCGCGGCACCTCCGCGAGCACCGCCGCCGCGATCACGAGCCCGGCGACCGTGCCCAGCGAGCGCAGCAGCGCCCGGGAGAAGACCGAACCGAAGTCGGGCTTGAGGACGAAGGTGATGGTCAGGGCGACCCAGTAGGAGCGCGGGACCGGGATGATCGAGACCAGCACCTGGGCGAGGCCGATGCACAGGGCCAGGCGCAGGCCGTAGCGCCAGGAGTTGGCGGAGAGGGTGACGTTGCGGGCGGCCCGGGCGGTGCGGATGCTCAGGGAGGCCGGGCTGCCCAGGCGGTCGTCGATGCCGCGCGGGTCGACGTCGGGGACGGCCACCACGTCGGCGGCGTGCCGCAGGGCGTGGTCGACGGCCCGGCCGGTCTCGGTGGTGGGGGCCGGCAGGGCGAGACCTATGGGGCCGGCGTAGCCGGTGTCGACGGCGCGGGCGAGGTTCCGTACGGCCTCGGGAACCTCCGGCGCGAGCGGCTGTCCGGCGAGGTGGACCGCCGGTGCCGCCTCCACGACCGGGGTGATCGCGTTCAACTGGGCGAGCAGCCGGGTCAGTTCGGGGCTGCGGCCGTGGTGCCGGGCGCGGTGGGCCAGGATGAGGTCGTAGGACTGGTTCAGGGACTGGGTGACGTCGTAGCGGACCTCGTCGTACCGGCCCGGGTCCCCGCAGGCGGCGAGCAGGTCGGCCACCGTGCGGTAGGCGGCCGCGACCGAGGCCCGTTCCGGCATCCCGGACCGCAGCGGCCAGGCGAGCAGCGCGAGCAGCAGGACGAGCAGGGCGCCGCCGCAGGTCAGCGCCGGGGCCAGCCACCAGGGGCCGGGGAGCGGAAGTCCCGCGCCGATCACCGCGTCGAGCAGCAGCACCAGGCCCGATACGGAGGCCACCGCGCCGATCGTCGAGATCATCCCGGAGACCAGCGCGACTGCGGTGACGACGGCGACGGTGACCCAGCCGTGGCCGTAGAAGAGGGCGCCGAGGGTGATGCCGACGGCGCCGAAGAGTTGGGGGACCGCGATGTTGAGCAGCCGCATGCGGTAGGCGTCGGCGGTGTCGCTGATGACGCCGGACAGCGCGCCCATGGAGGCGAGGGCGCCGTAGGCGGGCCGTCCCGCCGCGAGTCCGACGGCCAGGGGCAGCGCCATGGAGATCGAGGCGCGGGCCATGGCGGGCCAGTTGAGCGGGGCCCGCTGGGGTCGCAGGTTCCGCACCAGCCAGTCGGGAGGGGTCAGGCCGATGGGGAACTCGCGGGACATGCGCCCATTATGACCGGGGCGGTCGCCTTGTTCCGGGTCATCTCCGCTGGTGAAGCGTGAGGTCGACGAGCAGCGCGCGATGGTCGGTCGAGGCCAGGCGCAGGAACCGGGCGTCGCTCGCGGAGAAGTCCCGGGAGACCAGGACGTGGTCGATCTGGGCGCCGATGCCCCCGGCGGTGCGGGCGGGCCAGCTGGGGGTGCGGTCGTGCCCGGCGAGGCGGGCGGCGTCGTGGAGGCCGGTGTCGAGGATGCGGCGGAAGGCGGCGTGGTCCTGGGAGGCGTTGAAGTCGCCGGCCAGGACGGTCGGGGTCCGCCGGTCGGCGGCGCCGAAGTCGCGCAGCCTGCCCAGCTCCCGGCGCCAGAGGCCGACCTGTCCGGGCAGCGGGGGCATGGGGTGGGCGAGTTGCAGGCGCACGTCGTGGCCGCGTACGTCGGCCACGGCACCGGGCATGCCCATGGTGCCGGGGACGCCGTCGGTGCCGCGCAGGGGGTAGCGGCTGAGCAGCATCGAGCCCGCCGAGCCGCCCGCGACGACCTCGCGCCGGTGCGGGTAGGTGTCGCCGAAGTCCCGTTGCAGCGTGGCCTGGCAGGTGTACTCGCACTCCTCGACGAACACCACGTCCGGCTTCCACCGGCGGATCTCGGGGACCAGGGAGCCGGTCCCGTGCCCGAACTCGACGTTCGAGGTCAGTACGCGCAGTTCGGCGAGGGGCGTGCCGTCGGGCTCGGTGCTGTTGCCGTACGGCTCGATGAACCAGGCCAGCGGGGCGAGGGCCACAACCCCCCACACCAGCCCGGTCCACCAGCGTGCGAGCAGCGAGAACAGCAGGGCCGCGCCGGTGGGGACCAGCAGCCAGGGCAGGAAGGCGAGCAGTTGCGGTACGGGGGTGATCCCGTCGGTGCCGGCGGCTCGACAGCCGACGACCACGCTCACGCCGGCGAGCAGCAGTGCGGCGCACCAGGCGGCGAGTCGGCGTCCGGACCCCCGGCGGCTACCGCCCCCGGGTTCCCCGCTCGGCCCGGACGGCCTCGTCCCCGTACCCCGGACGGGCTGGTAGGTCACGTGCACGAGCGTACAGAACCGGGATGTACCGGGTCAGCCACACGCTCAGCGCCACCGCCAGGCCGACCCCCACCAGCAGCCAGGAGACCGTGCGCAGGTCGGCCGTGAGGGCGTCGTAGACGGCGCCGGCGGCCGGGTGCGGGACGTCGGCGGGGAGGTCGGCGAGGGTGAGGCTGCGGCCGACCGCCAGGGCGGCGGCGAGCAGAGCGCCGCCCAGGGCGGTGCCGAGGGCGGTCGCGGCGACGGCGCGGCGGCGGCGGACGGCGAGGGCGATCCCGGTGACGGCGAAGACGACGGCCGCGACGGGGAGCCAGAAGCCGGCGACTTCGAGCACGTGGAAACCCTTCCGGAGGGGGGCCAGTTCGCCCGCCGGGAGCAGGGCGACCGCGGTGTGCTCGACCGGGATGCGGGCGGCGAGCGGCACGTGGTCCCGCTGGAGTTGGCGTTTGACCTGGGCGGTGACGGGGGCGAGGTCGACGGTCACGGCGGTCTCGGCGCCGTCGCGTTCGTCGCGCAGGGCGCGCAGCAGTGCGTCGTGGGCCGCCCGGTTGCCCTCGTCCCAGGCCAGCCGGAAGGCCCGGGTCTGGGTGAAGGACCGCACCGCGTCGCGCACGAAGGGGACGACACTGCCCCGTATCGGGCGGACGTCGTGGACCTTGTGGTCGACCTCGCGCATGATGCCGGCCCCGAGGGCGTCCGCGACGGCGTCCCGCACGTCGGAGTCGCCGGCCAGTGGCGCCATCGCCGTGACGTAGCGGCCGGTGTCGGCGAGCCCGTACGCCGCCCAGGCCGCCAGTGCGCCGAACGGCACGAGGAGGCAGGAGAGGGCGAGCAGCGCCGCCGACAGGGCGCTCCTGAGGCGTGGGGGCACTCTTCCAGGCAAGGCTCTGGGGGCGTGAGGGGCGAGCGGTACGACTCCGTCCGGGTGCAAATGTCAAGCCGAACGGGTAGTACCCGGGGCCTTCCCCCCTGCGGAACTGGGGCTTCCGCTCTCCGGTGGAGCGTTCACCCGAACGGGTGTTTCCTGGTGCTGGGGTGATTCCTGGTGCTGGGGAGAAGGAGAGTCATCATGCGCACCACTGTGGCCCTGCGGACCCTGGCCGCGGCCCTTCTCACCGGCGGCACCCTCGCCGTCGCCGTTCCGGCGGCGGTCGCCGGCGCGCATGCCGACGTCGCGGCACCCGTCGGTCCGGTCCTGGCCGTCGTCGTCTCCCACGACCCGGCCCCGGTGCGGGCCGCGCCCACCGGGTACTCCGCGCTCGTCAACCGGCTCTGGCCGGGGACCCACGTGAGCCTGGCGTGCGAGACCGAGGGACAGACCGTCCACGGCAGCAGGATCTGGTTCCAGCTGTCCGGCGACCGCGGCTGGGTGAGCGCCCACTATGTCGACGCCGGCCACCGGTGGGTGCCGGCCTGCGGTGACACGACCTACTCGGTCACCTCGACGCCGCCGAGCACGAGCGGATGACTCGGCGGCCTGTGAGGGGAACAGGGGAGCGTGTGGGCCCCGGCCGTGATGCCGGGGCCCACACGCACGCTCCGGATCAGCGGATGCGGTGCCCCGTCCCGTCCTCGTGCGTGTAGTAGTGGTAGAACGCCACGATGCCCACCGGGATGGCGAACGCCAGGCCCAGGGCCGTGGACGCCAGCACGGAGTGGCCGCGCCCGCTCAGGCTGAACAGGAAGCCGATCGTGATGCCCGTGAAGGAGGCCCACAGCACCGCGTGCAGTTCGCGCGGCAGCCGTGGGGCCAGCGCCTGCACCCCGAGGTACAGGGCGATGAAGACGATCGTGGTCACGAAGCCGAACAGCACGTTCATGCCGGTGATCGGCCCGCCGTAACGGACGTTGGCGGCGGCCCAGTACCCGTAGACGAGGCCGAGCGCCACCGGTACCGCCCACCGAGCGATCGCGTGGGTCCGCTCGCTGAACAGATGAGGGGGACCGCCGTACCGGGTCACCGCACCGGTCGCCGGAGCCGCATGAGCCATGAGAGCACTCCTCTCGCCTCGCCCCCGCCTACCAGAGCACACCTGGGGGGACGCCCTGGCAAGTCGGCGGACGAGATCGGTCCGGGAGCCGTTCGGGTGCCCGGATGCGGCCCTGGCCGTGGCGTGTTTGGCTGAGGTGCGTGATCGACGACGCACTGCTGCGGCGGCAGGCTCTGCTGCGGATCCGGGGGCACAGTGTCGCGTGGGTCGCGCCGCTGCTGCTGCTCGTGCTGATCACGCTCATCGACTACAACACCAGCGAGAAGTTCCGGATCATCTCCTGGATCGTGCTGGTGCCCGGTATCGCCGCCGCGATCTGCGGGGTGTGGACCACGGCCGCTTTCGCGGTCGTCTCGGTCGTCACCTACATCGTCATGGACAGCACCTACCCCGACGAGTACCAGGCGGGCCTGCCCGACTTCATCCTCGTCGCCCTCGGCGGCGTCCTGGCCACGCTGGCCTGCGCGATCCGGGTGCGCGGCGAGGAGCGCATGCTGCACATGCGGGACATCGCCGAGACCACCCGCCGTACCGTGCTGCGCCCGCTGCCGCCGCGGTGGGCCGGTCTGGAGCACGCGGCCGTGTACCTCTCCGCGGACACCGAGGCCCGCGTCGGCGGCGACTTCTACGACATCCAGTCGAGCCCGCACGGCACCCGGGTGCTCGTCGGCGACGTGCAGGGCAAGGGCCTGGGCGCGGTCGAGGCCGCGGCCGCGCTGCTCGGCACCTTCCGGGAGGCCGGGTACCACGAGCCGGATCTCGCGACCGTCGCCGCCCGCCTGGAGATCCGTATGCTGCGCCACCGCCGGCACACCACCGCGCTCGGCCGGGACGACGGCGACCGGTTCGCCACCGCCGTCCTGATCGGCATCCCGGGGGACGGCTCCGACACCCTCGACATCGTCAACTTCGGCCACGAACCCCCGCTCGCGGTCGGCCCCGACGGCGTGCGCCCCCTGCCGCCCGGCGGCGGCCTCCCCCTCGGCATGGGCGACCTGGCCGAGAACAGGGCCCCGCCGCCCCTGACCCGGTTCCCGCTCGCCCGTGCCGAGACGCTGCTGATGACCACGGACGGCGTGACGGAGGCCCGGGACGGCAACGGGGTGTACTACGCCCTCGACGACGAGGTCGCCCGTGCCGTCGCCGCCGATCCGCGCGCCGCCGCGCCGCGCCGCCTGGTCCGCCTCGTCCGCGACGGCGTCCTGCGGCACAGCGGCGGTCATCTCGGCGACGACACAACGATCTTCGCGATCCGGCGGCTCGAAGAGGGCGCGGAAGAAGGCGGTTTGGGTTCCTGACACCCACCTTTGCAGCCGCAGCGGTTACGGTGCTGCTCTGACCGATCAACGGGATCGACGCCAGCGAGACCGACCCCAGGGGGACCGATGCCCGGAACCGTGCTGCTGCTCGCGGCCTCGCCCATGGGCCGGGGACGCCTGGTGGACGCGGCCTCGGTGCTCCCCGTCCTCGCGGCCGTCGCACCCGCCGTGCTGTCCGGCACGGACACCGCCAACGTGGTCGAACTCGCCGACCCCCTGGAGCCGCAGGCCGTCCTCACCCGGCTGCGCGCCGCCGCGGCCGCACCCGGCCCGCTGACCGTCTTCGTCACCGGCCAGCTCCAGCTCGACCGCCGCCAGCACCTGCCGCACCTGGCACTGGCCCGCACCACGCCGGCCTCCGTCCGCTACACGGGCTTCCCCTGGCACTGGTTCCGCGAGGAGCTGCGGCTGCGTCCCAGCGGCGCGACGACCCTCGTCGTCGACCTGCACGCGGACCCCGAGACCTGGGAGCATCTGCGGTCCCAGCCGCTCGACTCCGGCCGCGGGAACGCCGTTCACGGTCGCATCGCCCCGCCGCCGTCCCGTCGCGGCGTCGCCCAGCCGTCGTACATGAAGGCGGTGGCGACGCTGCTGCGCAGCGGGCACCGGCCGCCGCTGGAGCAACTGCACCAGCAGGTGCTCGCCCGGCTCGGTGCACAGGCGGCGACGAACATCCTGCTGACCGCGCAGGCACCGCAGAGCGGCGACCCGCACGCCGTCATCGCCGCCGCCGTCAAGGCCGGGCGGCACACGGAGGCCGACGCGCTGGCCGCGCAGTGGGAGCGGACCGCCGTACGGGCGCACGGGCCGGGCTCCGAGGACGCCCTGCACTGGGCCGAAGTCCGCGCGGATCTCGCGATGTTCGCGGGCGACCCGGTGCGCAGCTGCCGTACCTGGCTGACGGTCGCCACCGCCCGGCTGGCCGCCGGGCAGGCGCCTCACGCGCCCGCCGTGGAGTCGGCCGTGGACCGCGCGCACCACCAGTGGGGGCGCATCGACGACACAGCGCGGGCCCGTGAACTCGGGCCCGCGCTGGCGGAGTTGAGGCTCAGGGTGCCGGGGCGGAAGCAGGGTGCGCTGGACCATGTCCAGCAGCACCTGCGACAGCTCCAGACCCAGGGCTGAGCGAGCGGGGCCCGAGCGGCCCCGGCGGCCTCAGCCGGTGAAGGTGAAGTACTTCCACCCGCCGTGCGTCGTGGAGTTCACGGAGTCACCGGAGTTGCCCTTGAGGTACGTGGCCCGCACCCGGAAACGCCAGCCGGTGTCGTGGGTGCCGCCCAGTTCCACCCTGGAGACGCCGTCGGAGCCCAGCGGGAAGTACTGCGAGCCGCCGTCGTACCAGGTGCCCTGGTAGTAGACCTGGAACTCCAGGCGCTGCGCGCGGTTCGGGTAGTACGTCATCGTGGTCGTGAACAGCGGGTTCTTCGCCTTGTGGAAGAAGTAGTACGTGTGGCCCCACGTGCTCCGCGTCTTGTACTGCCGGCCGACCGACGTGGACACCTTCACCCGGGTGCCGACCGTGCTGGACGCCGACCGCGGCTGGTAGCGGGCGTCGCCCCCGAACTTCGCGGTGACCTTGGTGTTGCGCCTCAGGTCGATGGTGACGGACAGGTTGCCGTCGGCGTTGACCCGGCCGGACTTCACCAGCTTGTTGGGCTTGTCCGCGCCCGCCGGGTCGGCCCAGATCTCCACCGTGCGGTTCTTGTAGGTGCTCCCCAGGTGGGCCGTGAACTTCACGTCCTTGCCGTAGGAGTACACCTTGCCGTTGTTGTTGACCGACAGCCCCGGCTTGGCGCGGGAGACGTCGACGGTGTCGCTCGCGGAACCCGCGGCGTGGGTGGTGTCACCGGCGTAGCTCACCGTGTACTTGACCTTGCCGCCGGCCGGCGGGGTGTCCGTGAAGGAGTACGTGCCGTCGGCCCGGATGGTCACCGCGGGCAGGGACTTGCCGCGCGGGGAGTCCAGGTCGGTCCGCGTGACCGTGAGCTTCATCCCGGCCGCCAGTGCGACCCTGGAGGTGACCTTGCCCTTGACGGTGAGCTTCTTGGCGCGCGGGGCCGTCGACGGGGCGTTCACCGTGACGGTGGTGACCGCCTTGGTGGGGCCGGCGAGGACGCGCAGGGAGTACGCGCCGTCGCTGTTGTACGACACCGCGAACAGGCGCGAGGCGTCCGGCGCCCAGGCCAGGGCGGAGTCGGCGAGCCGGTCGGTGGTCCGGAAGTCGTACTCCCGCACCGAGGTGTGCGCGCCCGGCTTGAAGACGTAGATGTCCGGCTCGTACGGGCCGTCGATGCCCGCCGCGACCGAGCCGTCCGGGGCGATGTCCACCGCGTTGGCGTAGGCGTCGGAGGGGTACTCCCCGTCCGGTGCCAGGTCGGAGGTGCGGTAGGCGGTGTGGTGGGTCGGCCCCGGGCTGGCCAGGACGACGTCCTTGCCGTCGGGGGTGAGGGTCAGGTCCTTCATGCCGCCGCCGTCCGCGTCCCGCAGCGCGGTGCGCTGGGGCGTGCCCGAGGAGACGTCGTAGGCGGCCAGGTGCTGCGGGGTCCGGCCCGGCTGACCCGCGACGAGGGTGTTCCCGGAGGCGTCCACCATCGGGGCGGCGGTCCAGGCCTCGTCGGGGAAGAAGGACGCCGGCTGCCCCGGGGCGGCCAGGTCGATCGAGCCGATGCCGCCCTGGTCCGCGCCGGGCGCGTAGCCGAACCACAGCTTGCCGCCCGCCTCGGCCAGGTACTTCGGGCTGTACGGCAGGTCGATGTGCCCGACCTCGGTCGTGGAGGCCGTGGCGATGCTGACGAGCGACGGGGGGCCGCCCGCGGAGACGGCCGCGTAGACGGTGTCGGAGTCGGCCGACAGTTCGAGGTCGGTGACCCCCTTCAGCGAGGTCAGCTGCTTGACGACCTGGCCGGCGTAGTCGGTGACGACGATCTTGCCGTTGTCCGGGTCGCTGATGAAGACCCGCTGGTGCTCGCCGTCCACCACGACGTCGCCGACCGACTTGATCGGCAGGGCGGTGGTGGTGTCGGCGAACGCCGGAGTGGCGGTGAGGGCCGCCGAGCTGATGAGGACCGCCAGGGTGGTGGCAGCCGTGAGAGTGCGCTTACGCACGCTGATTCGAACCCCCCGGATCGAATGTGGGCATGGGGTGCCACGGGCACGGCTGTTGTGTGTGTCCCCTGTGGGCCGTGTGTGGCGGGTGGGTGAAGTCGGTGAAGACGATGCAGACTATGTCGCTGACACTAGGTCATGCCACTGACAAAAGAGCCAGCGCCCCCGAGACGAGGGTCCGCACTCCTGGGGCGACCGTGGACAGGTCGGGCGCGAAGCGGGGGCTGTGGTTGCTCGGCACCGACGCGAACTTCTCCGGGAAGCCGTCGCCGGGCGCCTGCTCCCACACGTCGGCGGGCGTGGTCGTCACGAACCAGTAGGAGTACGGGATCGAACCCAGCGCCAGCACCGGGAAGTCCTCGCTGCCCATCGCCGGGCCCGGGTCGAAGACCGTCGCCGCGCCGAACACCTCGCCGTGCACGGCGGCGACGAGGCCGTCGGTCCCGGAGTCGTTGACCGTCACCGGGAAGGTGGTGCCGACGGTCACCTCCGGCTCGCGCGGGCAGCCGGCGGCCAGGCACTCGCCCCGCGCGACGCGCCGGATCGCGGCGAGCATCCGCTGCCGCACCTCCTCCGACTGCGTGCGCAGGTTGACGGCGATCCGGGCCTCGGACGGGATGATGTTGTGCCGGGTGCCGGCCTCGATACGGCCCACCGTGAGCACGGCCGACTCCTTGGCGGCGATCTCGCGGGAGACGACGGTCTGCAGCCGGGTGACCAGGTAGGCGGCGGTCACCACCGGGTCCACGGTCGACTCGGGACGCGAGCCGTGCCCGCCCCGCCCGTGCACGACGATGTCGACGTCCGTCGAGGCGGACATGATCAGGCCCGGGATGTGCGGGTAGAACCCGGCGGGCCCCGGGGCCGCGTGCTGTCCCAGCAGCACGTCGGGGCGCCCGAACCGCTCGTACAGACCGTCCTCGACCATGTTCCGGGCCCCCTGCCCGGCCTCCTCCGCGGGCTGTCCGACCGCCAGCAGCGTGCCCGACCAGGTGTCCCGCCCGTCGGCCAGCGCGCGGGCCGCGCCCGCCAGCCAGGTCACGTGCAGGTCGTGCCCGCAGGCGTGCATCACGCCGTCCGTCCGGGAGGCGTACGGCAGCCCGGTCTCCTCCCGCACCGGCAGCGCGTCCATGTCGGCGCGCAGCAGCACGGTCGGGCCGTCCCCGTTGCGCAGCACCCCGGCGACACCGGTGCCGCCGATCCCCTCGGTCGTCTCGAACCCGGCGTCCCCCAGCCGGCCGGCGAGCTTCCCGGCGGTGCGGTGCTCGCGCAGCGACAGCTCCGGGTGCCGGTGCAGGTCGCGGTAGAAGTCCTCCAGGTCCGGGACCGGGAGGCCGGCGGTGAGGTCCAGCGCGGTACGAGCGGCGGCAGAGGTCACGGGCCCAGCGTAGAGGCCGCCCGCCGGGCTCGGGCCGTGCCGGGCGAACTGCCCGGCACGGGGCGGCTCACCAGCGGTGCGTGGCGTGCTGGGCCGTGGGGGCGGCCGGTCTTTCCTGGGCCGCGCGGGCCGGGCCCGCGTTCGCCGCCGTGATCAGGGCGGCCACGGCCACCACGGCGGCGGTCAGGCCTCTGACCGCCGGCGTTCCGCCGATCGCGGGACGTCGGAAGTGGGAGAGTGCGGTGGGGCGTGCGGATGTGCGTCCGAGCACGGCGACCTCGCAACAACAGCGACGTATTAAGCATGCTTAATGCGCCGTTTAACCTAGGGGCAGTCGGTGCCGAACGGCAAGAGGTCCAGGGCGAGTTGGGGGCAGTCCGGAATGCAGGAGCGGGACGATCCGGAGACCGTCGGGCGACGGGTGCAGCAGCTGCGGACGCAACGGGGTCTGACCCAGCGCCAGTTGGCCGAGCCCGCCTACACGCCGGCCTACATCTCCACCCTGGAGGCGGGACGGGTGCGGGCCTCCGACGACGCGCTGCGGCACATCGCCGGACGGCTCGGCGTCGCCTTCGAGGAACTGGCCGTGGGACGGCCCGCACACCTCGCCACCGATCTGCGGCTGCGGCTGACCGAGGCCCAGCGCACCCTGGCCACCGGCGCCGCCGAGGAGGCGGCCGGGCAGTACGCCGCGCTGTTCGCGGAGGCGGAGCGGTACGGGCTGATGTGCGAGCAGGCCACCGCCCTGCTCGGGCTCGGCGAGTGCGCCCTCGACACCGGTGATCTGGTGGAGGCGCGGGGGTACTTCGAGCGGGCCGAGGAACGGACGGCCGGGGAGCCGCTGCCGATGCGGGTACCCGCCCTGCGGGGCCGCGCCGTCTCCCACTACCTCGCCGGTGAACTCCGCTACGCCGTCTACCTGCTGGAGTCGGCCCTGGACGAGCTGAACCGCGGCGGGCTGCACGATCCCGACGCGCTGCTCCTCCTCTACGCCAGCGTCATCGGGCCCTACATGGACATGGGCGCCCCCGCGCGGGCGGCGAAGGCCGCCGAGTTCGCCCTGGCCCTCGCCCCGCAGGTCGGCGACCCGGCGCTGGTCGCCCGTATGCACCGCTCCGTCGCCCGCACCCTGCTCGCCGAGGGCCGGGTCGCCGAGGCCGACGCCTCGCTGGCCAAGGCGGCCGAGCTGTACCGCCAGCTCCAGCTGCGCACCGAGCTCGCCAACTGCCACTGGATGCGCGGCTACGTCTACGCCCAGGACGGCGAACTGGAGCGCGCCGAGGCCGAGTTGCGCGAGGCGCTGGCCATGCTCTCGGCCACCCGCGCCGCCCTGTACCGCAGCCAGGCCGCCGTGGAGCTCGCCGACGTCCTGCACCGGCGGGGCAAGTCGGCGGAGGCGGCCGCGCTGCTGGAGGAGGTCCTGGCGGACCTCTCGCCCGAGCGGGGCGCCCTGCACGCGGCCGCCGCGCACCGGCTGCTCGGCATCATCGCCGAGGACGGCCGGGACACCGAGGCCGCCGAGGAGCACTACGTACGGGCGCTGAGCCTGCTGGAGCGGGCCGGCGCGGCCGGGGACCTGGCCGACCTGTGCCGGCTGCTCGGTGACCTGCTGCGCCGCACCGGCCGGGTGGAGGCCGCCCTGGACGCCTACCGCACCGGCCTCGGCCACCGCACGGCCCCGGGCACCACGACCCTGGGACCCGCGCCCGCACAACCCCCTCTGTGACCGCGGGACCGTTTCGGCCCCGGTGCGGCGGGTAGTCGGGAAGCCCCAGGGCGGGAGCCTGCGCCAGGGCTTCCACGACCACGCATGCACCGGTGCTGAAGGAGGCGGTGGACATGCATCGGGTCGCCGAAGCCATCGCCGAACGGCTGCGGGGTGTGCCGTCCCGGGACGTGCCCGCGCGGCTGTGCGGCCTCGCGGTGGAACTGCTGCCCGTCGTCGGAGCGAGCGTCTCGCTGTGCGGCTGGGGACTGCCCCTGCGGGTCGGGGCGAGCGACGCCGCGGCGGCCGGCCTGGCGGAGACACAGGCCACGCTGGGCGACGGGCCGTGCGTGTCCGCCGTCCACCACATCGCGCCCGTGCTCGCCCGGGACCTCACCGCGGGCCGGGACGCGCGCCGCTGGCCGGTGTTCGCCCAGCAGGCGACGGCCGCCGGGGTGCGGGCCGCCTACTCGATCCCGCTGGGCAGCGGGACGGTGTGCCTGGGCACGCTCGACCTGTACGGCGCCGAGCCCGGTGAACTGTTCGACGCCGACCTGCGCACCGCCCGGCTGCTGGCGGCCATGGTGACCCTCGCCCTGGTCGCCCTTCCCCGCGCGCCGGAGGGCACCGGCCCCCGCACGGCCTGGTTGAACGGCCTAGCCGCCGACCACGACGAGATCCCCCAGGCCGTCGGCATGATCATGGCTCAGCTGAGGGTCCCTCCGGACGAGGCGCTGGACCTGCTGCGCGCACACGCGTTCGCGTGCGGCCGTACGGCGCTGGAGGTGGCGCACGACATGGTCCGCCGCCGCACCTGTCTCGACCGGGTGTGAGGCGGCCAGGGGCGTCAGGCCAGCGCCCTGCCCCGTTCACGGATCTGGGCCAGGCGCTGGGTTCCCACTTCGAGCGCCTGGCGGGTGGCGTCCGCGGGCAGCTCGCCGAGGGCGCCGTCGGTGAGGACGATCGCGTCGTCGCCGGCGAGGACGACCGCCACGTCCATGGTGAGGATCGTCGGCTGCTCGTCCTCGTTCGCCTGTCCGGTCAGCGTGACCCGCAGCCCCTGGCGGTCGTCCCCGACCTGCGGCAGCTGGATCTCGGAGACCTGGACGGACTGCAGGCCCGCCACGGTGGTGGCCGCCGTGAACTGGGTGCACGCCCCCGGCAGCGTCCGCAGCCAGGTCAGCGTGCGCTCCGCGTCCGCGCGGCGATGGGCGGCGACCCGGTAGCGCAGCTGCGCCTGGTCGTCGCCGTCGTCGAGGGAGGTCACGGCGGACGTCCCCGACGGCTCGCCGAGCAGTTCGTCGGCGTACAGAGCGTCGAGCAGCCGCTGGCACTCGGGGACGTTGGTGACCGCTTTCAGTAGCCCGTCCCGCCAGGTGGCGATCCCCTCGGTCGGGCCCCACGGCGCCCCGAGATCGGCCTCGGTGATCAGCGCGGCCCGGGCCTGGGCCTGGGTGAGGGCGGGCTTGGCGCCCGGGGACGCCTGAGGTGCCTGCTCGGCCGCCGGGGAGCCGGGCACGCGCCGCGCCACCCTGTCCGGGACGCTGCCCAGACAGCCGGAGACGGTGACCAGCGCGGCGACGGTGAGCGCGGAGGCGGCGAGGAGGCGGGCCGGGGGTACTGGCATGACGGGGCCCTCCTGGGCGTGCTGGTGACCTGGGTACGTGCTCTCACGGCACCACCGCCCCGCCCCGCCCACCAGCGCTCCGGTCCGTCCGGGTGATCCCGGTGCCCCGGTCGGCGGCCCGCCGCGCCTCGCGCCGGTCAACGGCGCCCCGGCCTTGTGCGGCACCGCCCTGTGGGACTGAGTGCCGCATAAGGTCGGGGCGGGGACTTCAGGGTCCCGAGGGACGAGGGAAGGAGCCCCGCCGTGGCCGAACGGACGACGCGCATCCCCGTGATCATCGACTGCGACACCGGCGTCGACGACGCCCTGGCCCTGCTGTTCGCCGTCCGCCACCCGGGCCTTGACCTGCGGGCGGTCACCTGTGTCGCCGGGAACACCGACGTGGACGGCGTGGTGCGCAACACGCTGCGGGTACTGGAGCGGGCCGGGGCCCCGGAGATCCCGGTCGCCCGGGGTGCCGAGCGGCCGCTGCTGGAACCGGCCCGCTCGGCCCGGCATGTGCACGGGGCGGACGGGATGGGCGACCTCGGGCTGCCCGATCCGGCCCGGGCGCCGGTCGACGTGGACGCGGTCACGCTGCTGCGCCGCGAGATCCTCGCCTCGCCGCGCCCGGTCACGCTCGTGCCGACCGCCCCGCTCACCAACATCGCGCTGCTGCTGCGCACCCACCCGGAGGTGACCCGCAACGTCGAGCGGATCGTGTTCATGGGCGGCGCGGTGAGCACCGGGAACGCCACGCCGGTCGCGGAGTTCAACGTCTGGCACGACCCGGAGGCGGCCGCGATCCTGCTCACCGCCGGGGTGCCGATCACCATGTACGGGCTCGACGTGTTCACCCGGGTCCTCGTGCCGGGCGTGGAGGTACGGCGACTGCGCGCGAGCGTGGAACCGGGCGCCCGCCTGGCCGGGGACCTGCTCGCCCACCGGCCCGCCGGCCCCGAGCCCGACGGCGACGACCCGGCCGGCGGCCTCGGTGACGCCGGTGCGGTGTGCGCGGTCGCCGACCCGGCCGGCCTCACCACCCGGCTGCTGCCGGTCGAGGTCTCCCTCGCCCCGGGCCCGACCCGCGGCCAGACGGTCGTCGACCGCCGCGCCCGCCCCGGCGAGTCCGAGATCCACGAGGGCGCCCGCGAACAGGCCCTGGTGAACGTGGCGTTGGACGTGGACGTCGACCGCTACGTGAAGCTGTGGCTGGAGACGGTGGAGCGGGTCTAGCGCCTGGTGAAGCCGGCGGCCGCAGAAAGGCGAACGCCCCGGAGCGGGGGATCTCCGGGGCGTACAGGGGGCACCCCCAAGATCGCCGCGTCCCCGCTCGGGTCGGCCGGTCCGCACCGTTCGTCACGGCCGGCCCGATACAAACGACACCCCCTAACCGACCGTCGGGCTCGGGCTGGGGAGGGTGGCCCCGCCTTGGCCTCCGGTGGTGTTGGCTCCGCCTCCGGTGCTCGCCCCGCCGCCCTTGCCGCCGGCGATGCCGTCGATGTCCACCGGGGTGGAGGTGGCGTTCGGCGGCGGGGTGAGGACCACCTCGGGCTGCCCGGCGGGCGGCGGCGGCGGGGTCACGTCGGTGTCGGGCAGCTTCGGCGGGGTGGTCTGCTGGAAGAGGGTCTGGTCGAAGTCGACCAGACCGGTCTTCTCCATCACCGTGATGTGGTCGAGCACGGTGTCGTTGGCCTGGTCGGCCAGGGCGCGTACGAGCGTGTTCTTGGTGGTGGACCGGATCTTCGCCACCGTGTTGAAGATCGAACCGTGCGTCATGCGCAGGATGTTGGCGAAGTCCGTGTCGAACTTCTTGCCGCTGTCCGCCTTCAGGGTGTTGACGAAGCCCTCCTGCTGCGGACTCGCGATGTTGGGCAGCGTGATGTTCAGCATGGGCGCGATCTTGCGGCAGGTGGTGTCCAGCGCGGCGTGCCCGTCGATGAGGTGCCGGCTCGCGATGAGGACCCCCTTCGAGGTGCCCTTCTGCAGGCCGATCTGCCCGACCGGGTACTCCCACAGCCCCGCCGCCCGCACCTTCACGACGAAGTCGCGGTCCCCCTCGGTCAACGGCCCCCACTGGGTCTGGGCGATGACCCGGTCCGGCGAACTGGAGACCTTGGTGACCCCGAGCATGCTCGGGTAGACGAGTGCTCCGAGGGTCAGGCTCAGGGCACCGCCCACGAAGAGAGTTCCCGTCGCGTTCCGCGAAAAGCGCACCGTAGCTCCTGCCCGGTCGGGGTCCCGTCTCAAGACGGTTCGGACGCACAGCAGTACGGACGAGGAAGCCGCGGAATTCATTTGGTTCGGTAAAAAGTCCCGGCGCGCTCGTGGACAAACGTTGACCGCTTCGGGGGAGAGTCCGGGTGGACCACCGCCCTAGATTCGCCGCATGCCCCCACAGCCCCCCTCCCCCAGAGTCCCCGGCGTGCTCCCCGTCCTCCCCTACCGCAAGCCCACCAAGGGACGGGACTACTGGGTGCTCGACAACGTCCTGCCGGACGTGGACGCCGTACGCGAGCGGTGCCTGGCCAAGGACGACTGGGTCCAGGGATACCCGTACACGCAGGAGACCTGGCCGGGACTGCGGGCCATGCCGGGCCTTGAGCCCGAGGAACTGGAGTGCGTCGAGGGGCTGGTGAGGAAGGCCACGGGCGCCAAGCAGCTGTGGGTGCAGCAGGCGCCCGGCGGCGGCACCCTCAACCACAACTGCGTGCAGGTGGTGGGGGAAGGGGAGAGCGAGCCCCGGCCGCACACCGACTCCCGCGCGCTGTGCCGGTACGCCGCCGTGCTCTACCTCAACCCCGGTGTCCCGAAGGACTGCGGGACCAGCTTCTTCCGGCAGTCGCTGCCGGGCGGCCGGCTCGGCGGCAATGTCGTCCAGGCCCCGCACAACAACCTCGTCGAGGCCCTCGGGACGCGTTTCGTCGCGCCCGACGCCTTCGAGGAGGACGTACGCGTCCCCCACAAGTACAACCGCCTGCTGCTCTACAACGCCAACCTCGTGCACAGCGCGACCGGTTACTCCGGCAGGACGCTGGAGGAGAAGCGCATGACGGCGGTGTTCTTCTGGATGGCCTGAGCCCGTCCGGTCCCGCCGGGACGCTGCGCGCTCAGTAGCGCAGCGCCCTGGCGACCTCCGCCTTCACCTGGCCCGTCAGGTTGCGGTTGCTGGTGGCCGTGGCCTTCCCGGTCTGGCCGGCCGCCACCTTGGAGACCGTGACGACGGTCGTGTCGAGCAGATTGCCGCTGGTGTCGGTGAAGTTGACCTGCACGGCGAAGGACTTGGCGGCATCGGCCGTGTTCTTCGCGGTGACGTCCACCGTCGCGCGGCCGCCGGTGGCCGTGGTCGGCGTGCCGAGCTTGACGTCGTCCTTGGCCTGGGCCCCCTTCTTCACCTCGTCGAGCCGCCGCTTGGCCTCCGCCGACGCGGACGCGAGCGCGTCGGTGCCCTTCGAGGCGAGGGACGACGCGGCCGAGGCGGCCTTGCTCACGGCGGCCGACGCGGCCTTGCTGGCGTCGGGCGCCGCGCTGCTGTCGCCCGAGCAGCCGCTCAGTCCCGCACCCGCCGCCACCGCCGCCAACACGGCCAGCGCCGCGCCCTTTCGGTAACCCGCCATCGTTCGCCTCCATCGGTTCCGCTCCGCCCGGCTGTCCCTCCCAGTCAAGATCGGGACCCGGGCGCGCGCATGTCGGGTTCATCCGTTCGGCGCAAGCCCCGTGGTGGCCGGGCAGCGCGGGCCGGATCGTCGTAACCACGACGGAGTACGAGTCGGGAGGTACGGACATGACTCAGCAGGCGCACCCGGGGAAGCCGACGCCGTCGGTCCCCAACCCCCTGGCCTCGGGCGGGGTGGTCTTCGCGGGCGTTCTGATGGCGGTGTACGGCTTCCTGGCGATCCTGCAGGGCATCTCCGCGATCGCCGCCGACGACGTGTGGAGCCACATCGGCTCCTATGTCTACAAGATCAACCTCACCGGGTGGGGCTGGATCCTGCTCATCGTGGGCGCCGTCGCCGCCGTCACCGGCGCGTTCATCCTGAAGGGCGCCGCGTGGGCGCGGGCCGTCGGCATCGGGCTGGCGGCGCTCAGCATCATCGTCCAGTTCCTGTTCCTGCCGTACGCGCCCGTCTGGGCGATCATCATGATCGGCATCGACATCTTCGTGATCTGGGCGCTCGCGGTGTACCGGCCGGAGTGGGGCGACGCGGCCTGACCGCGTGCGCCGGACTCCCCGGCGGGCTCCCCGGCGGGCTCCCCCGTCCGGGCGGGGCCGCCCCAGGCCAGTGGGGCAGCCCCGTCGGTTCCCCCCGTGAGTCGGTCGGTTCAGCACCAGTGGGACCAGTCGGACCGGGACTAGGAGTGGGAGCGGCTCTGCGCCTCGGCCTCGGCTATGGCCTCGGCCTCGCTCTCGCCCACCGCGATGGCGGCGATGCCGAGCGCCTGGGCCAGGTGGTCGGCGGCGGACATGACCCGTGCGGTACCCACGACGGGGGCGATCGCCACGAGCACGTCCTGCACCTGCTCGATCGTCAGGTCCGCCTTCATCGCGGGGTCCAGGTGGGCGAGGTAGGAGATCGCCGGGGCGTCCATGGCCACGAGGGCGGCGATGCGGGTGAGGATGAGCGTCCCCGTGTCCATCCCGCAGCGTTCGATGGAGTCGATGGTCATGGCGGCGAGCGTGTCGAGAACGGGAGCGTCTGATGCGGTGGCCATGTCGGGACCGCCTTCCGATGTGCGCCGGGCTGATTGCCCCTTCACCGTAGGAGCGAGGAGGGCACTCGCTGCTCACCCGGCGCGGGTGAGGCCGCCCGGTGCGCGCCGCGCGCACGCTGAACGCAGCGACGAAGGGGGCGAGGGGGGCAGGGAGGCACGACGTGCACACACCGATGTATCTCGCGTACGACTATCCGCTGCTGAGCGCGTTCTGGACGATGCTGGGGTTCGTCCTGCTGGTCATGTGGTTCGTGCTGCTCTTCAAGGTCATCGTCGACGTGTTCCGCGACGACTCGCTGAGCGGCTGGGCGAAGGCCGGCTGGCTGATCTTCGCCATCGCGCTGCCGTTCCTCGGCGTCTTGGTCTACGTCGTCGCCCGCGGCAAGGGCATGGGACAGCGCGAACTGGCGGAGGCCCGGGAGCGGCAGGCGGCCTTCGACTCCTACGTCCGCCGGACGGCGGGCACCGCGACCCGTGCCGGCAGCGTGGACGACCTGACCAGGCTGTCCGAGCTGCGCAGCCACGGCGACATCACGGACGAGGAGTTCCGCCGGGCCAAGGAGCAGATACTGGCCGGCGGCGCGCCGAAGTGAGCGAAGTGACCTGACGTGAGCGGCGGTAGGAGCGCCGGGTGGGCCCGGCTGGCGCTGCTCGCGCTGGTGGGCGGCGTCCTGCTGCCCCTCCTGGCCGCCGGGCTGAAGAGCCTGCTCGCGGTGCTGGTGGGAATCGCGGGCCTGGCGCTGACCGCCGTCGGGGTGTGGTGGGCCCTCGCGTACCGGGGGGTCGCCCGGGTCGCCGGGGCGCTGCTGTCGGTGTCCGTGCCGCTCGGGATCCTCGCGCTGTACGCCTTCTACGGACTGCTGTGGCCGGCCTTCGCCTCCCTGGCCCTGTGGGGGCTGGCGGTGGCGGCCGCGCGGACCGCCCTGACCGCGGCGGGCGCGGCCTCCTCGCACCGTCACGCCAAGCGCGACAAGCGGGAGAAGCGCGACAAGGGCGGTGTCGAGGCGCCGCGGCGCCCGTGGATCGTGATGAACCCGCGCTCCGGCGGCGGCAAGGTGGCCCGCTTCCAACTGGTGGAGAAGGCGCGGGCGGCGGGCGCCCAGGTCACCCTGCTGGACCCGGAACTGCACCAGGACGTGGCGGAGCTGGCCCGACAGGCGGTGGCCGACGGAGCCGACCTGCTGGCCGTGGCCGGCGGCGACGGCACCCAGGCCCTGGTGGCCGAGGTCGCGGCCCGGCACGACCTCCCCTTCGCGGTGATCCCCGCCGGCACGCGCAACCACTTCGCCCTGGACCTCGGCCTGGACCGGGAGGATCCGGCTGCCGCGCTGGAGGCGCTGACCGACGGCGAGGAGTTCCAGATCGACCTCGGGTTCGCCGCCGACCGGGTGTTCGTCAACAACGCCTCCTTCGGCACGTACGCGGTGGTGGTCGGCGATCCCGCCTACCGCGACCGGAAGGTGCGCACGGTCCTGCAGAACCTGCCCGATCTGCTCACCGGCGAGGAGGCGCCCCGGCTGGCGATGCGGGCCGGGCAGACCAGTGCCGAGGGGCTGCAGGCGCTGCTCGTCAGCAACAACCCCTACCGGCGGTTCGGCGACCCGTCCGCTCCCGGACGCAGGGAGGGACTGGACTCCGGGCTGCTCGGCGTCCTGTGCGTACGGGTCGAGAGCGGCGCCGAGGCGGCGGGCCTGGTCACGGACCCGCGGTCCCCCGGTCTGCTGCGGCTGACCGCGGCGGAGGTGGTCGTCCAGGCCGACGGGGACACCGTCCCGGTCGGCATCGACGGGGAGCACGTGGTGCTGGACGCACCCGTCGTGTGCCGGATCGCGCCCGGTGTCCTGCGGGTCCGGGTGCCGCGCCACCGGCCCGGTACGCCGGCGACCAGGCCGGCCCTCGACTGGCCCCGGGTGGCGCGGCTCGCGCTGGGGCGGCTGGTTCCGCCCCACTCGGCGCCCTCGGCCCACCTGCCGGGTCCGCCGGGCTGAGGAAGCCACGGGCCGTCCGTCACGTCCGGTGGCCGCGTCACGTCCGGTGGCCGGCCCGCCTGGCCACGAGCTTGCCGAGCTCCCACAGCGCCAGCAGCACGAGCGGCGGCAGCAGCGCCCAGCCGAACTGGTGCACGTCGATCCGTGTCGTACCCAGCAGCCGCCGGAACCCGTCCAGCTGCGTGACCAGCACCGCGAGCGCGAACTCCACGAATATCGCCCAGTTCATCTGCTTGCTGTCGAAGCTGGCGGGGGTCAGCACGGTCGCCGTCTCGCTGCGGCACTCGAGCGCGGCCACGATCAGGCAGAGCGCGAAGGAGGTGAACGCGATGGACTGGCCGACGGCGGTGCTGCCGTAGTGCGATTCGCCCAGCTTGATCAGGGCGAGCAGGCAGATCGTGATCACCAGGCCGGAGAGGCCGACCGTGACCATCACGCCCTTGGTCAGCACCGGTTCGCCGCGCGGACGCGGCCGGCGCTCCATGAGTCCGGGGCTCTGCCGGTCGAAGCCGAGCGCGAAGCCGAAGGCGGCGTTGACGAAGAAGTGGATCCACAACACCTGGGCGGGGCTGAACGGTTCGCCCGCCGCGATGTTGAACAGGGTCGCGCCGAGGAAGGTCAGCACGAAGACCACGAGCAGGACCAGCACGAAGCGGATGTACTTGGTGAGGTTGTCGTAGATCTTGCGGCCCTGTTCGACCGCGAAGACGATCGTGGCGAAGTTGTCGTCGGCCAGCACCATCCGCCCGGCGTTCTTGGCGACCTCCGTGCCGGAGCCCATGGCGATGCCGATGTCGGACGCCTTGATGGCCGGGGCGTCGTTGACGCCGTCCCCGGTCATGGCCACCACATGGCCCTTCTTCTTCAGCGTGTCCGCGAGCAGCACCTTGTGCTCCGGCGCGACCCGGCCGACCACGCCGATGTCGTCGATCCGGGCGAGTCGCTCGCCCTCCGGCAGCGCGGCGAAGTCGGCGCCGAGCATCGCCTCGCCCTCGATGCCGAGCTGTCGCGCGATGGCGGCGCCCGTGACGACGTCGTCCCCGGTCACCATCCGCACCCGGATGTGAGCGGCCTGCGCGTCGGCGACGGCGGCCCGCGACTCCTCGCGGGGCGGGTCGACCATGCCGATCAGGCTGGTCATCTGCAGGTCGGTGACATGGGCGAGAAGGTCCCCCTCGGGGTCGAAGTCGGCGGGGTCGAGGTCGCGCCGTGCGGCCGCCATCACCCGCAGTCCCTCGCCGCCCATCCGCTCGATGTGCTCCTGGGCGCGCCGTTGAGCCTCCGCGTCCCACGGGACGTCCGTGCCGTGCGCGAGCGCGCTGCTCGCCCGGGCCGTCACGGCGGGCGCGGCCCCCTTCACGAAGCACCGCACGACCGGCCGGCCCGCCGCGTCGGTGGCCGAGTTGAAGGTGGCCATCAGTTTGTACGAGGGGTCGAAGGGCAGCGTGGCCAGCCGGGGCAGCCGCTCGCGGGTGGCGTCGAGGTCCAGCCCGGCCTTGTGCCCGAGCACCAGCAGGGCGCCCTCGGTGGGGTCGCCGACCACCGCGCCGTCCACCAGCTCGCCGTCGTTGGCGATCAGGTACGGCAGGATCGCGTCCTCGATGCCGGGTGCCGTGCCGACGGCGTGGTGGACCTTGCCCTGAAGGCCGTACCCGGTGCCGGAGACGGTGTAGCGGTCGCCGGGATCGAGCACCTCCACGACCGTCATCTGGTTCATGGTGAGCGTGCCGGTCTTGTCGGAGTTGATCGCCGAGGTGAAGCCGAGCGACTGCACCGACGGCAGGTCCTTCACGATCGCCTGACGCCGGGCCAGGTCGACCCCGCCGATCGACAGGATGGTCTGGGTCACCGTGGGCAGGGCCTCCGGGATGGCGGCGATCGCCAGCGAGACGGCGCTCACGAACAGCGCGTCCCACGCCTGGCCGCGGCTGCGCCCCAGCACGAACATCACGATCATCGTGAGTCCGGCCGCGCCCGTGATCCACACGGTGAGCCGGTTGAGCTCCCGGTCCAGCGGGGAGGTCTCGCGGGGGGTCGCCGACAGCATCCCGGAGATGCGGCCGAGCTCGGTGTCGGCCCCGGTGGCCGTGACGATCACCGTCGCGCTGCCGTGGGTGACCGGCGTGTTCATGAACGCCATGTTCGTGCGGTCCCCGGGCCCCAGGTCGGCGCCGGTCAGGGTGGTCGCGTCCTTGGCGGCGGGGACGCTCTCGCCGGTCAGCGCGGACTCGTCGATCTGCAGGGCGCTGGCCGCGACGATCCGCCCGTCGGCCGGGACCTCGTCGCCGGCGGAGAGCAGCACGACATCCCCGACGACTACCTGCTCGGCCGGGATCTCGGACTCCGTCCCCTCCCTGCGCACCCGGGCGGTCGCCTTCAGCATCGACTTGAGCGCGTTCATGGCGCTCTCGGCCTTGCCCTCCTGGCGCATGCCGATGACCGCGTTCAGGATCGTCAGCACGACCAGGAGGATGCCGGTGTTCCACTCCGCGATCAGGAAGGACACCACGGCGGCGGCGACCAGGACGAGCTGCATGTAACTGCGGTACTGGGCCAGGTAGCGGCGCCAGCCGGGCAGGGCCTTCTCCTCCGGCAGCGCGTTCGGTCCGTTCGTCCGCAGGAGTTCGGCCGCCCGCTGGGCGGACAGTCCCACGGACGGGAGCACCCCGAACGCGGCGGCGACCTCGTCCGCGGGCCGCGCGTACCATGCCGGGCCGTCCGCCGCCCGCTCGTGCGGTGCGTGTGTCTGCGCGGTCATGGCACGTACCTCATCTCAGCCCTTTCCGCCCGAGCGCTTGCCCTTCTTGCGGCCCTTGGCGTACGGGTCCGGGGCGGCGCCCTTGGGAGCCTCACGTTCCAGATCCCGCTTCACCTCGGCGAGCTCGCGCCGCGTCTCGTCGCTGACCTGCGGATACTGGGGATCGATGCCGATCAGGGTGTGCGCCAGCACCGCGGCGGCGCAGATGCGCGCGAACCACTTGTGGTCGGCCGGCACCACGTACCAGGGCGCCCACTCCGTACTGGTGGCGGACAGCATCCGGGAGAACGCCCGCTGGTAGTCGTCCCACCGGGCCCGCTCCCGGACGTCGGCAGGCGAGAACTTCCAGTTCCGCTCGGGCACGTCGATGCGCTTGAGGAAGCGGGTGCGCTGTTCCTCCTTGGACAGGTTCAGGAACAGCTTCACGATCTTGAACCCGTTGTCGCTCAGATAGCGCTCCCAGTCGTTGATCTCCCGGTACCGCCGCTCCCACACGTCGTCGTCGCGGTCCGCCGGCGGCAGTTTCTGTCTGCGCAGGTTCTCGGGGTGCACCCGCACCACCAGGACCTCTTCGTAGTGCGACCGGTTGAAGATCCCGATCTCGCCGCGGGCCGGCAGATGGCGGGCGTAGCGCCACAGGTAGTCGTGGTCGAGCTCCTCGGCCGAGGGCACCTTGAAGCCGGTCACGCGCACACCCTGGGGATTGACGCCGCTCATGACGTGCCGGATCGTGCCGTCCTTGCCGCCCGCGTCCAGCGCCTGCAGGCAGACGAGCACCCCGTAGGTGTCCTGGGCGGCCAGCCGCCGCTGGTAGTCGGCGAGCAACTCGATGCCGCTGCTGAGCAGCTCGACGCCGTCCTTCTTGCGGATCCGAGCCTTGTACCCGGGGTCGAAGTCCCTCGCCAGGCGCACCGTGCTGCCCGGCCTGACCCTCAGCGGTTCGATGAGGTCCGCGATGCGCTCGGCTCTCTCGTCGGACATCGTCCACCGTCCTTACGGCCCCCCGGCACGGACCCCCGCGCACCGGCAGCGTCCCTCCCCGGCGCGGGGGCGGCCTCACCCTTCGCGGGTGGTTCGGGGCCGGCCGGACCCGTCGTCCGGCTCCGGACCGAGGCCCCGCGTGGTGCGTGACCCTGACATGTCCGGTACGACAAGATGCCGGAATGAACAACCAAGACGGCATAGGCTCCTCGCCGCCGGCCCCGCAACACCCTGCGCACGTCCCGGCCCTGCGGCCGGTCCGCGGCGCGGCCCGGTGCGCTGTCGGCGCTCTCCTGCTCGCCGCACTCGCCTGGGTGGCCCGGGCGGTGTGGGAGATCCGGCTCGCGATGGCCGGAGAGCCGGCCTCGGGACCGCCCGACCAGGGCGAGGGCGTGCACCGCCCGCTGACGGCGCTCGAAGACTCGTACCACCTGGTCACCACCGTGGGCGGGGTGGCCGCGCTGGTCTGCGCCGTCGCCTTCCTGTCGTGGTTGTGGCGGGTGCGGGACAACGGGACGGCCCTGTCGGGCGCGGCGCCCCGGTACGCGGGCTACTGGGTCTACCTGGGCTGGATCGTGCCGATCGTGAACCTGTGGGTGCCCCGGGGACTCGTCGCGGACGTCTGGCAGGCCACCGCCCCGGGCCGACGCGCGCCGCTCTCCCTGAACGTGTGGTGGGGCCTGTGGCTGGTCGGGATGCTGAGCGGGGTCGGGCTGCTGTACACCGACTCGAAGGACGAGGTCATCGAGCGGGCCTATACGGAACCCTGGCCGCTGCTGGCGTCCGACGCGGTGATCGTGGGCGCGGCCGTGGCGGCCGTGTTCCTCGTACGGGCCGTCACCGCGGCACAGTCGGAGTGGGCGGGGCAGACTCCGGACGGCGGCCTTCGGGTGGCAGCCACCTCCTGAACGCCGCGACCGGACGTTCGCCGCGTCGTGCGTCGGCGCTTACCGTCGGAGCATGACCACCATCGCCATCGTGGGGGCGGGCCCCGGGCTGGGCGCCGCCGTAGCGCGCCGGTTCGGGCGCGAGGGGTACGACGTGGCGCTCGTCGCCCGTGACCGGGACCGGCTGGAGGCGCTGGCCGGGGAACTGGCCGCCGCGGGGGTCAGCGCGCGCGGCTTCGCCGCCGACGTGCGCGACCCGCCGTCGCTGGCGGCGGCGCTGGGCGCGGCGGCGAAGGAGCTCGGCCCGGTCGAGGTGCTGCAGTACAGCCCGGTGCCGCAGCGGGACTTCATGCTCCCGGTGCTGGAGACCACCCATACGGATCTGCTCGGCCCCGTCGAGTTCTCGGTGTACGGCCCCGTCGCCGCCGTACAGCAGGTCCTGCCCGGTATGCGCGCCCTCGGCCGGGGCACGATCCTGCTGGTCAACGGGGGCACCGCCGTCGTCCCGCACCCGGAGCGCGCGGGCACCTCGATCGCCTTCGCCGCCGAGAGCGCGTACGGCCATCTGCTGCACGACCGGCTCGCCCCCGAAGGCATCCACGTGGCCCAGCTCGTCATCCCCGGCGCGATCGTCCCCGGTCACCCCAGGAAGGATCCGGCCGTGCTCGCGGACACCCTGTGGACCCTGCACCGCGACCGGCACGGCTTCCGGCACTACGCCGACGACCTCTACGGCTGATCGCTCCCGCTCCGCAGTGTCGGATTTCGATTCGTGGGCAACGATGGTGCTACGACCGGAACGCACAGGAATGTACCGGAACGCACCCTCTGAAGGGGGTCGAGATGGCTGTGGAGATCCCTCCCCTCATCAAGCCCTCGCGGCTCAGACGCCGCGGGGGCCTGCTGGGCGAGTGCATGGCGGAGTTCCTGGGGACCTTCGTCCTCATCTGCTTCGGGTGCGGCGTCACGGCGATGGCCGTCGCGGCACTGCCCGGCTCGGGACGTGCGGCCACTCCGACGACGATCTTCCTGGCCGCGGGCGACTGGCTGCTGATCACCTGGGGCTGGGGCATGGCCGTGGTCTTCGGCATCTACGTGGCCGGCGGTGTCAGCGGCGCACACCTGAACCCGGCCGTGACGCTGGCGTTCGCCGTACGCCGCAAGTTCCCCTGGGTCAAGGTGTTCCCGTACTGGTTCTCGCAGGTCGTCGGCGCCTTCACCGGGGCGGCCCTGGTCTTCGCGGTCTACCACGACGCGATCAACGCGTACGACGCGGCCTCGAAGGACCCGCACGTGGGCGGGAAGACACTCGCCACGTTCTCGATCTTCGCCACGTTCCCGGCGCCGTACTTCAACGGCGGTGTCTGGGGTCCGCTGATCGACCAGATCGTCGGCGCCGCCTTCCTGGTCATGTTCGTCGTGGCGGTCGTCGACCTGCGCAACACGGCGGTCCAGGCGAACCTCGGCCCGCTGGTGATCGGCTTCGCCGTCGCCGCCATCGGCATGTCCTACGGGGCGAACGCCGGCTACGCCATCAACCCGGCGCGTGACTTCGGCCCGCGCCTGCTCACCTGGTTGGCGGGATGGGACGGGTTCTCCTTCCCGGGCAGTGGAGCGTGGTTCAGCAACTACTTCTGGATCCCGATCGTCGGGCCGCTGATCGGCGGCACGATCGGGGTCCTGGTGTACGACCTGTTCATCGGCGACGTACTGCACACCCGCGCCCAGCAGGGCGAACTGCCGGAGCCCGGCCGGACGCGGGAATGACCGCCTTGGAGCCGTGACGGCCTCCCTCAGGAGGCGTTGGAGTTCGACCGGCCGAAGAACTCGATCTCGGCGATGGAGACCTGCTTGCCGGCGGAGGCGGCGTAGGCCGACTCGATGGTGAAGCGGACCTTGGTGACCTCGCCGACCCGGAAGGCGCGGCGCTGGCCGCCGGCCCCCTGGTCCAGGGTGATCTCGCGCGTCGTGGTCTTTCCGTCCTTCGTGGTGATCGTCGCCTTCAGGCGGTGCGGGAGGGCCGACTGGGAGAGCTGGTCGGGGCGGGTGGAGACGCCCGGCGTGATGATCAGGTCCAGCAGCCGGGTCGGCTCGTCGAACCGGGCCTCGATCCACTGGCCCTCGCCCGACTGGGAGACGCCGGGGCCCCACCAGCTGTTGTTGATCTTGTCGAAGGCGAGCTGCGGCTTGTGCCCCGGGTAGGAGCGCGAGGCCGCGACCGCGTCCGGGGCGACCGGGGCGCGCTTGGCGAAGTGGTCGCGGGTGGCCTGCACGGCGGCCGGCGCGTTCGCCCCGGCGAGGATCAGCAGGGTGAGGACGAGGGCGCCCACCACCCAGCTGACGATGCGGTCGAAGGTCCGCCGCAGGCGGGGGCGGTCGCCGGCCCACGGGGTCTCCCGGCTGCGGAAGTCCAGCACGCGGCGCCACCAGGGCCGCCGCTCGGGCGAGCGGTCGTCCCGGGACATGGGCATCGCGCACCGGGTGCAGAAGTGCCGGTCGGGCCGGTTGGGTGTGGAGCACCAGGGGCACGGCACGCCGTTCTCGTCCCCCAGCACCGGCCCCGGCGCCCGCACCTGCGGCCGGTCCGCGACCGGCCGCCCCGGCAGCACCGGCGCGACGGCCGGCTCGGCGGCGGCCCGCGCCTCGGGCTCGGCGACGGGCACGAGAAGGGAACGGGCCCGCTCGGCGAGCGTGTCCCCGAGGGCGACGGGGGGCACGGGCTCGGTGGGGGCGGTTTCGTCGGGGGCCGGGGTGCGGGCCTGCGCGGGGACCGCGGCCTGTGCGGGGGCAGGGGCGGGCGCAGCGGCAGGCGAGGGTGCCGGGGCGGTCGCGGGGCGCACGCCGGAGTCGGCGGCGGTGGCAGCGGCGGGTGCCGTCGCCACAGGGCTGGGACCGGGGTCGGTGGTCGGGGCTCCGGCGCCCTGAGCGACGGGGGCGGGGGCGGGGGAGCCGCTGGGCGCAGTGCCACCTGGGCCCGCCGTGCCACCGGGGTTGCCGTCGCCCTGAGCGGTGCCGTTGCCACCGGCCGCCGCGGCGGAACCACCGGCAGTGCCCGGCACGACCGCCGTCTCCTCGTCCTCTTCCTCCGCCGCACCACGAACCGCTCCCGAGCCGCCGGCGCGCGCCGCCTCTCCCGAGGCCGGGCCGGCGGCGCGGTCCGTCCAGCTCAGTACGGCCCCGCACGCGTCGCAGAAGGACTGGCCCGGCTCTGCCCGGGTGCCGCACTCGGCGCAGTTCAGGGTGGTCATCTCTCCGGGGTCCTTTCAGCGGCGGTCACCTTGACCGTGTACGGCATGTGGGCGGGGCGGGCGGCCGAGACGAGGGCGTCCAGGCGGTGGTGGTCCGCCGGGCTCGGGTCGGGCAGGCGGAGCGTGACGTACAGATGGGGGCGGGGCTCACCGGGGAACGCGCCCAGCGGACGCGCGCTCCAGTCCGCACCGCCGCTCTCGGAGACCTCCGGCGCCACGCCGAAGGCGAGCCGGACCGCCTCGGCAAGACCGCGCCGCGTGCCCCGTACCCGGTGCAGATACGCGGCGGCGGCCACGGCGGCCCGCAGCCGCGGATCCGGCTCGGTGCCGTCGGTCTCCGCGCCGACCCAGCCCGCCAGCCAGCGGGTGAAGTCGACCGGCGCGAGGGCCGGGTCGAAGTAGGCGGGCAGGCAGTCGAGGACGTTGTGGATCGGCGCGATCACCTCGTCGAGCCCGGCGACGAAGCGCTGCGCGAGATCGTCGTCGGCGAACACGGCGGGCAGCATGTCGGCGATCGGCGCGGAGGAACCGAGCCCGTCGATCGAGCCCCTCATCCCTCGGCCCCCGTCCCGTCGAAGAAGAGCGTCACGTTCCGTCTCCGATCACGCGGACGCGGTGGTCGTACGAGAACACCAGCGACGGCGCCGCCAGGTCGATCCGGTCCGTCGCCTCGCCGCGCTTGCCGGTCAGGGGGTCGGCGGGGTGCAGGGTGACCTGGTCGACCAGCTCCACGCCGGGCACCCGTTGCAGCACCGCGAACACCTCGCCCGACTGGACGGGCCGTCCGAACGGCCAGCCCCGGCCGTCCGCGCCGCCGGTCAGCGGATCGAGGTGGCGGTAGAGGGCGTCGTGCGCCTGACGGCGCACCCGGTCGGTGTCGACGCCCCGGAACGCGTGCACGGTCGCGACCACGGTGACGCCCTGGTAGTACGGCGGCCCGACCGCGAGACGGGTGCCGATCAGGCGTCGTTCGTCCAGGTGGCGGGTGATCCGGTCCAACAGGGCGTCGCCCGGAACCAGTTGCTCGAAGCGCAGTCGGCCGCCCGGGTCCGGGACCGCCTGCGGCACCACCAACACCCGTACCGCGTACGCCCCGTGCTCGCCCTCCTCGCCCTCCAGGCAGGTGATGCGCGCCGTCTCGGGGGCGGCCCGGCGGGCGAGTTCCTCGTAGTCGCGCAGGGTCACCGCGCGTTCCTGGGCGCGCAGCGTGATGGGGGCCCGGACCTTCGCCTCCTCCACCGTCTCCCCGTTCACACCGCCGCGCGCGGCTTCCCGGTTGACGACCTCCGAGACGTACGGGACGGAGGTGCGCAGCACCTGGACGGCGCCCCGGGCCACATTGCCCGCGCGGCCCCCGCCGGTGCGGTAGCGGCGGGCGCGGATCATCGCGCCCTTGGGGGCGACGGCGCCGTACTGGCGCAGGGTGCCGTCGGGTTCGCGCACCGACGGGCCGAAGGCGAGCTCGCCGGTGGCGGCGTCCAGGGTGAGGTGGCGGTCGTCGGGGCCGGAGGCGGCGAAGTGCGGGACCACCTGCCAGTCCTGCCAGCCCTCGTGCTCGGCGGTCTGCAGCAGGAGCGGCGGGTCGTCGCCGACCACGGGGGCGTGCGCCAGGCGCAGCCGCTGGCCGGGCAGGCCGGTCGACTCGCCGAGCGGCTCGTCGGACACCGTCTCGGCGTGGACCGCCGGAGCGGTGCCGCCCACCGTGAACGCCTCCACCGAGCGCACGGTCGGGGAGCTGGTGTAGAAGGGCTGGCCGGTCAGCGGCTCGGTGACGCGACAGCGCAGCCAGCCCGCCTCCTGGCCGCCGGAGCGGGAGAGCACATGGCCGCCGGGGATGTGCAGGACGACCTCACCGGGACGGTTGAGACCGCCCGTGCCGTCCCGGTCGACCTCGCACTCCTGCCAGCCGTCCTCCGTCCACGCCTCCCACACCAGCGGCGGCTGGCGCGGGTCGACGCCGACGCCGTCCACCCGGCTGTCCAGCTCCAGCGCCACCGCGCAGTACGGCACGGCGGCGCTCAGCCCGAGCAGCATGCAGTCGCCGGCCTGCGGAGCCTCGGCGAAGCACAGCACGTCCTTGCCCTCGACGAGGTCGGTGGTCCGGTCGGTGACCGGCTCGCCCCGGTGCTGCACCACCAGATGCCGCAACGAACTGGGGACGACGGCGAGTTCGCGCTCGGTCGCGAAGACCACCGCCTCCTCGCTCTCGGTGCGCACGGTCGCCACCTCGGTGCCCACCGGCAGCAGTACCGCCTCCTCCTGCGGCGCGGACAGCCAGAACGTGACGTCCGTCCGGGCCGCCGACGGCGGGAAGAGCCGGATGCCGACCAGGTCCAGGAACGCCAGATGGTTCTTCTCCGGCACCCGGTTGAGCCGGTACACGATCTGGTCGGCCATGTGGGCGACCGTCTCGACGAGGGTGACGCCCGGGTCGGAGACGTTGTGGTCGGTCCACTCGGGCGCGCGCTGCTGGATGTAGCGCTTGGCGTCGTCGACGAACTGCTGGAAGCGGCGGTCGTCGAGGTTGGGGGAGGGCAGGGCCATCAGCGGTCGCTTTCGGAAGCCGTACCGGACGCCGTACCGGAGACGCCCGGCTCGTCGTGGGACGGAATGACGTAGAAGGGGAAGACGAGGGAGCGCGGGTTGTTGGTGCCGCGGATCGAGTAGCGGACGTCGATGAACAGCACGCCCTGCTCGGCGCCCGCGGTGACCTCGACGTCGTTGACCTCGATGCGCGGCTCCCAGCGGTCGAGGCTGGTGTGCACCTCGTGCTGGATGCGGCCCGCGGTGGCCTCGTTGACGGGCGCGAACACCAGGTCGTGGATGGCGCAGCCGTACTCGGGGCGCATCGGCCGCTCGCCCGGCGCGGTCGCCAGGATCAGCCGGATCGCCTCCTCGATCTCGCGCTCCCCGCTGACCAGGGCGATGCCCCCGGTCGGCCCGATGCGCAGGGGGAACGCCCACCCGGACCCGACGAACTGTTCGGCCATCAGCAGCTCACCCGCCTTCTTCCTGTCCGGGCCGTCACGGCAGCGGATACGGCTTGTTGTTGACCAGCACCACGCCCTGCAGCAGGAGGGTGGCGGCCCGGATGCCGACATTGGCCACGGAGTTGACCTGGAGGGTGCCGCCCGCGCTGATCGTCGCGGCGCCCACCGCCTTGAGGTTGAGCGCGCCCAACGCGTCCACGGTGACCGCGCCGGTCAGCGACTTGACGTTGACGAGACCGCGGCCCTGGATGTCGAGCAGTCCGCCGCTCTTGATGGTCACCTTGCGGGCCGCGCTGAGCGTGAGGTCCGTGCCGGCCTCCACCGACACCGACCGGCTGCCCTTGATGCTGACCGTCCCCTTGCTGTCGACGGTGATCTCGGTCCGGGTCCGGTCGAGGTTGATGACGAGTTTGTCGTCGCCGGTGGTCACCCGTACGCCCTGCTTGCGGCCGCCGGTCTTCTGGCTCAGCAGGTCCATGCGGTTGCCGTCCCGGTCGGACAGCGTGTGCCGGGCCGCGCGGCGCCGGGCGCCGTCGTGCAGCGGTACGTCCTTGACCGGGGTCGGCACGTCCTTGCCGTTGTACAGACCGCCGATGACGTACGGATGGTCGAGGGCACCGCGGTCGAAGGCGACCAGCACCTCGTCGCCCACGTCGAGCGGGAAGACGGAGCCGCCGTCCTTGCCGCCCCACTGCACCACCCGCGTCCAGTCGCTGACGTAGGTGTCGTCCAGCCAGGGGAACTGGAGCTTGACCCGCCCCTGCTTGAGCGGATCCTGCACATCGGTGACCAGCGCGTTGACGGTTCCGGGCAGCCGCAGCCCGGTGCCCGCCCCGCCGCCGGAGGCCAGCCCGTACAGCGAACGCCACTGCCGTCCGCTGACGGTGACCCAGGCCTCGTAGTGCTTGCCGTCGCCGAAGACGTGCCGCACGGAGGTGGCGGTGTACTTGCCCTCGAAGGGCGCGCCCACGTCGGCGAGGGTGACGGGCAGGCCCGGCCGCAGCTTCGGCGTGCCGCGCGCGACCACCTCCAGCTCGGCGAAGGAGGAGGTGACGTCGTCGGCGAGGGCCTCGGCGGCGAACTTCACCTCCGACTGCCGGTCGTACGGCGTCTGCGCGTCGAGCAGCTTGGCCGTACCGAACTTCTTCGCCACCTCACCGGGTGTGGTGCCGATGCTGATGCCCGGGTTGGAGATCGCCGGCGCGGTGGCCGTGAGCTTCTTCTTCGTGGTCACGTCCCAGCCGCGGGTCTCGACCGAGCCGACCTGTTCGGCGGAGGTGACCGCGGCCCGCAGCCGCAGGATGTCGGTGCCCGCCTCCAGCACGAAGGGGCTCTTCTCGCCGGGCGTGCTCACCGGCGGCGCCCCCGAGGCCGGGTCGGGCCGCACGAACTGGAACTTCCCCTTCGCGTCGACCGACATGACCATCTCGTTCTCGTCGGCGAGCCGGGCGAGGAAGTCCCAGTCGCTGACGTTGGCCTGACTGATGAACTCGTACACCGTCTTCGTCGACTGGATCCGCCCGACCGGCACCCCGTCCTGGGCGGCCAGCTTGCGCGCGATGTCGGAGGCGCTCTGGTTGCGGTAGGCGGCCACCCGGCGCCGGCGCATCAGCCGGTGGCCGAGGTCGTAACCCCGGATGACGGTGAACGTGCCGGTGCCGTCGTAGTCGGCCTCCAGGGCGCACACCTCGCCGGTCAGCAGCGGGTCGGAGGCACCCTTGCCGTCGGCCACGGGCGCGAGCACCACGGGCGTGCCGAACTTCACCTTCAGCTTGCCGAGGAGCAGCCGGTACGGGTCGCGGAAGGTCAGCCGGAAGGCGGCGGGCACCCCAAGACCCTGGTCCACCCAGCCCTCCACCAGCAGCGGGGCGAAGTCCGAAGGCAGCGGACGGCCGCCGATGGTGACCTCGATGACGCTCGAAAAGGCGGACGCCACCATCAGAAACGCACCTCCTCGGCGGCCGGCAGGACCAGCTCGACACCGGAGGGCAGCCGGCCCGGGTCGTCGATGCCGTTGGCCTCGGCGATCGCCCGCCAGGCGGAGGCGTCCCCGTACTCCCGCCAGGCGAGGGACTGCAGCGAGTCCCCGGCGACCACCCGGTGCACCCGCTGGGCGGTCAGCGCGCCCGACGTCGGGTTCTGCCCCTTGGTCTTGCTGGGGATCTCGTGCAGCCGCACCTGGCAGACGGCGCGGATGGGCACGCCGGTCGTACCGAACAGGGAGTAGTTCGCCTCGACACTGCTGACGTACGAGGTGAACCGGGCCGTGGAGAAGGACCCCCACTGGAAGACCACCCAGGGCGGCGAGGGCTGCTTGGCCGCGATGCTCTTGCTCGTCACCTCGCAGCACTCCAGCAGCGACTCCACCTTCTTCAGCACGGTGTTGCTGCCGGGCTCGTCGGACGAGTCCAGGAAGATCTCCACCGTCATCTCGCGCGGCTCGGGACCCATGAACTCCGGTACGGAGCCGTCGCGCACGGCGGCCGTCGGCGTCACCTTCCACTGCGCGCGCCGCCCCAGCGACAGCTGCGCCGGGTTGAAGTCGAACCCGAACGACTTGATCAGTCCGCCCGGGGTGGTGCTCGTCCCGACGGGCGGTTCGTGGATCGCGAGGGTGGCGCGGACCAGACTCTTGCCGGCGCCGCCGCCCCTGCCTCCCTTGGCCATGACGGTCCTCCCTTCCCTTCCCTGCCCTCGTCAGTCCGTGAAGCCGTGGTGGGTGATCTCCAGGACCTCCGTGGCGACACCCGGGCTGGCCGGGTCCAGGGACGGCCCCTGCCAGCTCACCGGCAGCACGTCGATCAGCCCCCACCGGGCGACCTCCGAGCCGTCGGCGCGCAGCGCCGCGATCTGCGCGGTCGGCCGGGTCACGCCGGTGGTCACGGAGGAGATCCACTTGGCGACCTTGGTCGTGTCCGGGGTGAGCGGGCGGGTCAGGCGGATCGTGGAGAAGGTGACCCGGGACGGGAGCTGCCAGACGAAGCCGTTGTTGCCGCCCTCCTGGCGGTGCTCGATCTCCACCGTGGACGACAGTCCCTCGCACCCGTTGAAGTAACCGAGGCTCTCCCCGTCGATCGTCAGCGTGAAGAAGATGGTGGAGCCCGGGTCGAGATCGCGGGACATCGAGGGGCCTTTCTGGGAGTCGGTTCAGGTGTTCAGTTCCGGGGATCGCGCAGCCGCCCGATCCGCTCCCGGTCCAGCCGCAGTTCGGTCCGCAGCAGCCGGGTGATCCGCCCGGTCAGCCGGTGCGTCAACTCGTCGAGCTGAAAGTCGGTCAGCGCCCGGGGGTCGAAGGCGCCCCGCGGCACTTCCGTGTAGGCCGGGGGGCCCATCTCGGGGTCCGCGTCGATGGGCGGCGGGCCGCCGGTGCGCCCGGACCCGGCCGCGGAACGCGCGGTGGTACGCGACGGGGTGTGCGGAGGGTTGTGCGGCGGGGTACGCGTGGTCGCCCTGCGCTGCACCGCGACGGGGGTGGGCTGGGGCGGTGGCGGTGGGGGGTTGACCGGGGCCGGGGCCGGGGCGGGTGCGGGCAGGGGAACGGCCATGGTGACGGGCGTGGGTGTGGAGAGGGGGATGGGCACCGGCGTGGGTATGGGTGCGGCCGGGTGCTTGGTGGCGGCGGCGGTGGTCGGGGTGTGCCGCGGCTGGACGACGTGCCGGGGTTCGCCGGTGCCGGGGGTGGTGCGGCGAAGGGGTACGGCCGCCGGGGTGGTTCGGCGTTGTACGGGCGGAGTGTGCGGCCGTGGGAGGGGGGTGTGCACGGCTGACGTGGTCGGCTGTGGGAGGGGGTTGTGCACGGCTGAACTGGTCGGCTGCGGCAGGGGGGTGTGCATGGCCGGGGTGGTCGGCTGCGGCACGGGGGTGTGCACGGCCGGGGTGGGCGCGGCCATGGTGACGGGCGCGGGTGTGGAGAGGGGGATGGGCACCGGCGTGGGTATGGGTGCGGCCGGGTGCTTGGTGGCGGCGGCGGTGGTCGGGGTGTGCCGCGGCTGGACGACGT
>NZ_JBSHAQ010000052.1:0-26281 GCF_053611585.1 Streptomyces sp. NPDC054794 | reverse complement strand
GACGTGCCGGGGTTCGCCGGCGCCGGGGGTGGTGCGGCGAAGGGGTATGGCAGCAGGGGTGGTTCGGCGTTGTACGGGCGGAGTGTGCGGCCGTGGGAGAGGGGTGTGCACGGCTGACGTGGTCGGCTGTGGGAGGGGGTTGTGCACGGCTGAGCTGGTCGGCTGCGGCAGGGGTGCGGCAGTCGGGGTGGTCCGGCGTTGTACGGCTGGGGCGGTCGGCTGGGTCACGGGGGTGTGCACGGCCGGGATGGTCGGCTGCGGCATGGGGGCCGGCACGGCCGGGGCGGTCGGTTGCGGCAGGGGCGCGGCAGCCTGTGTGGCCCGGCGTTGTACGGCCGGAGTGTGCTGCTGTGGCGGGGGGGTGTGCACGGCTGACGAGGTCGGCTGTGGCAGGGGTGCGGCAGCCGGGGTGGTTCGGCGTTGTACGGCTGGGGTGGTCGGCTGTGGCATGGGGGCCGGCAGGGCCGGGGTGGTCGGTTGCGGCAGGGGCGCGGCAGTCGGGGTGGTTCGGCGTTGTACGGCTGGGGTGGTCGGCTGTGGCATGGGGGCCGGCAGGGCCGGGGTGGTCGGTTGCGGCAGGGGCGCGGCAGCCTGTGTGGTTCGGCGTTGTACGGCCGGAGTGTGCTGCTGTGGCGGGGGGGTGTGCACGGCTGACGAGGTCGGCTGTGGCAGGGGGTTGTGCATGGCCGGGGTGGTCGGCTGCGGCAGCGGGGTGGGCATCGGCGGGCGGCCGGTGACCGGGGGAGGCGTCGGTGGGGCCGGGGAGACCGATCGGCTCACGCTGGGCATGCCGGGGAGCGGCGTGGCTACGGGCGCGGCATCGGCGGGGCGCGTGGTGAGAGGGGCGCCGAGCTGCGGGCGCGGGCGGGCCGCCGGACTGCCGCCGTGCGGTGTGCTGCGCTGGATCGGGGGGAGCGGCGGCTGGGGCTGCGAACTCCCGCCGCTGGGAGGGGTGCTGCCGACCGGCGCGGAACCCGTGGGAGGGGTCGTCGCCGGACGCGGTTGCTCCACGGGGCGTTCGGCGGGGGCGGGCACGCGCGAGGTGGGTGCACCGAGTCCGACGCGCGCACGCTGGACGGTGGGTTCCGCCGGTGCCGCTGTGGGACCGGCGGGAGTGCCGCTCGGCGTCGGCGCTGCGGCACGCCGCACGTCGAGGGCGGGGCCCGTGGGTGCGGAGGCGCTCGCGGAGGCGGGGGAGGCCGTTTCCGTTTCGCTCGTGCGCGGGGTACGGCTGTCATCGGCCGGTCGCGTCACGGCCCGCTGCACCGGAGCGGGGGCCGGGGCGGCGACGGGTTCCGGCGCCGCGACGCTGCCCTCGTCGGTACCGGGATGTGCGGGGGCCGGGGCAGCCGGCGATATCCGGGCAGGCAACGAACGACGCTGCACCGGGGCGGGGGCCGACCTGGTCAGCGGGGCCGACGCCGGGCGCGGCCGCACCGGCCCCACGGGAATGCCTCGCGCCGGGGGCACGGGAGCGCCCGGCTGAGGGGCCTTGGCAACGGCACGCTGCACTGGCGCGGGCCGCTGCGCGGCTTCGGCGACGTCTGGCCGGGAGGGCGTGGAGGCGGCCCGTTGCCCCGCTTCGGTGACGCTCGGTTGAGCGGGCGCGGGAGTGGGCTGCCGTACAGGCGTGGAGGCGGCTCGCTGTACCGGGGTCGGGGCGGCCTGCCGCACCGCCTCTGCGACATGCTGCGGCGAGGACGCGGCAGCGGACTTCGGTACGGGCGCGGGCACGGCCTTCTCCCCCGGCGTGGCAACGGCACGCTGCACGGGCGCGGGAACGTCCGACTGCGCTGACGGGGACGCCGACTTCTGCACCGGCGCGATGGGCGTCGGCCCAACTGGCGTGGCGGGGCTCGCTGGTGTGGCAACGGCGCGCTGAACTGGCCCCGTGCCGCTGGGTTTCGTTGCCGGGGCCGGGGGCGTTTGCCCTGGCGTGGAAGCCGCCCGCCGCACCGGCGTGGACGTCTCCTGCCCGGCCGGCGGAACAACCTTCACCGGCACAGCAGTTGCCCGCTGTACCGGGGCCTGCCCCGCCGGCGGAAGGGGCACGGCCCGCTGCACCGGCACGGCACCAGCCACAGCCCCCGGCACGGAAGCGGCCCGCTGCACAGGCACAGGCACAGAACCAGGCACAGGCGCGGGCGCGGACGTAGGCACAGCCCGTCCCCCACCCGCAGAAGCAGCCCGGCCTCCCGGCGCGACAACACTCACCGGCGTGGCAACAGCCCGCTGCACCGGCGCCGCGCCCCCCGCCCGCGAGGGCGTGGAAGCGGCAACCCACCTCGGTGCGGGACCAGCCGCCGCTCCCGGCGCCGGCCCGGGCACCGGCGGTGCCGCAGGCGGCTGTTCGGCGGAGCGCGTAGGCGTCGGTGCCGTCGGCGGGGTCAGCAAAGGGCCCATCCGGTCGACCGACGTGCGGTTCAGTACCGCGTGCGACAGCGTGCCGGTGAAGGACGGGTTCTGCCAGGTGGCCAGCCGGTTTCCGAAGCCGGCGTCGGCGACACCCGAAGTCCCCCCGGTCACCGCCCGCTGGATGGGCGGCAGCGCGGGCCAGGCGGCGGCCGGACGGGCATGCGTCGCCGCGGCACCGGTGCCCGGGTCGGCGACGGCGCCGGCGGCGGTCGTTCCGGTGGTCGTCGGCGGCGACGGCTCGTGCGCCCCGCCCGTCGTCGAGCCACCACGCCCACCCCTGAAGCGGTCCAGGAAACCCACGGCTCAGCCCTCCGCCCCGGCCCGGGTCACCAGGGACGCGATCTGGTTCGTGAAGCGGCGGCGGTCGTGGTGTTCCAGGTCCAGGATCTCCTCCAGGCTCCAGTGGAAGTGGTAGGCGACGTACGCGATCTCCTCGTGCAGCCGGTCGGTCGCGTACGTCACGATTCCCCCAGGCGGCTCCCGCCGAGTTCCACCTCGAAGGGCTCCGCGCAGTGCGGGCACTCCACCGCGGCGCGGGTGTGCCCCTCGGCGTTGATCTGGCGGTAGAAGTCCTGGAGGAACGCCAGGTCGGAGGCGAACATGTTCTCCACCACCCCGTCGTGCACGAGCGGCAGCGTGCCCAGGCGGGTGATGACCCGGCCGAGCAGCACCACCGACAGGTAGGCGGGGTTCTCCTGGACCCGGATGTCCCGCAGCGGCACCAGTTCGTCGCGGGCCGTGGCCAGCCGCATCACGCCGTCGCGGTGGACGGTGCCCGCCTCGTCGACGTAGCCGCGGGGCAGTTCGAAGGGGAACTCCGTCTGCAGGCGGAGCACCGGGGCCGCGGGGGCCGGGGCCGGTGCGGCGGCCGGGGCCTGCTCCGCGGCCCCGGCCCCCGGCGCGGACGGAGACGGCGACGGAACCGGTTCACCCGGCGCCGCCCCCGTCCCCGACCGGACAGCCGTACGCCGCATTACTCGATGACCAGTTCTTCGAACGTGATGGTCACCGTCTCGGTCAGCGCCGAGGCCTCACCGGCCTTCACGGTGCTGGTGTCGATCTTGCTGCACCAGGCGTTGCGCATGTTGTACCGCTTGACCGGATTGTTCTGGTAGTCCATCACCATGATCGTGGCGTTCTTGCGGGCCGTGCCCATCGCGCCGCTGACCGACTCGGTGATCCACTGGTTGAACGCGGCGGACTGCGTCATACCGCGCACGACCGTGCAGGTACCCGCCTTCTTCACGCCCGGCAGCTTCTTGGTGACCGGCTTGCCCTGCGCGGAGACCTGCTGGTACTCGATGACGTCCTGCTCCACGCTGAGGCCGCTGACCTCGGCGAGGTACTCGACCATCACGCCGTCGATCTGCAGGCCGAAATTGTGTGAAGTAAGGGCATCGCCCGGCTGGAGACTCATGTCGCTTTCCTTCTAGGGGTGTTGACGTCGATGGAGCGGGAGGAGTCGGCTGGCGGACCTACTCCTCCAGCTCCCCGCTCCCGCTGGAGAACTGAGCCAGTCGGAAGATCACGAACTCGGCCGGCTTCACCGGCGCGATGCCGATCTCGCACACCACCCGGCCGACGTCGACCGACTCCGGCGGGTTGGTCTCCTCGTCGCACTTGACGTAGTACGCCTCTTCGGGCCGGGCGCCGAAGAGGGCGCCGCTGCGCCACTCGTTGACCAGGAACGCCGAGACGTTGCGCCGGATCCGGGCCCACAGCGCGTGGTCGTTCGGCTCGAACACCACCCACTGGGTGCCGATCAGGATCGACTCCTCCAGGTAGTTGAAGTACCGGCGGACGTTGAGGTAGCGCCACGCCGGGTCCGAGGACAGCGTCCGCGCGCCCCAGATCCGGATGCCCCGGCCGGGGAACGCGCGGATGCAGTTGACGCCGATCGGGTTGAGCAGGTCCTGCTCGCCCCGGGTGATCTGGATCTCCAGGTCCACGGCACCGCGCACGACCTCGTTGGCCGGCGCCTTGTGCACACCGCGCTCGGAGTCGTTGCGGGCCCACACGCCGGCCACGTGACCGCTCGGCGGGATCAGCCGGGACTGGCCGGAGGCCGGGTCGAAGGACTTGATCCACGGGTAGTACAGGGCGGCGTACTTGGAGTCGTAGCCGGCCGTCTCCTGCCGCCACACGCGGATCTGGCGGGCGTTCAGTCCGGGCGGCGGGTCGATGACCGCGACGCGGTCGCCCATCAGCTCGCAGTGCGCGATCAGGCCGAGCTGGACCGCCTTGACGGCCTCCAGGTCGATCGCGCCGCGCTGGTAGGCGGCCATCAGGTCGGGCACGGCCACCATCGACACCTCGTCGACGGCCTCCAGGCCGCCGAAGCCGGTGCGGTCGGCGCTGTCGCCCAGGTACTGGGCCGGGCCGACGACCGCGTCCTGCTCCGCCGGTGCGGCGGGCGCGACGGGCGGCGCGGCCAGGGCCACCGTCTGGTTCTCCGGGCGGGCCAGCTGCGCGGACGGCGCGGCCTCGGCCACGGTGATGAGCTTGGAGCGCTCCTTGACCTGGGTGACGACGTAGGTGCGGCCGCCCTTCTTGGCGGTCACGTCGAACGACTCGACGGCCTTGTCGCCGTCCTTGACGATCAGCTTGAAGCGCTCGGCGGGACCCTCGCCCTCCGCGTCGGCGACCTCCACGCTCAGCGGGCCGTGCTGCCCGGCCGAGGTCGCCGTGACGGTGAACGTGCCGAGCTGCTTGGGCTCGCCGGCGGTCAGCGCGGCCGGCGCTGCCGCACCGGTCACCGCATGGGGGGCGGCGGCGTCGCCGGAGGCGCCCGCCGCGGAGCCGCCGACGCGGACGACGTAGGCCGCCGAGCCGCCGTTGTTGAAGAAGCCGTAGACGGAGTGCGCGAGGTAGTAGCCATCGGTGAAGTCACCGAAGGCCGCCACGTACTGCGTCCAGTTGGTCACCAGGGTCGGCTCGTTCAGCGGGCCGGTCGGGGCGAGCCCGACGAAGGCCGCCACCGAGGTGCCCACTCCCTCGATCGGACGGGAGCCGCTGGCCACCTCCTCGACGTATACGCCGGGCGACAGGTACGACGGCATGCTCTGCTCTCCTCGGGACACGAGTCAGGACGCCTCTCACCGTCACGCGCGCAGCGCGACGGCCGGAACGACCTGCGGTGCCGTGGCGGGGGCAGGCCTGTTGCCCCGAAGGGCAACGACCCGGACATGCCCTCAGGTCTGCCCCCAAGTTCCTTCCCCCGGCCCGGCGCCCTCGGTCACGCTGGTGCGCTGACGTGTATCCGCCGACCGTCGAGGGGAGCGCCCGTGCGCGCGCAGGACAAGGGCACCGCACCGAACGACCGGGCCCAGGGGACCCGGCCCGCCGCATGGACGGGCCGCGCGCCCCAGGGGCCCGGATGGGCGGCCGGGGTGCTCGGTCTGCAGCGGCTCGCGGGCAACGCGGCGGTGTCGCGCGCCGTCACGACGGAGCGGCACCAGCACTCCGCCGGCTGCGGACACGAGCAACAGCCCGCCGTACAGCGGAGCTCCCTGGTGCACCAGGTGCTCGGCTCGTCCGGCCGGCCCCTGGACACGGGGCTGGGGAGCGAGATGTCGGCGCGGTTCGGCGGCGTCGACTTCAGTTCCGTACGGGTGCACACGGACGCCGTGGCCCAGCGGTCGGCCGCCGAGATCGGCGCGAGCGCGTACACCTCCCGCAACCACGTCGTGTGGGACGGCCGGGACAAGCACACCCTGGCCCACGAGCTCACCCATGTGATCCAGCAGAGCCAGGGTCCGGTCTCCGGCGCCGACAACGGCGGCGGACTGCGGGTCAGCGACCCGGGCGACAGCTACGAGCGCGCCGCCGAGGCCAACGCCGCCCGGGTGATGGCCGGTCCGGCGCCGGTGCAGCGGGCGGTCGCGCCGCACGACACCGAGCACGACCACGCCTCCCCCGGCCTGACGCACGCCGGCGACGCGGGCGCGTTCGTGCAGCGGCGGGCCGAGACACCGGCCAGGATCGGCTTCGAGTTCCAGCAGCTGCGCAGCGAGGTCTACGTCAAGGAGGGCGACTCGGATTCCGATTCGGAGGCCGAGGTGTACGACCTCCGCGCCCAGCACTACGGCGAGGAGAACGGCCTCTGGTACGTCGTCCAGGACGGCGAGAACCTGGAGTTCGTCACCAAACCCTTCCGCAACAGGCGGGATCTCACCCGGGCCATGGCCGAGATCAGGCGGGTGGCGAAAGCGCTGGACACGGGGACCCGGACTCTGCAGCAGAACGGCTCCGACGGATCCCCCGAGTTCGAGGTCGGCGACGTCTACGTGACCGTGTACAAGCCCGACAGCACCGGTCAGCCGCAGGTGAACCCCGACGTGCCGCTGGACTCCCTGCCCCGCATGCACGAAAGGGCGGCCAACGATGCGGGGCACTTCGAGGAGTTCTACGGCGTCAACCAGATGTACTGGCGGGCCGAGAGGACCCGGGAGGAGGTGAACGAGAACGCCCAGCTCGCCTCGACGATCCGCCACCTCCGCACCAAGAACCTCGTCAGGGCCTTCGACATGCAGGACGCGCCGTCGGCCGAACAACTCGGCAGCGTGCGCGGCATGCTCCAGGTCATGGCTTCGGCCGCCGTGCACGAGGTGCTGTTCCACACCAATCTGCCCAAGGACCAGCCGCTCCTGCTCAAGACCCACATGGGAGCACTGTGGACGAGCCTGCGCCAGGACGGTGTGATCGGCGACCAGGTCGCCCTGCGCGATGTGGTGGCGCTGATGAGCTCGCTGAGCGACGACCTCGCCGACGAGGTCAATATCTGCACGAACATCGTCAGGGCGGTCATGAACGGGCGGGACCCCGTCTGGGCAGGTCCGGCGAGGCCGGTCGACATCGGGGCTCCGGAAGAGGAGGGCGGCGAGCCGACCGGTGACCGCAAGCAGGTCCTGGTCGAGCTGCGGCGCGTCCCGATCCTCGCCATCGACCAGTGGCCGGACTTCGCCGCCGGTTCCTTCGAGCACTTCATCGAGGACGCGGACGACCGCTACCACCGGGACCTGTGACGGGAGGCCTGCCCCTTCGGGCACACCCCCTGCCCCTGCGCCTCATGACGTCCGGCGGGGCCGGACGTAGCGTCGCGAAGGTGAGCCTGTGGACCTCCCTCGAACCCGCCTCCGCGACCGTGGACCCCGGTGCCAGTACCCGCGTGCGGCTGCGGGTGCGCAACACCGGTGATGTCGTCGACGAGTACCGTTTCGAGCCTGTTGGTGCGATCGCGCCGTGGACGACCGTGGAGCCGCAGACGTTGCGGTTGTATCCGGGGACGACGGGGACGGTGGAGCTGACGTTCTCGCCGCCGCGTACGTCGGATGCGGTGGCCGGTCCGAATCCGTATGCGGTGCGGATCACGCCGACCGAGCATCCGGACGCGGTGACCGTGCCGGAGGGGAATCTGACGATCACTCCGTTCACGGAGGTGCGGGTGGAGCTGGTGCCGCACACGGTGAAGGGGCGTTTTCGGGGCCGGCCGCGGCTGGCGATCGACAACCTGGGCAACACCAAGGTCACCGCCTCGCTGAGCGGCAACGACACCGGTGACCGGCTCTCGTACGAGATCCAGCCGGGCAGCGTGCAGATCGATCCGGGACGGGCGGTGTTCGCGGACACCACGCTGCGGCCGCGCCGGATCATCTGGTTCGGGGCCAAGCAGGAGCAGCCGTACACCCTGGCGGTCCGCCGGTCGGGGGCACCGGCCCTGGAGGTCGAGGGCACCTACGTGCAGCGCGGGTTCCTGCCGCGCTGGCTGGCCACCGCCCTCGGGACGGTCTTGGCGCTGACGATCGCCTTCGTGATGATCTGGCTGGCGTACAAGCCGCAGGTGCGCACCTCGGCGACCGAGCAGATCGAACAGGCCGGCAGCACCCTCGCCCCGCCCAGCCCCACGCCCGAGGCGACCACCCCGTCCCAGGCACCCAGCCAGGAGCCCGCCGCGCCCCCGGCGGCGGCCCCGAGCCGGACTCCCGCCGGAGGCGGCGGCGGAGGCGGCGGCGGCGCGACCAAGAAGCCGACGAAGCCGAAGCAGGAGACCGCGGCCGACGCGGTGCAGAAGCTCGCCGCCCGCAGCAGCGGACGCCACATCTGCTACCGCGCCTACGTGGCGGACCACGGCTGGCAGGACCCGGTGTGCGACGGCGCGGAGGCCGGGACCACGGGCAAGGAGCTGCCGATCAAGGCGCTGAACATCGCGGTCTCGGGAACCGGCGGCACCGCGGGCAACGGAGCCTACAAGAGCGACGGCTGGAAGACCCCCTGGTCGAGCGCCGCCGACGGCGTCGACATGTACCTCGGCAGCACGAAGGAGTCCGAGCTGCCCCTGCAGGGCTTCACCATCAAGACCACCGACGGCTCGGTCTGTCAGAACGCCCATGTGGAGGACCGGGGCTGGATGGGCCTGGGCTGCACCAAGCCCGGCGACTGGATCTACGGCGGCAGCCCCATGGAGCAGAACCTCCAGCTGGAGGCGGTCCGGTTCACGGTGTGACCGGCAGCTGTGACCGGTACGTGTGCCGGGCACCTGTCCGCCGGGGCACGGGGAAGCACCCCTTCGGGCAGCGAGGCTGCCCCGAGGCTTCCTGACGGCGCCCCCGCCCGGGTCTTAGCGTCGACAGGTGACTCTGTGGACTTCTCTGGAGCCGGCGGCAGCGACGGTGGACCCGGGCGGCAGCACGGTGGTGCGGCTGCGGGTGCGCAACACCGGTGATGTCGTCGACGAGTACCGTTTCGAGCCTGTTGGTGCGATCGCGCCGTGGACGACCGTGGAGCCGCAGACGTTGCGGTTGTATCCGGGGACGACGGGGACGGTGGAGCTGACGTTCTCGCCGCCGCGTACGTCGGATGCGGTGGCCGGTCCGAATCCGTATGCGGTGCGGATCACGCCGACCGAGCATCCGGACGCGGTGACCGTGCCGGAGGGGAATCTGACGATCACTCCGTTCACGGAGGTGCGGGCGGAGCTGGTGCCGCACACGGTGAAGGGGCGTTTTCGGGGCCGGCCGCGGCTGGCGATCGACAACCTGGGCAACACCAAGGTCACCGCCTCGGTGGCCGGCAACGACACGGGCGACAACCTGTCGTACGAGTTCCGTCCGGCCAGTGTGCAGATCGAGCCGGGTCGGGCGGCGTTCGTCGACACCACGCTGCGGCCCCGGCAGGTGATCTGGTTCGGGTCGAAGGAGCAGCGGCCGTTCTCGCTGACCGTGCAGCGGTCGGGGGTGGTGCCGCTCGGCGTCGACGGTACGTTCGTGCAGCGCGGGTTCCTGCCGCGCTGGCTGGCGACCACGCTGAGCGTCGTGACGGCGCTGGCGATCGCGTTCGTGATGTTCTGGATCGCCTACAAGCCGTCGGTCGGCAGCGGCGCCTCGGAGAAGCTCGCGGAGGCCGGCAGCACCGCGCTGCCCAGTCCGATCGCGTCCGCGCCGTCCGCACCGAGGACCGACGCCTCCGCCGACCCGCTGCCCCCGTCCCAGCCCTCCTCCGCGCCGCCCCGGCACGACACGGGCGGCTCCGGCTCCGGTTCCGGTGGTTCGTCCGGCTCCGCCGGCTCCAGCTCCTCGGGGTCGTCGGACTCCGGCGGCGGCAAGCCCGGCGGATCGGGTCCGGCGCCCACGAAGAAGCCGGTACCCGGCCAACTGATCATCGGCCAGGGCTCGAACCGGTGCATCGACGTCACCAACGCGCAGGACGGCCGGGGCCGCGACGGCACGAAGCTCCAGCTGTGGGACTGCGCCGGATCGGCCAACCAGAAGTGGGACTTCCGGGGCGACGGCACCGTCCGCTCCCTCGGCCTGTGCATGGACGTGGCCTACGGATCCCGGGACGACGGCGCCGCCATCCAGCTGGCCCGGTGCAGCGGCAACCCCGCCCAGCAGTTCGTGATGAGCCCCGCCGGGGACCTGGTCAACCCGCAGGCGAACAAGTGCGTGGACGCCAAGGACAACGGCACCGGGAACGGCACGAAGCTCCAGCTGTGGCAGTGCTCCGGAACCCCCAACCAGAAGTGGCGGGTGCAGTAGGGCCGGTGACCGGGCGGGACTACCAGGTGGCCTCGCCCGGGACCAGGCGGCCCGCCTTGCGGTACTCGCGGCGGGCCCCCTCCAGCAGGTCGCCGTCGCCGACCGGCTCGTCCCGTCCGGCGGCCAGATAGGCGGCGGTGACCACCGCGCTGCGGATCGAACCGCCGGCCAGCTCGAAGTCCCGTGCCGGCGGCCGCGGATCGACGCCCTCGGCGCACGGGACGGACGACAGCCCGTGCCGCCACAGGGCCAGGCGCTGCTCCGCGTCCGGGAACGGGAAGTCGACCACCAGGTCGAGACGCCGGGTGAACGCCTCGTCGATGTTGGCGCGCAGGTTGGTGGTCAGCAGCGCGATGCCGTCGAAGGACTCCAGCCGCTGGAGCAGGTAGGCGCTCTCCATGTTGGCGTAGCGGTCGTGGGAGTCCTTGACCTCCGAGCGCTTGCCGAAGACCGCGTCGGCCTCGTCGAAGAGCAGGACGGCGTCGGTGCGGTCGGCCTCGGTGAAGATGCGCTCCAGGTTCTTCTCGGTCTCGCCGACGTACTTGTCGACGACCGAGGACAGCTGCACGACGTACAGGTCGAGGCCGAGTTCGGCGGCGACGACCTCGGCGGAGAGCGTCTTGCCGGTGCCGGACTCGCCGGCGAACAGCCCGAGCACGCCCCGGCCCCGGCCGCCGCCCGCGCTGAGCCGCCAGTCGCCGAGGACCCGGTCGCGGTGGCGGGCGCGCAGCGCCAGTTCGCGCAGCTGGGTCAGCGGACGGTCGGGCAGGACCAGGTCGTTCCAGGTGACGGCGGGCCGGATCCGGCGGGCGTGCCGCTCCAGGCCGGAGGCCGACTGCTGCCGGGCGGCGAGCCGCACATGGGCGGCGGTGAGCGGGGTGCCGTCGAAGGCGGCCAGGGCGTGGGCGGCGTGCGCGGCGCGCTCCACCCGGTCGCCGCCCAGCCGGTACGGTGCCACGGCCGTGGCCAGGTCGAATCCGATGGCGTCGGGGCCCAGCGCCGCCGACCAGGCGGCCGTCCCGCCCGCCCGGCGCCGGGGGGCGTCCAGGACGAGCGGGTCGCGGGCGCTCCAGTGCGGGTCGTAGGGGCGCGGGTCCGTCAGCAGCACGGTGACGTCGGTCGCCGCGGCCAACGCCTGGACCAGCGGGCCCGGTTGCTCCGGCAGACCCGACAGGACGACCGCCCGGCCGCCGAGCCGCGCCTCGCGCAGCAGGGCCGGGACGCGGTCCTCGGGACCGGAGAAGCGCAGTGCCCCGCGGCCGGCCGCGCGCAGGGCGCCCGCGATGGCGGCCGGGCCGTCGCCCTCGCGCATCTCGCGCAGATAGACGGTGACCGGTCCCGCGGTCAGCCGGTCGGCCAGCCGGAGGACGAAGGCGTCGTCGGCGGCGGGCAGATGCTCCGGCATCGCGAGCAGATGTCCGTGGAGCACGTCGTCCGGGGTGTCGTCGCCGATCAGGTGGGCCACCAGCCGGTCGGGCACCCGCAGCGAGCGCCCCAGGAAAGGCCGTTCGGGTTCCTCGACCTCCAGCAGCCCGAGCGCGCGCAGCGGCGCCGAGGAGTGGAAGCGGGCCCGGGCCGCCGCCAGGTGCGCGGGCATCCCGCACAGGTCGAGGGCGAGCCCCGTGGTGGCGCGCCGCCTGCTCACGTCGTCGTTGAGGTAGCCGTACAGCGGCTCGAAGGCACGGTCGAGGTCGGGCGCGAGGGCGACGAGCAGGATGGCGGTGTCCAGCTCGGACAGGCCCATCCGGGAGGCCAGGCCGATCAGCCGGTCGGTGTGGGCCGCGGGGGCAACGGGAGCGGCGGATTCGGTGCCCGCGGGGCCGGCCGGGGCCGGGTCCCCGAGGTCCACCAGGCCGACGGGGGCGCCGGCCGGTTCCGTCCCCAGGAGGTGCTGGACCGCCTCCTGGGGCAGGTACAGGCCGCGCAGCGGATCGTCGGCCGTGGGGTCGCCGGCGGCGCGCTCGTCGACCAGGGCGGCCACCCGCTCGCGCAGGGCGGTGAGACGGGCGAGCAGCACGGCGGCCGGATCGGCGGTCCCGGTCGGTCGCGCCTGCGTGTACGGGGCGGTCACCGCTTGTCCGGGTGCGGTGCGGCGGCCTCGCGGGCGGCGCGGGCGGCCGCCACCTGCCGGGGCCGGTGGGCGCGTTCCCCGGACTGGGGCGGGTTGCCGTCCAGGCCGCGCACCCGGACCGCCGCGCCCTCGGTGACCGGCGGACCGGCGTCGTACTCGGGGAAGGCCGGGAAGGGCGCGGTCACCACCAGGTCCAGGGAAGGCTTGAGCTCGCCGCCCAGGGCGGACCAGATGTCGGCCATGGAGCGGGACTCGGTCTGCACGCCCGCCACGGTCAGCGGCACCGCCAGCCCCAACGCTCCCAGGGAACCGGGCAGTTCGTCGGCGGACAGCAGCTCACGGGGCAGCAGTGTCGCCAATACGGCCGACAGCAGCCGATGTTCGTCCTGCGGTGTCTTCGTCCAGGCGGTCACCAGGTACGACAGCCGGAACCAGCGCGGCGGTTGGCGGCGCCGCACCACCACGTCCCGCTCGTCGCGCACGGACACCTGCCCGCGCTGGCGCCGGTGCACGTCCTCCCGGATGTCGTACAAGTAGGCGTTGATCACTGGGGCGTTGCGCCGGGCGGCCCAGTCGCGGGTGGGCGCCTCGAAGGAGACGTCGATGCCGGAACCGGCCAACGCGCCGCCGCCGAGGAGGCCCTTGAGGACCTCGTCCACCTCGTGGATCACCGTCGCGCTCCCGATTCGCCCTGCCGTTCGCCCTGTTGGGGGCCGTGTCCACCGATCGTGCCGCGCCCGCCGCCGCGGCCGCAGGCGCGCCGGGGCCGACGGCCGGGCAGGCGGCGCTGCCCGCGTGTCCTCCTTCGATTGCCCGTTCGGTCAGATGTAGCCTTCCCGGAGGGCATACGCCACGGCGTGGGCCCGATTGCGCAGGTGCAGGCGTGTGGTGAGGCCGTGCATGACGTTCTTGACAGTACGTTCGGAGTAGGACAGCTTGCTGGCGATCTCTCCGGTGTCCAGACCCTCGGCCACCAGGCGCAGGACGTCCACCTCCCGTTGCGCCAGACCCAGGGAGGGGGCGCCGGGCCGGCCCGCCGCACCCCGGTGCAGTGTGCCCACCTGGCTGATGAGCCTGCCCAGCAGGTCGGAGGGCAGGTCGCCGTCCCCGCGCGCGGCGGCGACGACCGCCTGCACCAGCCGGTTCGCGGTGGCCTCGCGGCGCCACACGATGGCGCCGATCCCGCACTCGATGACGTCCAGCAGTTCGTTCTCCCGGATCGTGCCCACGACCAGCACGGCGCGGGCACCCTCGCTGCGCACCAGCCGGCGCACCCGGGTGAGCGCCGCCTCGTCGAGGGTGTCCTCGATCAGCACGGCCACCGTGCCGGGGCCGGACTCCGTGCGGATCTCGATCTCCGGGCGTCTGCGCAGCTGGCTGACGGCTCCTTCGCGGGAGATCGGGTCCGGGGCGGTCACCGCCACGGGTATCCGGCGGCCGGTGCGGGTGCCGGCGGTGATGCCGCTGCCGGTGCCGGTGGTCATGCCGGTGATACCGGTGATGGTGTCGGTGCCGCCGTCTGCTGTGCCGGGTGAGCTGAGCAACCGATTCTCCCCTGGTCTCGGATCCGCCACCCGGTACGGACCGGCGGCGGAAGGGCTCGATCCACACTTCTGTGGCGCCTGTGGCGTGCGCAATCGTGGAGGACCACGAGGCGGACCACGAGACCAGCGGACCGACCACCACGAGCGGCCGCCGGAGGGCGCGTCGCAGCAGGTCAGCGGGGGGTCGAGAGGCAACGGGCAGGGCCGGCCGGGCAGTTCGCGCCCCGCCGTGAGCATTGCCACAGGGGTCGTGGGGAACCGCGGGCCACAGCGCCGCACGCGGCACAGGAGGCAGGGATGACCGGACCGCTGCGGGAACGCGGCGACGTACACGCGCTGCTCGTGGCCGAGACCGAACGCGCCCGCTCCGGTCACGGCGGCCTCGTCCTGCTGCGCGGGGCCACCGGCACCGGCCGCTCCGCCGTGCTGGAGGCGGCCGCCGCGCACGCGGCGCACCGCGGACTGCGCGTGCTGCGGGTGCGCTGTTCCCCCGAGGACACCGCGGTGCCCTTCTCCACGATCCTCCATCTGCTCGGCCCGGTCCCGGAGTTCGCCGACATGGCGCCCGGCGGCGACGACCGGGGCAGCGCGGCCCGGCTGTGGCGGCTGCTGCGCTCGTACGCGGCCGAGGGGCCGCTGATGCTGGCCGTGGACGACGTGCACCTGGCCGACGAGTCGTCGCGCCGCTGGCTGGTCGAGGCGGTGCGCCGCGTCGACCCGTTACCGGTCCTGGTGGTGGCCACCGAGCGCAGACAGTACGACATCGATCCCCGCCCGGCGGGTCTCACGCATGCCCTGTCGCCGTCCCTCGTCCGCGCGTACACCCTCGCCCCGCTCACCGACGAGGCGTCCGCGGACCTGGTCCGGGCCGCCTTCCCCGCCGCCTCGCCGTCGTGGACGGCGGACTGCGTCCGGGCGGGCGCGGGCAACCCGCTGCTGCTGCGCGCCCTGCTCGACGACCTGGCCGGAGCCCCGGCGGGCGCGGTGCCCCGGACCTGTGCCGCGCTGTACCCGGGGTCGTACCCGGCGGCCGTCTCCTGGTGGCTGGACGGCACCGGCCCGGCGACGGCGCAGGTGGCCCGGATGCTCGCGGTCCTGGAACAGGCCGGGGAACAGGACCGGGAGGACGAGCGGCAACAGGACCGGGAACAGGACCGGCAACAGGCCTGGGCGGAGGACTCCCTGGCCGGGCTGCTCGCCGAGGCGTCCGGGGCCGATGCCGCCCGTGTCTCCGGCTGGCTCACCGCGATGACCCGGATCGGTGTGCTGCGGCCGGACGCCGAGGGCCGCCCCGCCTACGCGCATCCGCTGCTGCGGGACGCGGTGCTCACCGGGTGGCCGGCCGTGCGGCGGCAGGCCGCGCACCGGGCGCTCGCCGCGGCGATGCTGCGCCGCGGCGACGGCGTGGCGGCCGTGGCCCGGCAACTGCTGGGCAGCGGGACCGTCGGCCTGCCCTGGGCGCTGCGCGTGCTGCGCGACGCCGCGGCCGTCGCCATTCGCGAATCCCGCACGAACGACGCCGTCGGCCTGCTGCGCCGGGCGCTGCAGGAGCCGCTGCGCGACGACCTCAAGCAACGGACGTTGACCGTGCTGGGCTCCCTGGAGTACGCCACCGCGGACGCCCCGGCGGGCATCCCGCGCCTCGCCGAGGCGATGTGCCTGCCCGCCGAGCCCCGCGACCAGGTGCGCACGGCCCTCGCCCTGGGCGCCGCCCTGGCCGGCCGCGGCGAGGTCCGCGCCGCCGTGGACCTGCTGCGCCGGGTGGAGGGCCAGCTCCGCGAGCACCCCGAACCGGCCGCCACGCTGCGGGCGGCCGCCGTCCTGCTGTCCGACCGGGACCAGACGGTGCGCCGTGAGGCGTACGCGCGGCTGCACGACACCGCCGAACGTTCCCCGGAACTCGTCGACGCCACCAGCCGGGCCCTGCTCGTGCGGTACGCGGCCACGGCCGGGACGACGTCGGCGCGGGCGGCGATGACCCGGATGTGGGAGCTGCTGACCGAGCCCGGCGACCCGCTCGCCGAGCCGTTCCTGCTGGGCACCGCCGCCGCCGTGGCCCAGTGGGCCGACGAACTGGACGAGGCCGAACGGCTGGCGGAGCGCGCCCTGGCCGGGCAGCGGCCCGAACTGCTGCACCCGATGGACGAGGCCCTGCTGGACACCTGGGCCGACATCGCCGCCGCCCGCGCCGAGTACGGCCGGCTGCTCGCCGACCACGCGGAGCGAACCGTCCCGGCCGACCGCACCGGCCCGTCCAACATCGACGCGCACGCCCTGATCGCGCTCGTCGAGACCGGTCGCACCGACGAGGCGCGGCGGCTCGCGGACGGCTTCGACCTGCGGGACGCCCCGGACTCCTGGGAGTTGAACCGCCTGCTGTACGCGCGGGGGGTGCTGCGGTCCGCCGAGGGTGACACCACCGGCGCCCTGCACGACTTCCTGGAGTGCGGGCGGCGCCAGTCGGCCCGGGACGTGATCAGCCCGGTCGTCACACCGTGGCGCACGGCCGCCGCCGAGTGCCGGCTGGCGCTGGGCAGCCCCCGGGAGGCGCTGGCGCTGGCCGAGGAGGAGCTGCGGCTGGCCCGGGTCTGGAACACCCCGCGCGCGGTGGGCCGGGCGTTGCGGGTGCTGGGCCTGGCGACCGGCGGGCGGCGCGGACTGGAGCTCGCGGAGGCTGCCGTGGGCCTGCTGCGCACGGCGCCGGACGGGGTGGAACTGGTGGCCGCGCTGATCGCGCAGGGGCGGCAGCTGACCGCCGCCGGGGAGCGGGTGCGCGGGCGCGAGTGTCTGCGCGAGGCGGCCGAGCGCGCCGAACGGCTCGGTGCCGTACGGCTGCGGACGGACGCCGAGGAGGCGCTGCGCGTGGGCGGCGCCCGCCGCTCCGGGACCGCGCACACCGGCTCGGGCGCGCTGACCGGCAGCGAGCGCCGGATCGCCGAACTCGCCGCCGACGGCCGGACGAACACCGAGATAGCCGACCTCCTCCATGTCGCGCGCCGCACCGTGGAGACCCACCTGACCAGCACCTACCGCAAGCTCGGCATCCGCCGCCGGGGCGAACTGCGCGGCGCGCTCGGGGTGGTGGACGAGGGCGAGCAGGGCGTGCCCGCCTGACCCCCGCCGGGGTCACACCCGCGAACCCCGCCCGGCCATCCCGTACCCGTACTCACCACCCCGTCAGCAGCAGGTGGTTGAGAAGCAGGGCAAGCAGGGCCTGGGCGGTGAGCCAGAAGCGGGGGCGGGTCAGGAAGGCGCAGGCCGGCAGGAGCCACATCGCGAACGGCAGCCAGATCCGCTCCGTCTCGGCCTTGCTCATGCCGGACAGGTCGGCGACCAGCAGGGCCAGCAGGGCGGCCGTCACCAGGACGGCCAGGCGGGTTCGCGCGGGCGCGGGCTCCCCGCGGCGCCGCGGCCCGAGCAGGACGGCGCCGGTGCGGCGCAGGCCCGCCGCGGTCGCCAGGCCCGTGATGAGCACCGTGCAGGCGAGGTTCGCCCAGACCCAGTAGCCGTAGGGGCGGATCCCGCCCACGCCCTGGTAGTAGCGCCGCACCAGCAGGTGGTACGCCTCCCACCAGTCGAATCCCGCGAGCGTGAACACCGTCGGCACGACGGCGAGGCCGACGAGCAGCAGCACCGGCAGGACGGGGCGTTCCCGGATCCGCCGCCGGCCGAGGACCAGCACCGCCGCCCCGATCAGCGCGAAGAGCGTGAGCCCGTACGACAGATAGCAGGTCAGGCCGAACAGCAGCCCGGACACCGCCGCCCACAGCACCGACCGCCCGGTGACCGCGAGCGCCAGCAGCGCGACGGCCCAGGCGGCGACCGCCGCGAAGTACGCGTCGGCCGAGACCCCCATCCACACGGCGGCCGGTGCCAGGGCCAGGAACGGGGCCGCCCGCCGCGCCAGTTCCTCGTCCGCCAGCGCCCGCACCGCGACCAGCACGGCCACGCAGGCGGTCGCGCCGACGGTGATGCACCAGGCCCCCGCCCAGCCGCCGCCGCGCAGTCCGATCCGGTCCAGCAGGACGAAGGTGAGGGTGGCGCCCGGGGGATGGCCGGCGATGTGCGCGGGCCAGGGCGCGGGCGTGCCGACGACGATGTGGTGGGTGAAGTCGCGCAGCGTGGCCGGGATGTCGTGAAACCGGCCGATGACCGTGAGGTACTCGTTGCGGGTGGTCAGCCGCCCGGCCACGCCCCGCTGCCGGCCGTCGACCAGCGCGAGCGACCACGTCCAGGCCAGGGCCGTGCCCCAGGCCGCCGCGAGCAGCGTCCGCCACGGAAGCCGCACGGCGAGCGCCGGCCCGTACGCCACCACGGCGACCGCCACCGGCACGGCGGCCCCGGTGCCCGGACCCACGTGGGGGTCCCACTCGGCCAGCACCGGCGGCCAGTGCACGAACAACGTGCCGTTGGAGCTCTGGATGTGGCGTCCGATCAGCACGGCGGCCGTCACGAGCAGGGCGGCGGCCGCGGCGGCGTACAGGTCGCGGAGGAAGGCGCGGTTCACAGCCGAACGCTAGGGCAGGCCCCGGTCCGCCCGACATGCGGCAAAGGGGTGCACAAGCCTGATGTCAGCGTTTCATCATGGTTCGGGCCCCTTTTCCGGCCCGGTCGCGGCCTACGGTCGGCACATGCGCGACGATCCACGGCTTCCCTCCTCGCCCGGCTTCTGGCGCAGTCCCGTGCGCGGCTCCTGGTTCACCTCGGTGCTCGGCCTCGTCCTGCTCGTCGGCATCACCGTGCTCTTCGTGACGGGCCTGGTCTCGTACGCCGCCTACAACCCGAACCTGGCGCCGGTCAACGACCAGACCCCGGACAAGGGAATCCTCGGCTTCTACCTCTTCTCCTGGCCGACCGACCCGCCCTGGCTGTACCGGCTCACCCAGGGCACGCACGTCACCCTCGGCATCACCCTGATCCCGGTGCTGCTGGCCAAGCTGTGGTCGGTGGTGCCGAAGCTGTTCGCGCTGCCCCCGGCGCGCTCGCTCGCCCACGCCCTCGAACGGGTCTCGCTGCTGCTGGTCGGCGGCGCGCTGTTCGAGTTCACCACCGGCGTCCTCAACATCCAGCTCGACTACGTCTTCCCCGTGCTGCAGCCGCACGGCGCCTTCCGCCGGGGCGCGCTGCGCGCCAACCAGGTGGCCGACCCGCGCTCACTGCTCGCCCTGCAGGCCAACGGCGAGGACCTGACCCCCGATCACGGCTACCCGGCCCGGGTCATCGTGCCCGCCGCGCCCGGCGTGCTCAACACCAAGTGGGTGGGCCGCATGACGTTCGGGGACCTGTGATGCCGCGCCGCCTCCCGGTCGGCAGCCCGCTGCAACTGCTTCTGCCGGCCTGCTCGTTCGCCCTCGCCGGATACGCGGGGGTGCGGCTGCTGGCGGGCGACTGGCTCGGCGTCGCCCTGTGGTTCGCGGGGGCGGCCGCCCTGCACGACCTCGTGCTGCTGCCGCTGTACGCGACGGCCGACCGCGCGGCCGTACGGGGGCTGGCCGCGGCCGGGCACCGCGAGTGGACCCTGTACGTACGGGTGCCGGCCATGCTGTCCGGACTGCTCCTGCTGATCTGGTTCCCGCTGATCGCCGGCCTGGTGGACGAGCGCTACCGGTCGGCCACCGGACGGTCCACCGACGGCTTCCTGGCCCGCTGGCTGCTGATCACCGCCGTCCTCTTCGGCGGTTCGGCGCTGCTGCTGGCGCTACGGCTGCGCAGGGCGGCGAAGCACCGGCCGCCGGCCGCCCACTGACGCTCGGTGCGCCAGCCCGCCCGCCGCGCGATCCGCAGCAGGGCCGGCGTGCCGAGCCGCGCCCAGGGGAACGGACCGCCGCCGAGACCGCCGGTGCTGTCGACGACCTCGACCTGGGCGCGTTCGTCGATGTCCACGGGCACGGTCTCGGCGATCAGCAGCCCGCCGGGCGCGAGCAGGGCGGCCACCCGGTCCAGCAGCGCGCGGGGGTCGCCGCCGATGCCGACGTTGCCGTCCATGAGCAACACGGTGCCCCAGCGTCCGGTGCCGGGCAGCGGCTCGAAGACCGAGCGGTGCAGCGCCGGCCCGCCGATCCGGCGGGTGTGGGCGACGGCGTCCTCGCTCACGTCTATGCCGAGCACGGTCCGGCCCCGGGCGGCGAGTTCCGCGACCAGCCGGCCGGGCCCGCACCCCACGTCGAGGACGGTGCCCTCGCAGCGGTCCAGCACCGCACGGTCGACCGGGTCGGCCCGCGCGCACCAGCGTTCCACCTCCAGCGGCAGCAGCCAGCCGTCGGCGCGGCGCAGGAACAGCGGTCCACGGCCGGCCCGCAGGGCGGCGGCGTACGGATCGCAGGCGGCCCAGGGAGGCGAGACGGCCGCGATGCCGGGGGCGGCGGCGCTCATCGGCCCGGTACCGCGGTGCACCGGGCCAGCCGCGCGGCGAACCGGCCGTGCGGCGCCAGGGCGGCGACGGCCCGCGCGTCGTCGGCGGTGTCCACGTCACGCAGCCGGGGCAGGTCCCGTACCCGCAGCCCGGCGGCGGCCAGCCGCTCCCGCTGGACGGCTCCCGTCTCGGGAGTCGACATGGGCACGCCCCGCAGCAGGGCCGGTTCGGGCCGGGCGAACCCGAGCGCCCAGAAGCCGCCGTCCGCCGCCGGGCCGAAGTACGCGTCGCAGTCGGCGAAGTCCACGGTGAGCAGCTCCGGCGTCACCTGCGGGGTGTCCATGCCGATCAGCAGAGCCGGTCCCGCGCACCCGGCGAAGGCGGCCGCGAGCCGCTCGTCGAGACCGCCCGGACACTGCGGTACGACGTCGAAGCCGGGCGGCAGCCAGTGGCCGGGGGCGCCGTCGAGGACGAGGACGCGCCGGTCGGCGGGGGCGGCAGCCACGGCGTCCAGGGTGTCGGCGAGCGCCGCCTCGGCGAGGGCCGCCGCCTCCCGGGGCGTGAACGGCGGGGTGAGCCGGGTCTTGACCCGGCCCGGCAGCGGCTCCTTGGCGATGACGAGGAGTGTGGTCACCTGCGGTTTCCTCCATGGGCCGGGGTGTCCTGGACGTCCTGGACGGCGGCGGGCGCGGACAGCACCCGGCTCATGTCCCGCACCGCCTGCCAGGTGCCGCGCCAGGTGCCGGTCACCTTGGAGGCGCCGGTGCGCGGCAGGTACGGCACGTCGTGCTCGGTGACCCGCCAGCCGGCGTCGGCCGCGCGCACCACCATCTGCAGCGGGTAGCCGCTGCGCCGGTCGGTGAGGTTGAGCTCCAGCAGCGCTTCCCGGCGGGCGGCGCGCAGCGGGCCGAGGTCGTGCAGGCGCAGTCCGGTGCGGCGGCGCAGCATGCCGGCGAGCGCGAGGTTGGCGGCGCGGGCGTGCGCGGGCCAGGCGCCCCGGGACCGCGGGCGGCGCCGGCCCAGCACCAGGTCGGCCTCGCCCAGCCGTACTTCCCGTACGAAGGGGACGAGGAGCGAGGGGTCGAGGGAGGCGTCGCAGTCGCAGAAACACACGATCTCGGCGGTGGCGGCGCGGAGTCCGGCGTGGCAGGCGGCGCCGAAGCCGCGGCGCGGCTCGTGCACGACGGTCGCCCCGAGCGCGCGGGCGACCTCCGCCGAGCCGTCGGTGGAACCGTTGTCGACGACGAGCGCGCGCCAGCCGGCCGGCACCCGGGCCAGCACCCAGGGCAGGGCCGCGGCCTCGTTCAGACACGGCAGCACGACGTCGACGTCCAACGGTGGGGGCGAGGTGGTCACGGCTTTCACCCTACGAACGCGAAACGCCCATATCGGGCTACGGCTCCTTACGAAACGCGGACGGCGGGGTCGGGACGGCCCACCCGGGCGGCATCGGCGGGCGGTGCGGTGCGAGGCTGGGGACATGCAGCAGCCGTACGAGCCCCCGGGAACGGAACCGACCGCCGAGCCGCGGCGGACGGTCCCTTCCGCCGGGCCGCAGCAGCCGGAACCGAGCCCCGCACCTCCGCGCACGGGACCGGTCCCGCCCGCCCGGGTCCTGGTCGTCGACGACGACCCGACCGTGGCCGAGGTCGTCGCCGGGTATCTGGAGCGGGCCGGATACGTCGTGGACCGCGCGGAGGACGGGCCGACGGCGCTCGCCAAGGCCGCGGGCCACTGGCCCGACCTGGTGGTGCTGGACCTGATGCTGCCCGGCATGGACGGGCTGGAGGTCTGCCGCCGGATGCGCGCCCGCGGGCCGGTGCCGGTCGTCATGCTGACCGCCCGCGGCGACGAGGACGACCGCATCCTGGGCCTGGAGGTCGGCGCCGACGACTACGTCACCAAGCCCTTCAGTCCGCGCGAGTTGGTGCTGCGCGTGGAGTCGGTGCTGCGCCGCACCCGGCCCGCCGCCCCGGCGCCCCCGCTGGGCGCGGCCGGCCTGAGCCTCGATCCCGCCGCCCGCCGGGCCACCAAGAACGGCACCGAACTCGCCCTCACCCTCAGGGAGTTCGACCTGCTCTCCTTCTTCCTGCGGCACCCGGGGCGGGCGTTCGGCCGGGAGGACCTGATGAAGGAGGTGTGGGGCTGGGACTTCGGTGACCTGTCCACCGTCACGGTGCACGTCCGCCGGCTGCGCGGCAAGATCGAGGACGACCCCGCCCGGCCCCGCCTGATCCAGACCGTGTGGGGCGTCGGCTACCGCTTCGACCCCAGCGGCCAGGAGGCGGCCTGACCATGAACGACACACTCCTCATCGCCCTGTACGCCTTTCTCGGGGCCGCGGCCACCGGCCTGGTCGGCGCGGGTGTGCTGCGTCTGAGCCGGCGCCGTTCGCTCACCATCTCGCTCGCCGTCGTCGCGGCGGTCGGGGTGTTCGCGATGCTCGCGGGCACCATGGCGGTGGCCCAGGCGATGTTCCTGTCCTCGCACGACCTGAGCGTGGTGACCACGGTCGTCGCGATGGCGGCCGTCGTCTCCCTCGCCACGGCCCTGCTGCTGGGCCGCTGGGTCGTCGCCCGCAGCCGCGAACTCGCCGTCGCCACCCGCTCCTTCGGCGACGGCGGCGACTTCACCGCGCCCGCCGTGCCGGCCACCGCCGAACTGGACGCGCTCAGCCGCGAGTTGGCCGCCACCAGCGCCCGGCTCGCCGAATCCCGCGAGCGGGAACGCGCGCTGGAGTCCTCCCGGCGCGAACTCGTCGCCTGGATCTCGCACGACCTGCGCACCCCGCTGGCCGGACTGCGCGCCATGTCGGAGGCCCTGGAGGACGGCGTCGCCGCCGACCCGGACCGCTATCTCAAGCAGATGCGCACCGAGGTCGAGCGCCTCAACGGCATGGTCGGCGACCTCTTCGAGCTCTCCCGCATCCACGCCGGCACGCTTCCCCTCAGCCCCGCTCGGATCTCGCTGTACGACCTGGTCGGCGACGCGCTCGCCGGGGTGGACCCGCTCGCCCGCGAGTACGGGGTGCGGCTCGTCGGCGACGGCGTCGAACCGCTGCCGGTCGAGGTGGACGGCAAGGAGATGAGCCGGGTGCTGGGCAACCTGCTGGTGAACGCGATCCGCCGAACCCCCACCGACGGCACGGTCGCGGTGTCCGCCGAGCGTTCGCCCGACGGCGTGGTCCTGTCCGTGACGGACGGCTGCGGCGGCATCCCCGAGGAGGACCTGGCCCGCGTCTTCGACACCGGCTGGCGCGGCACGGACGCCCGGACCCCACCGGCGGGCGCGGGCCTGGGCCTCGCCATCGTCCGGGGCATCGTGGAGGCCCACCAGGGCCGGGCCACCGTACGGAACATCCCCGGCGGCTGTCGCTTCGAGGTGACGCTTCCGGCGGCGATGTAGGCGTGCTCAGTCGCCGCGCAGCCCGGCCCGGGCGAAGTCGCGCATGCCCTCCTCGAAGCCGACCTCCGGCTTCCAGCCGAGTGCGGCCCGCAGGCGCGAGGAGTCGGCGGTGATGTGCCGGACGTCCCCGAGCCGGTACTCCCCGGTGACGACGGGCTCGGGGCCGCCGTACGCGGCGGCCAGGGCCCGCGCCATCTCGCCGACCGTGTGCGGCTCGCCGCTGCCGGTGTTGTACGCCGTCAGCGCCCCCGGCGCCGCGTCCGCATCCAGGGCCAGGGCGTTGGCCGCCGCCACGTCCCGTACGTGCACGAAGTCCCGCCGCTGTCGCCCGTCCTCGAAGACGCGCGGGGACTCGCCGCGGGCGAGCGCCGAACGGAAGAAGGAGGCGACCCCGGCGTACGGGGTGTCGCGGGGCATCCGGGGGCCGTACACGTTGTGGTAGCGCAGGGACACCGCCGAGCCGCCCGTCGACCGGGCCCAGGCGGCGGCCAGGTGCTCCTGGGCCAGCTTGGTCGTGGCGTACACGTTCCGGGGATCGGCCGGGGCGTCCTCGCCGACCAGACCGGGAGCCAACTCGGCCCCGCAGCGCGGGCACAGGGGCTCGAACCGGCCCGCGTCGAGATCGGCGGCGGCCCGCGGGCCCGGCCGCACCACGCCGTGCCGGGGGCACTCGTACCGCCCCTCCCCGTACACGACCATCGACCCGGCCAGCACGAGGTGCCGTACGCCCGCCGCGGCCATCGCGGTCAGCAGCACGGCGGTGCCGAGGTCGTTGCGCGAGACGTACTCCGCCGCGTCCTGGAACCCGGTCCCGAGCCCGACCATCGCCGCCTGATGACACACGGCGTCCACGCCGGTCAGCGCGAGGGCGACCGCAGAGGGATCGCGCACGTCCGCGCCGTGTCCACCTCGTTCGGCTCGTTCGCCTCGTTCGCCTCGTTCGCCTCGTCCGGCCCGCACGTCGAACACGAGCGGTTCGTGCCCGCGCTCCGCGAGCGCCTCGACGACATGGGACCCGATGAACCCGGCACCGCCGGTGACCAGAACACGCATACGGCCACGCTAGATCCGTACCCCCCACCGAACCGGCCGACCACACCGCCACGTCACGACTCCGTAAGACGTGTGGGGGCGCGGCCGCGCATCGGCGACGGCTCGGTGAGCCGGCCCGCCGACGAGCCGCTGACCGGGCGAGATGGCGCCTCGGCGGCTCGCCGACGCCGGTGTTTGCCACGGAAGTCGGAACGGTCGGCAGGCCCCGTGGAGTGGGACAGGCTGTTCATATGGTTTAGCGGGTTTTGGGGGTTCTCGGGTGATTGCGTCACCCTCCGCGTGGGACGCAGGTGACCAAGTGGGTTCGTCCGCGTTTATCCGGTGCGGGTGAGTGCCCGCGACATGTCTGGAAGGCAGGGAACCCATGAGACGGGCCACCCGAAACACTGTGATCGCCATTGCCGCCGCCTCCGGTGCGATGGCCGTGGCGGGGCCGGTGTACGCAGACTCCGCGGCCGAGGGTGCCGCGGAGGGCTCTCCGGGGGTGATCTCCGGCAACAACCTCCAGGTTCCGGTGCACGTCCCGGTCAACGTGTGCGGGAACACGGTGAACGTGGTGGGGCTCCTCAACCCCGCCATGGGCAACTCCTGTGCCAACCGGGGATCCGGTTCGGGCCGGACCGGGGGAGCCACGGCCGTGGGCGGGACGCAGGGCTCGCCGGGGGTGGTCTCCGGCAACACGGCCCAGCTGCCCGTCGACGTCCCGGTGAACGCGACCGGCAACTCCGGCAATGTGGTCGGCGTGCTCAACCCGGTCTTCGGCAACTCGTCCACGAGCGGGTCCGTCACCACGCCGAGCGTGCCGACCACCCCCGTCGTGCCTCAGCCGCCCACCCGGACCGAACCCTCGACGCCGGCCAAGCCGCCTACGCCGGTGACGCCGCCCACGCCGGCCAAGCCGCCTACGCCGGTGACGCCGCCCACGCCGGCCAAGCCGCCCACGCCGGTGACGCCGCCCACGCCGGCCAAGCCGCCCACGCCGGTGACGCCGCCCACCGAGGTCACCCCGCCCACCGAGGTCACCCCGCCCACCGAGGTCACCCCGCCCACCGAGGTCACGCCGCCCAACGCGCCCCGGCCGGTGACGCCCCCTCAGGCGCCCAACCCGGTGACCCCGCCGGCGCGGACCACGACCAGCACCCTGGCGCACACCGGCGCGGACGGTACCCTGTCCGCCGCCGCTCTGAGCGCGGTCCTGCTCGTGGGCGGTGCCGCCCTGTACCGGCGCGCCCGGGGACGGATGGCGCCCTGACACGGGCCCGGAGCCGGAATCCCGCCGTCTGCCGCATGGAGCGCGCAGACGGCGACCCCGCGGGGCCCCGGGGTCGGCGCGGGGGGGAGCCCCGGGGCCCCACGTCCCACACTCGGTCGGGGTTGTGGGGCGCGGGGGGTCCGAGGAAGGGCGGGG
>NZ_JBSHAQ010000051.1:0-76107 GCF_053611585.1 Streptomyces sp. NPDC054794 | reverse complement strand
CGGCAGGAAGTACTCGAGTCAGCCTGCCCGGCGTCCTGCGGCACGTTACGGGCGGCCAACCCGATCACGAACACCGCTACCCCAATACAAGTCGGAAGTACGGGTCGCGCACGCCGGAGCCGCCGGAAGTGCCGCGCACACCGCCGTCGCAGGCGACCAGGGTGAGCGCGAGCAAGGCGGAGACGACCGGGGTGACGACCGGAACGACCGGGACAAGGCGCACGGATCTGGACATGTCAGTGATCCTATGGGGGCGGGCCGCCGTGGGCGGATTCCGGCGATCGAATACGGCCGTGACACCATCGCCTCGTGCTCGACATCGGCTACGCCCTCTCCAACCGGTTCCCGGACCCACCGCAGACCGACTACCGCCGCGCGGACGTCCACGCGCTGCGGCACGACCTGTTCTGCGGGGACGTGTACCTCGCGGACACCAAGGCGGACCGGGAACTGTCCACAGCCTGGGGATGGGTGCCGGTGCTCGACTTCGCGTGGGCGCTGTGCGACATCGTGGAGCGGCTGGACCGGGACCCCGCGGGCTCCCGCGCCTCCCGGCCCCAGCGGGCGGAGCTGGACTTCACGGAGTCCACCGACCGCATGCTCTTCGAGCGCCGCTTCGGCTGGGTGGACATCGAGTCCGACTGGATGCCGGCCGAGGAACCGCCGCTCTCCTTCTCCCACGCCGAGCTGCGCCGCGAGGCCCGGGACTTCCTGCACGACCTGCTCGCCGACCTGACCGACCTGCACGAGGACCTGGCGGAGAACCCGGCCATCTGGACCTTGCAGGCCCGCTTTCCCCGGCTGGCGTAGGGCGCCGGAGCCGCGAGGCCCCCGTCAGCCCTCCACTCGGATCCCCAGCTCCAGCGCCAGCACCGGTGCCAGATCCACCAGCTGGGCGGGGCTGATCACCGCGCCGGCCAGCCGGCCCACCCCTCTGGTGATCTCCAGGGTCGTGGCCCCGCACAGGTCCACGTCCTTCAGCGTCGCTCCGCCGAAGTCCGCCCCCGTCAGCACGCAGTCCACGAACTCGACCCGCGTCACGTTCGCCTCCCCGAAGTCCGGTTCGACGAGGACGCAGCCCTCGAAGACCACGTCGGTGAGCTTCGCCATGCGGAGGTTGAGGTAGTCGATCTTGCCGCCGCGGATCAGGACCCGCTCCAGGACGGCGCCGTGCAGCTGGGTGCCGCCCAGGCGGGCGTCGCGCAGCTCGACGTCCCGCAGCGTCGCGTCGGCGAGGTCCGTGCCCACGCCTCTTGTCCCGGCCAGGACGCTGTCGAGGAAGCGTGCGTGCGGCAGCCGCGTCTCGTCGAGCACGCAGTCCGTCAGCGCGCAGTCCAGGAAGCGCGCGCCCGCGCCGTCCTGTCCGGCCAGGTCCGCCGCCCGGAACTCCAGCCCGTCGTAGTCCCCGTCCGGCTCCAACTCCCCTCCGTCGTACGGCTCCAGCTCAGGCAGTCGCACCTCCGGGCGCCGCGCGCCCGCCGTCTTCGCCCTGCCGGTCCCGCCCGTCGCTCTCCTCGCCATGCGCCCATGCTGCACCGCGCCACTGACAATCGCCCTGACCTGCGCGAACCCCGGCGATGTCACATTCCGCACCCCTGAGTCGGTCCTAGCGGCAGCAGGCAACGCGAGCAGAGGGCGAACCCGAGCAGAGGAGACACCCACTCATGCACCGCATCACCGTCATCGGCGGTGGCCTCGCCGGGCTGACCGCGGCGGTCACCGCCGCCGAGGCGGGCGCCAAGGTCACCATCCACGAGGCCCACCACACCCTGGGCGGCCGGGCCCGCACCGCCGAGGTGCCGTACCGGACGAACGAGGACCCGCACGCCCTCTACAACGGTGGCCCGCGCTGGGCGCTTCAGACGCGGGGCACGGTCGGCAAGGTGGTGCTGGAGCCATGACCGGGCGCCCCGGCGACCGGGGATGCGACTTCTGTTGATTCGTGGTCTTCTGACCAAATGAGTGTCACCCCAACGGGTGAGGCCTCCGCGAAGAACGACGGATCCGACGCCCGCCGGTGGTGGGGTCTGGTGATCATCGCGCTGGCCCAGCTGATGGTGGTGCTGGACGCCACGATCGTGAACATCGCGCTCCCCTCCGCCCAGCGCGCCCTGGACATGTCGGACGGCAACCGTCAGTGGGTCATCACCGCCTACACGCTGGCCTTCGGCGGTCTGCTCCTGCTGGGCGGCCGGATCGCCGACCTGGTGGGGCGCAAACGCACCTTCGTCCTCGGTCTGATCGGCTTCGCGGCCGCCTCCGCGCTGGGCGGCGCGGCCGTCTCCTCGGGCATGCTCTTCGGCGCACGCGCGCTCCAGGGCGCCTTCGCCGCCCTCCTGGCACCGTCGGCGCTGAGCCTGGTGACGACCACGTTCACCGACCCCAGGGAGCGCGGCAAGGCCTTCGGCATCTACGGCGCCCTGGCCGGCAGCGGGTCGGCGATCGGGCTGATCGTCGGCGGGCTGCTCACCGAGTACCTGAGCTGGCGCTGGTGCCTGTACGTCAACGTGCCCGTCGCGGTCGTCGCCGTCCTCGGCGCCTTCGCCCTGCTGCACGACCACCCCGGGCACCCGGGCGTCCGCCTGGACGTGCCCGGAGCCGTACTGGGCTGCGGCGGACTGGTCGCGATCGTCTACGGCTTCAGCGAGGCCCGGCCGCGCGGCTGGTCCGATCCGCTGGTGCTCGCGCTGCTCGCGACGGGCGTGCTGCTGCTCGCGGTGTTCGTGTGGTGGCAGACCCGGGCCCCGGTGCCGCTGCTCCCGCTGCACATCGTCCGCGACCGCAACCGCGGCGGCTGCTTCCTGACCATGGCGCTCGCGGTCATCGGCGTGTTCGGCCTGTTCCTGTTCATGACCTACTACCTCCAGGTGATCCTCGGCTACTCGCCGGTGCGGGCGGGCCTGGCCTTCCTGCCGCTGACCGCCGCGATCATCGTCGGCTCCACCCAGATATCGGCGCGGCTGCTGCCCCGCGTCGCCCCGCGCACGCTCATGGTCCCGGGCATGGTCCTCGCGGCGAGCGGCATGCTCGTCCTGACCCGGTTGACGGTCACCTCGTCGTACACCTCCGAGATCCTGCCCGCCCTGCTCCTGATGGGCCTCGGCATGGGCCTGACCTTCATGCCGGTGTTCGCCACGGCCACCGCCGGAGTCGCCCCACGGGACTCCGGCGTCACCTCGGCGACCGTCAACACCTCGCAGCAGGTCGGCGGTTCGATCGGTACGGCCCTGCTCAACACCATCGCCACCACCAGCAGCGCCGCCTACATCACCGCGCACCTGCACGGCCTCGCGCGCCGGGCGACCGTGGTCCCCGAGGGCGTCGTCCACGGGTACACGGTCGCCATCTGGTGGGCGTCCGGGATCATGCTGCTGGCAGGCGTGGTGGCGGGGGTGCTGGTGACGGCGAAACCCCCCGGGCGCGGGGCACGGGCGCACGCGCCGGTGCCCGAGTCAGTCGGCTGACTTGGCCAGCTCGGCGAGCGCGTCGTCCGTCAGCCGGTACACCGTCCACCCCTCCTGCGGGCGGGCGCCGAGGGACTCGTAGAAGCCGACCGCGGGCCGGTTCCAGTCCAGGACCGACCACTCCAGCCGCTCGTAGCCGCGCTCCGCGCAGATGCGGGCCAGCTCGGTGAGCAGCGCCCGGCCGTGGCCGCGACCCCGGGCGGCGGGGCGGACGTACAGGTCCACCATGTAGATGCCCTGTACGCCGCGCCAGGTCGAGAAGCTCAGGAACCAGGCGGCGAAGCCGACGGTCTCGCCGGTCTCGTCGTCGGTGGCCAGGTGGACGTGGGCGGCCGGACGCTCTCCGAACAGCGCCTCGTGCAGCTGTTCGTCGGTGGCTCTCGCCTCGTTGGGGGCCTTCTCGTACTCGGCCAGTTCCCGGATCAGGGCCTGGATGTCGGGTATGTCGGCGGGAGCAGCGGTGCGAATCATGGTCAGTGCCTTCCCGCCACCCGGTCGGCCAGTCGTGCCAGCCGCGACGACTCGGCGCTCGGGTGCAACCGTTCACGCTGGTCGGCGGTGCGGTAGGTGGCGTACATGCCCTGGACACCGAGCCAGCGGAAGGGTTCCGGCTCCCACTTGCGGACCTTGTGCCCGACCCAGGGCAGCTCGGTCAGGTCGGTCTTGCCCGCCTGTCCGGAGTCGAGCTGCACCAGGTCGCACAGGGTGCGGCCGGCGAGGTTGGTGGTGGCGACGCCCGAGCCGACGTAGCCGCCGGCCCAGCCGAGGCCCGTCGAGCGGTCCAGGGTGACGGTCGCGCACCAGTCGCGGGGGACGCCGAGCACACCGGACCAGGCGTGCTCCACGCGCACCCCGGCCAGGGCCGGGAAGAAGCGGACCAGGATCTCGCGCAGCGCCTCGATCGTGGCCTGCTGCGTGCGGCCGTCGTTGTCCGTGCGCGAGCCGAAGCGGTACGGCACCCCGCGCCCGCCCAGGGCGATGCGGCCGTCGGCGGTGCGCTGGGCGTACATGTAGGCGTGCGCCATGTCGCCCAGGGTCTCCCGGCCGTCCCAGCCGACCCGCTCCCACTGCTCGGCGGTGAGCGGCTCGGTGGCGATCATCGAGGAGTTCATGGGCAGCCAGGTGCGCCGCTGGCCCTTCAGGGACGCGGTGAAGCCCTCGGTGCAGCGCAGGATGTACGGGGCGCGGACCGTGCCGTACGGGGTCACGGCCCGCGTCGGGCGGATCTCCGTCACCGGCGTGGACTCGTGGATGGTCACTCCCAGTGCCTCCACGGCCGCCGCGAGGCCCTTGACCAGCTTCACCGGGTGCAGCCGGGCGCCGTGCGGGGTCCAGGTCGAGCCGACCGCGTCGGCGACCCGGATCCGCTCGCGGGTGGCGCGGGCACCGTACAGCTCGCGGTCCTTCTCGCCGTACGACAGCTCGTGCTCGTGGAAGGCCTTCAGCCGGGCCAACTGTGCGGGGGTGGTCGCCACTTCGAGCACCCCGCCCTTGTGCAGGTCGGCGTCGATGCCCTCGGCCCCGGCCACGGCGATGACCTCGTCCACGGTCTCGTTCATCGCCTTCTGCAGGCGTACGGCGGCCTCGCGGCCGTGCAGTTTCGCGTACCGGTCGCGGCCCGCGATGCCGTTGTAGAGCCAGCCGCCGTTGCGTCCGGAGGCGCCGTAGCCGCAGAACTTCTGCTCCAGGACGGTGACGCGGAGGAAGGGGGCGGCCTTCTTCAGGTAGTACGCGGTCCACAGTCCCGTGTAGCCGCCGCCGACGATCACGACGTCGGCGGAGGCGTCACCGGAGAGGGGCTCCCGGGCGTCGGGGAGTCCGTCCTGCGCGTACCAGAAGGAGATGCCGCCGTTGACGACACTGCTTGCCGAGCTGCTCATGGCCGGACGTTAACCCCTGAGGGCGGCCAGTGTCTCCTTCGGATTCCATGCTTTTCCGCGACCTCTGACCAGCGGATAACAGGCGAGACCGATCAGGGCGGCCACGAAATGCCCGAGATCGGTGAAGGTGGGTCCGGCGGTCAGCGGCAGCCCGAAGGGGACGAGGACGAGCGCCAGATAGAGGTACCGCCAGGGCGCCGCGATCCGGTAGGTGAGCGCCGCGGCCACCCCGGCCAGCGCGTAACTGACGCCGATGTCGAGGGTGTTGACCGCGGAGCGCGGGGCCATGCCGTCGTGGATCGCCTTCAGCAGCGCGAGCTCGCTGATGAGCGTGGCCAGCACGTGCGCGGCCGCGCACACGAGCAGCCAGCGGACGGTACCGAGCCAGCGTTCGGCCGGGGCGTGGAACACGGAGAACAGGACGGCGTACGGAATCCAGTAGCCGCTGTCGATCCACATCGCGCTGGTGATCAGCACCCGCGTCGGGTTCCGCGACAGCTCGTGGATGTTGGTCGACCGCTGCCGCAGGAACTGCTCCTCGAACACCGGTGACATGTGGTGCAGGGCCACGGTCGTGACGAACAGGATCAGCAGCCAGACGTACGTGCCCGGGGCGGCACGCACATAGGCCGCGGCCGCCCCGAGCCCACGCCGCATCCGGATGACCCCGTTCACACTCGTCAGTATTGTCGGGAAGATGATCGAGGTGCCCGCCTAGCCGGCCGCTTCTCAGCGGAAATTCGACGGGGAGGCGGGGCGCGCGTTCGTCGCCGGCCTGCCGCGACGGGCGGAGGAGTTCCTGCGCCGCCGGCGGCTGCGACCGGACGGGCCCGCCATGCACGGGGTGTGCGCGCTGGTCCTTCCGGTGGTATCCGCCGAGGGAACGCCGGCCGCGGACTGGCTCGCCATCGACCCCAAACCCCTCGTCGGCGACCCCGGCTTCGAACTGTTGCCCGCCCCCGCCAACCGCTACGACCCCGCCGACACCCGGTGGCGCTTCGACGCGCTGAGCGACGCCCTGGGCCTGGACCGGGAGCGGGCGCGGGCGTGGACGCTCGGCCGCGTGCTGCAACCCTGCCTGTGGGAGATCGAGGACGGGCGGCAGCCGGAGACCGTCCCACTGGAGATCGGGCGGCTGCTGCGCGGCTGACACGCCGCCAGTCGGCCTATACGCCTGGTTTGGCAGTAAATCAGGCCTAGCGTACAGGATATGACGAAATGCCATATCGCGTATCTGGCGTGCACCGCGGCGCTCGTCGGCGCGGGTCTCGGCGCCACTCCGGCCGCCGCCGCCCACCACCATCTCCTCCTGGTCCGCCCCGGCGAGTCGATCCAGAAGGCGGTCGACGCCGCCCAGCCCGGGGACACCGTGCTGATCGCCCCCGGCACCTACTACGAGAGCGTGAAGATCACCACGCCCCAGCTGACCCTGCGCGGTACCGGCCTGGGCATGACGGTCATCAAGCCGGACCCGAAGGTGGTCCCGAAGCCCACCGCCACCACGAGCTCGAACGCGGACACCACCCAGGACACCGCCACCTGTGCCGAGGGCGGCAACGGCATCTGCGTGGTGGGCACCAAGACCCGCGACATCGAGGGCGTCACCGTCTCCGACCTCACCGTGACCGGCTTCTCCCGCACCGGGGTCTTCGGCATGGCCACCGACGGGATGACCGTCCGCCGGGTGTACGCCGTGAAGAACGGGGTGTGGGGCATCGCCCAGGAGCGGTCCGTCCGCGGCGTGTTCAAGTACAACTACGCCCGCGACAACGGCGACGCCGGCCTGTTCCTCGCCAACACCGTCAAGGCCGAGCAGGGCGCCACCGACACCTTGGGCACGCTGGTCCAGCGCAACCGGCTGGAGGGCAACCGGATCGGTCTGACCGTCCGCCGCCTGCGCAACCTCACCGTCGCGGACAACTACGTCACCGGCAACTGTGCGGGCGTGTTCGTCGTCGGTGACGAGAACAAGCCCAAGGCCGGCGACATGCTCGTGACCGACAACCGCGTCGCCGCGAACAACAAGTCCTGCCCGAAGACCGAACGGCTGCCCGAGCTGCAGGGCTCCGGCATCGTCCTGACCGGCGCCGAGAAGACCACGGTCACCGGGAACGTGATCACGGACCACGCGGGCAAGTCCCCGCTGTCCGGCGGCATCGTCCTGTTCAAGAGCTTCGTGGGCGTCACCAGCGAGCAGAACCGGATCGAGTCGAACACGCTGGACAACAACTCCCCGGCGGACCTCGTCAACACGGACACCGGCCGGAACAACACCTTCACGGGCAACCGCTGCCGGGCCTCCAAGCCGTCGGGCATGTGCTGACCGATCGCGTCCCACGCCCACACCAAGGAAGGAAGGCGGCACATGACGACCGCTGAATCCGCTCCACCGCCGTCCATGCGGCTCAGGGAGCTCGTGTTCGGGGCGGCGTGTGCCGCCGCCGTCCGGGCGGCCGCCCGGCTGGGCGTCGCCGACGCCCTCGGGGACGAACCGATGACCGCGGAGGACCTCGCGGCCAAGGTGAAGACCGAGCCCAGGCCGCTGCGCCGGCTGCTGCGCGCCCTGTCCTGCTACGGCGTCTTCGCCGAGCGCAAGGACGGCACCTTCGCGCACACCGACATGTCCCGGCTGCTGCGCGAGGACGACCCGCACAGCCTGCGCGACATCTCGATGTGGTGCACCGAGCCGTGGACCTGGGACGCCTGGCCCAGGCTCGACGAGGCGGTGCGCAGCGGCCGCAACGTCGTGGAGGACCTCTACGGCAAGGAGTTCTTCGAGTACCTCAACGAGGACGCCCCGGAGTCGGCCGACGTCTTCAACCGCGCGATGACCACCTCCAGCGAGCAGTCGGCGCGGGACGTGGCGGCCCTGTTGGACCTCTCGGACAGCAAGTCGGTCGCGGACATCGGCGGCGGCCAGGGGCACGTGGTGGCGTCCTTGCTGGACAAGTACCCGGTGATGCAGGGCAGCCTGCTCGACCTGCCCCGGGTCGTCGAGAACGCCGTACCGCGGCTGCGCAAGGGCGGCGACCTCGCCGACCGCGCGCGGATCGTGCCCGGCGACGTCCGCGCGGCCGTCCCGGTGCGGGCCGACGTCTACATCATCAAGAACATCCTGGAATGGGACGACGAGAGCACGGCGCGGACGCTGCGCAACGTCATCGAGGCCGGCGGTCCCGGAACGCGGGTCGTGGTCATCGAGAACCTCGTCGACGACACCCCCTCGATGCGCTTCAGCACCGCCATGGACCTGCTGCTGCTCCTCAACGTCGGCGGGGCGAAGCACACCACCGACAGCATGGTGAGCAGGCTGACCGCGGCGGGCCTGATCGTCGACGACATCCGGCCGGTCAACCCGTATCTGCACGCGTTCGACTGCCACGTCCCCGGCTGACCTCGGCCGCACAGACCACCGGTCGCCGTGCCCGCGACGCTGCGGGCCCGGCGACCGGTGCCGTGTACGGGAGCCGTACGGCTCAGTTGCGCTCCCAGAGGTAGAAACGCTGTGCCATCGCGTCCTTGGGGGACCTCCAGGTCTCGGGGTTGTACGCGCTGACGTACGCCGACAGCTTGTCGCTGATGGCCCGGAACTCGGGGTGTTCGGTCACCTTGGCGATGGCCGGGCCGGGCTCGCGCTCGGACTCGACGAGGTGCATGTAGACGTCGCCGAACTGGAAGAGGCTTCGCCGTACGACACCGACGAGGTGCGGCAGCTCTCCCCGGTCGGACTCCTCGAACACCTTGGCGATGTCCGGGGCGGATCCCGGGGCCATACGGGCGACGATCAGTGCCTGATGCATCGGGGTTCGTCCTCCGTCGGGGTCAGTCGGCCAGGGCCGGGGCGGGCCGGTGTCCGGCGGCGGCCTTCTCGATCTTGTCCCGGATGAGGGCCATCTGGACCTTGGAGTTCTTGTTGATGTTGTCGGTCATCCAGTCGTCGTCGACCGGGGCGTCCGGCTTCATCTCGAAGTCCTGCGTCCACACCATCCGGGTGCCGGCGGGCACTTCCTCGTACTGCCAGTGGATGTTCATGAAGGCGAAGGGCCCGGTCTCCACGCGGCGGGCCCGGACCGTGAGGGTGTCGCGATCCGGCTCCCGCTCGGAGACCCAGCTCCACACGGTGCCGTTGTCGTCCGGGTGCATGGTCAGCCGGAACGTCGTCTTCTGGCCCTCCTGCGCGAGGACCTCGCAGGAGGCGTACTCGCTGAACAGCTGCGGCCACCTCTCCAGGTCGTTGGTCATGTCCCAGACGAGGTCCAGGGGTGCGGCGATGGTGATCTCGTTCTGCGTGTGTCCGGCCATGTTCAGGCTCCTGCCATGAGAGTGGTGTTGACGAGGGCGAGGAACTGCCGGGGCGTCTTGCAGCGCTCCGCGTCGGGCGGCATCAAGGTGCCGTGCCGGTTCTCCAGCTCGCCGACGATGCCGAGCAGGCCGAGCGAGTCGACGCCGAGCGAGTCGAACCCGGAGTCGGCACGCTGTTCCAGGTCCTGCGGGGCCACGGTGACCCCGGCGGCCTTCTTCATGAGCCCGGCGAGTTCTTCCACGGTGATCTGTGCGGACATGCGGTTCCTCTCCTTTGCTGCGGGGGCTTCTTCGCCGCGCGGCCTCCGTGCTGCGAGACCTCGCCGCGAGGCACCCCGCTACGAGCGGTGGATCTTTCAGGCTCGTTCGCCGGCGCCGTGCCGCAGCACGAGCGCCGAGTTCGACCCCATGAGTCCCCGGCTGAGCACCAGTGCCGTGCGCAGTTCGGCGGCTCGGGCGCGGCCGGTCACGAGGTCCAGGTCGTGACAGACGTCGAAGACGTTGGGGGTGGGTGGGATCAGGCCGTGCTCCATCGCGAGCACCGCCGCCGCGGTGTCCAACACCGGCGCCGCGCAGTAGCCCCGGCCCGTGCCGGTCTTCGGCGCGGTGACGGGCACCCGCCTGCCGTGCGTGCCCAGGGCGTCGGCGATGGCGAGCGCCTCGGCGCGGTCCGCCGCCGGTACACCGAGCGCGTCGGCGAACACGACGTCGACCTCCTCGGGAGCGCAGCCGGCCTCGTCCAGGGCCCCACGGATCGCGTGGGCGAGCCCCTCCCGGGACTCCGCCCAGCGGGAGGCGCCGGTGAAGGTCGCCGCGTGTCCCGCGATGAGCGCCCGCACGTCCACGCCCCGCTCCCGGGCCACCTCCGCGGCCTCCACGACGAGCATGGCGCCGCCCTCGGCCGGCACGAACCCGCAGGCCGCGTCGGTGAACGGACGGTAGGCGCGGGTCGGGTCCTCGACGGTGCTGAGCTCCTCGTAACCGAGCTGGCACACCATCGAGTACGGGGCGAGCGGCGCCTCGGTGGAGCCGGCCACGATCGCGTCGGTGCCCCGCTCCACCGCCCGCGCCGCATGGGCGAGGGCGTCCAGACCGCCGGCCTCGTCGGCGGCGACGACGGAACAGGGCCCCTTGAAGCCGCGGCGGATGGAGATCTGGCCGGTGCTGGCGGCGTAGAACCAGGCGATGGACTGGTACGGGCCGACGAACCGGCTGCCCTTGCCCCACAGCTGCTGGAGTTCGCGCTGGCCGAACTCGCCGCCGCCGGAACCGGCCGCGGTGACCACGCCGATGGAGAACGGCGCCTCGGAGGTGTCGGCCTGCCCGAGGCGGGCGTCGTCCAGGGCGAGGTCGGCCGCGGCCATCGCGTAGTGCGTGAACCGGTCGGTCTGGACGAGGTAGCGCTCCTCGACCGCCGCCGCCGGGTCGAAGTCGCGGACCTCGCCGGCCACCTTGAGGGGCAGGTGCTCGCAGCCCTCCCGGGTGATCCGGTCGAGGACGCTCAGCCCTTGCTGGGTGGCCTTCCAGAAGGTGTCGGTGCTGGTTCCGTTGGGCGCGACCACACCGATTCCGGTGACGGCCGCGCGCCGTTCATGCGGTGCGCTCATCGTGTCCTCACTCCCTCGGCCGGGTCAGGATCACCGCGGACTGGAAACCACCGAAGCCGCTGCCCACGGACAGGACGCTGGTGAGCTTCCGTTCGCGGGCGACGCGCGGGACGTAGTCCAGGTCGCACTCGGGGTCGGGGGTCTCGTAGTTCGCGGTCGGTGGTACGACCTGGTTGGCCAGGGCCAGCACGCAGGCGACGACCTCGATGGCGCCGATCGCGCCGAGGGAGTGACCCACCATGGACTTGATGGAGCTCATGGGGATGTCGTAGGCGTGCTGTCCGAGCGCCCGCTTCACGGCCGCCGTCTCGTGACGGTCGTTCTGCCGGGTGCCCGAGCCATGCGCGTTGACGTAGTCGATCGCCGATCCGTCGAGCCGGGAGTGGTCCAGGGCGACCTCTATCGCCCGGGCCATCTCCAGACCCTCGCTGGTCAGACCGGTCATGTGGTAGGCGTTGCCGAAGGTGGCGTAGCCGCTGAGCTCGCAGTACACGTGCGCGCCGCGGGCCCGCGCGTGTTCCAGCTCCTCCAGGACCAGCACCGCGCCGCCCTCGCCCATGACGAACCCGTCACGGTTGTTGTCGAAGGGCCGGGAGGCGTGTGCGGGGTCGTCGTTGTTGGGGGACGTGGCCTTGATGGCGTCGAAGCAGGCCATCGTGATCGGGGAGATCGGCGAGTCCGAGGCGCCGGCTATGCAGATGTCGGCCCGGCCCTCCTCGACGGTGTGGAAGGCGTATCCCACCGCGTCCAGACCCGAGGTGCAGCCCGTGGAGACGGTCTGCACCGGACCCTGAGCGCGGAAACGTTCCGCCACCGCGGAGGCGAGCGTGCTGGGCGAGAACGCCCGGTGCAGCTGCGGCTCGGCCTCCCGGTGGTCCACGTCCCAGCGCTCCCCTCGGTGGCTGACCAGGACGTAGTCGTGCTCCAGACGGGTGGTGCCGCCCACCGCGGTCCCCAGTGACACCCCGACCCGCCAGGGGTTCTCCCGGTCCAGATCGAGACCGGAGTCCCGGACGGCCTCCTCCCCGGCGACCAGGGCGAACTGGATGTACCGGTCCGCCCGTTCGATCTGCTCGGCGTCCAGGCCGTGCTCCGCCGGGTCGAAGTCGCACTCGGCGGCTATCCGCGAACGCAGGCCTGTCGGGTCGAAGAACGTGATGCCTCGCGTCGCGGTTCGGCCGTTGGAGAGCAGATTCCAGAACGCCGGTACGCCGATCCCGCCCGGAGCCACGATGCCTATGCCGGTGACCGCCACGCGCCGGGTCATGAACGGACCTGACCTCGGTCGGCCGTGCGGACGGCGCCCGCCTCGGCTGGCTCGGCGGTGACGGCGGCGGCGACGGGCTCCGTGCCCTCGGTGTCGACATGGCCCAGCTGCGGCCGCGGGGCCAGCGGACCCAGGTGGAAGACCAAGCGCGCCTCCACGTTGCCGACGTTGCGGAACCGGTGCCGCATGTAGGCGGGGATCATCAGTGCCTGCTCCGGCCGCAGCGGGTGGGGTTCGCCGTCCAGATCCACCTCCAGCTCGCCGCAGGTGACGTACACGAACTCCTCGGAGTACGGGTGGTAGTGCTCGCCGATGCGGTCGCCGGGCTGGATGAGGGCCACTCCCATGAAACCGCTGGTGGAACCCACCGTGGCCGGAGTGAGCATGGCGCGCAGATCGCCGCCGCGCTTGACGTTGGGCTCGACCTCGCTGAGGTCCACGATTCTGGGACGGGGTTTGATCACGACGTTCCTCCGATGGATGTGCTGAGTCGGCGTGGGAGTGCGCCGCCGGTCAGGCGTCCGGCGAGTGGCGGTCGGTGATGAGCTCCATGCGGACGGCCGCGCCGTCGAGGAGCTTCTTCAGCTCCGCGGCCTGCCCGGCCTTCGGCAGGACGGACCCGGCGTCGCGGTCGCCGCGCACGTCGATCAGCCGCACCACCACGTCGTCGCGCTGGAAGATCGTGCTGCGCAGGACCGGGCTCTGCGGGTCCTCCGCCGCCGCCTCGTCGTGCTGGGCGAGCAGCTCGGCCAGCTTCATCCCGCGGCCCGACTTCGCCGGGTAGTACAGCGCGTGCCGCTCACCCTCGGGCAGCTGGTCGGCCGTCACGTGGTGCACGGCCGGCAGCGCCGCCCGGGTGAAGAACACCCGCGCCGACTCCTGGTTGTTGAGGTCCCGATCCTGCTCCAGGTACGGGTTGATGGCCTCCTCGACGGCCCGCACCTCGGGCTGCCGGGCCACGTGCCGCAGCGCCGCGAGCAGGTCGCCGCGCACCTCGATGGCCCGCACGACCCGGTTGCCGTGCATGAACAGCGAGGTCCGGCACAGCCGCGTGGTGTCGTCGACCCGCGCCTCGGGCGAGGCGTAGTCCGCGAGGATCTTCGCCACCTGCGGCTCGCTGCCCGGCTTGACCGTGAAGGTCAGCGCGTGCCGGAGCACACCGTCGCCGATCCGCGGGGAGGTCTGCAGCCGGCGCTTGTCCGCCTTGGGACCGGCCGCCGCGCCACCGGTCTCCCGGACGACGTGGAAGCGCAGGGAGCGGGTGTCGCGGACGCAGCTGTGCAGCGGCTCCACCATCCGCACGTGCTCCTCGCTGTTCACCCAGGCGAGGAAGGGCGGGGCACTTTCCCATTCGCTCGTGATGAGCCATTGGGATGGATTCTCGATGGACTGGCAGAGTTGGTCGCTGACATGTCCGGGCACGGACGCAACCTGATTGCACAGTTGCTCGTAGGCCTCCAGGAACTGCTGCTGGGCTCCGTCGTACACGTCGACCAGCAGGACGACCCGGAGCCGGGAACCGTCGAACACGGACTGGGAGACCCGCTTCGACACCTGTCGGGTCAGCGTTTCTGAAACACGTTCAGACGTTGTGGTCATCCTGCGCACATCTCCTTCGCGGGGCAGAGGCGGACGCCGGCCGCTGGTGACGCGACGTCAGCGTTCCTTGATCCTGTGCCGGTCCCCAGGAGTGCGCGACTCGTATGAACCACGTGGGTGATTGGGCACGCCGAGGCGCTCCCCCAAGGCCGCAAAGGGCATGGAAAGTCACAGGCGCCCCACACCCGCACCCCTGCCTCTGGAGGCTTCGATGCACCACAAAGCCGACCACCGGGTACCCGTCCTCATCGTGGGCGGCTCTCTGGTGGGCCTGTCCATGTCCCTTTTCCTGGGCCGTCTCGGTGTGCGGCACATGCTCGTCGAGCGGCACTCGGGGACCTCGCATCACCCGCGCGGACGCGGCAACAACGTCCGGACGATGGAACTCTTCCGGGTGGCCGGCGTCGAACCGGACATCCACACGGCGGCCTCCCTCCTCGCCGAGAACCACGGCATCCTGCAGACCCCGACGCTGGTCGGGGACGCGGGAGAGTGGCTGTTCAAGCACATCGACCCGGGCGGCGGGCTGGCCAGGTTCAGCCCGACCGGATGGTGCCTGTGCAGCCAGAACGACCTGGAGCCGGTCCTGCTGGACGGCGCCCGCGCCCTCGGCGGCGACCTGCGGTACTTCCACGAGATGGAGTCCTTCGAGCAGGACGCCGAAGGGGTGACAGCAGTCGTCCGGGACCGCAACACCGAGGAGCGCTACACCGTCCGGGCGGACTACCTCGTCGCGGCGGACGGCCCGCGCAGCCCGGTCCGGGGCCGGCTCGGCATCGGGCAGTCCGGGCCCGGCGAGCTCTTCGCCAACGTCAGCGTCACCTTCCGCTCCAAGCTGCTCGCCGACGTGGTGGGCGACCGGCGCTTCATCTGCTGCTACCTCACCGATCCCGAGGCCGACGGCGCCCTGCTCCCCGTCGACAACAAGGAGCGCTGGGTCTTCCACGCCCCCTGGCACCCGGAGCTCGGCGAGACGCTGGACGAGTTCACCGAGGACCGGCTCGCCCGGCACATCCGCCGCGCGGTCGGCTCGCCCGACATCGACGTGGAGATCACCGGCAAGGCGTCCTGGCGGGCCGCCGAACGCGTCGCCGACCGGTACCTGGACGGCAGGGTGTTCCTCGCCGGGGACTCCGCGCACGAGATGTCACCGACCGGCGCCTTCGGCTCCAACACCGGTATCCAGGACGCGCACAACCTCGCCTGGAAGCTCGCCGCCGTCCTCGACGGCTGGGCCGGCCCCGGCCTGCTGGAGACGTACGACACCGAGCGCCGCCCGGTGGCCCTGGCGACCAGCGCCCGCGCCTCCGCCCGCTCCGTGGAGCACAGCCACCCCGGCTTCGCGCCCGCGCCCGGCGTCGGCGCCGACCGGCGCGGCGGCATCCTCAACGTCGTCCTCGGCTACCGGTACCCGGCGGGGGCCGTCATCGGCGCCGACCCGGACCAGCCGGTGGTGCCCGACGGGATGGACCTGACCGGACAGCCCGGCACCCGGGCCCCCCACATGTGGCTGCGCCGCGACGGCCGGAAGCTGTCGACCATCGACCTCTACGAGAGCTCCCTGGTCCTGCTCAGCGACGCCCCGGACGACGCCGGCTGGCACGACGCCGCCCGCCGCATCGCCGTCCGCGACGGAGTACGCCTCGACGCGTACCGCGTCGGCCAGGGCCCCGACGCCGACCTCACCTACGCCACCTACGCCACCGAGGACGCCGACTGGGCCCGGCTGCACGGCACCACCCCCGACGGCGCGGTCCTGGTCCGCCCCGACGGCTACGTGGCCTGGCGCACCAGCGCCGCGTCCCCGGACCCGGAGGCAACCCTGCGCGAGGCCCTGCGCACCCTGCTGCACCGGGACTGAGCACCCGCACCGACGTGGCGCCGAGCGCCCGTACCCACGGCGAAGGCCACCCGCACACCGTCCGGTGCGGGTGGCCTTCGCCGTACAGAGCCCCCTGTCGGATTCGAACCGACGACCTTCGCTTTACAAGTTCGATCGCTTAATCAGGCGACCTCCCGAAACGGGCCCTCGTGGCTGCCCGGCACTCCGGCTCAAGTCGTCGTTGTCCGCCCTGGTTCGGCGCCGTTGATGTCAGTTGGTGATGTCAGCCGGACTCTCGGCCGACAGCGGCGGACCCCGCAGGTCACTCAAGCGGCACGGGAGCGACGGGAAGCTGTTCCTTGTACAGCCACGTGAACGTTCGGTCCGGTTCGAGGTGGGCTTGTCCCCAGTGAATGGCATGGATGCCGTTTTCCGCATCGGCCGTGAAGAAGACGCAGATCAGCTTCGTAGAAGCTCCCAACTCCTCGAACGCTTCGTGCAGCCCCAGGTACTCCTCCGTCGCCAGGCCGTCATCGAGGTCGAACAGCCCCTCTGGCGGCTGGGGCCCATGCGCCCGGAACAGTCGACGCCGGGTGGGTGACGAGTTTGAGGGCAACCGGGCACGCTCAAGCGGCCTCGGCTTGTCTGCGTACCTGAAGGGGAAGAGCGCGTGATCGTTGATCACTGCGTACTCGTACCCGCGCACGTCTCGCACGGACTCCCCCAGCTCCCGGGCCCTCTGCGCCAGGTACTCGCGCACCAGTCCTGCCAGGGCGACACCGTAGGGACTCCGCTTCTTCAGCCCCACCGCAAGGTGTGCGGCATGAGCCTTCGCGTGCGCGTTGGCCAGTTGCGTCGGCACGGCTGTCGCCAGTGCGCCGGCATGCCGCCCGAACCTATCGATCGCCCAGGCCGACGGCGTTACTGGCTCGTCACTCGACACGGACATGTAGCGTCCCCCTCCGCCCGATCACCCCGCCTCTCAACTATGTGACACGTACACAAAGCGCACACAAGGGAGCGATTCGGCCATGGCATGGCCACAGGCGCCTTTCCTCAGACCAGCCACAACTGATCAACGGCGGCCGTGACCTGCGGCCACCTAATCGATCAACGCCCTGGTCGGCGTTGGGCGGCCTCACGCGGCCCAGAGGCGGCCCGGCGGGGCTCCTCGGCGAGCCTGATGGCCTCCCCTTACTTGCAGCCGCTTGCGTCGATGCCGAGTTGCCGCGTGAAGGCTGGAGTATGCCGCTTCGTGATGCGGGCGGAATGTAGCTCTCACGGTGTGTGTCTGTGCTCCGTACGCTGCAATCCGGGAATGCCCAAGAGCCGGTCGTGGCACCGATGAGTCGGCCGACCCCCGACAGGGACGGCCGCCGCAGATCCTCTCATCCGTGAATCACGGAGCAACGGAGTCCCAATGCGACGCTTCTTCAGCACCGCGGTGCTGACATTGGCTGCCACCACGGCCGCCATGACCACGGCTACCGCGCAGAGTCCCCACTTCGTCGGTGATGTGACCTGTACGAAAAGCCTCACTGCCGGGCTGCAGTGCAGCGGCAAGGCCGCCGGCCTCGGCAACAGTCCCACCGACGCGTTCCTCACCGCCGCCTCCGTCGAGGCGGAGTACGTGTGCGTCAACCGCGGCGGCAACGTCGCCCCCGGTCAGGGAACCGAATTTCAGAACGTGACCGGGCCGGTCCAGCACATCCAGCCGCGCAACGGCCAGATCACCTTCCGGAACGTCACGATCCCGCCGCCCGAGACCCCCTCCCCCAGGGAGGTCTGCCCCAACGGGAACTGGAGCGTGACTCTGCTCCACCTGACTTACAACCACGTGGTGCTCCACATCCAGCAGGACGGCACCGACATCCTCACGCGCGACCTCGGTGACATCGACCCCTGATCCTGTTGATGCGCAGCGAGAAAGGCCCCTGACCTGACGAGTTGGTCGGGGGTCTTCGCTGTGCACGGCTTCCTGCGATTGCCCCGTTCCCCGTGGCTTCCCGGTCCTTCGGGCATGAATGGAGCACGTTTCCACGTGATCGACGGAGCGACTTTGGCCGGAAGTTTCAATGACCGAGTCAAGGCACTCCCGCCGCCTTATCCCCTCGATGCGAACTATGGGCGGGGCGGTCGCTGAGGTCTTCTGGGCCGGTCACCCGGGCAGCAGGGGCCAGGATCGTCTCCACGCGGTCGTCCTGGTTGCTGTACTTCTCTGCTGTACAGCTGGGATCAGCAGACCACTCCACCTCGCCACTCTCGATGCCTGTTGATCGTGCGACTCGGCATGCCAGACTGCGGTCGTGGAGGAGATCTACCAACTGTGGTTGGCAGCCGCACCGAGCCCCATACCCGAGGATGAGGCTCGGATCTATTGGAACTGCAAGGACGATCCGACCCCAGCTTTGGACGAGGGCTTGCGTGGTGCCTCCTACCTGTACGTCGGTTCCTGGAGTGACGAGCACGAGCCCGAGAACCTGCATGCGGGTGAGGGGCACTGTCCCGCCAACCGGCTGTCCAGCTGGCTTTTCTACATCGGGACGATAGATCGCTATCAGGCGCCGTTGCTCGACGAAGAGCTGATGGCCAGGTTGATCGAGCTCTACCGTCCGCGTCCCGGTGACCTTCCAGCCGACGCGATCGAGCTTCCACGGTTGGAGAGCTTTCTCCGTCAGCACTTGAGGCTGTACCTACTCCCCGAGGAATCTGGCCCAGAGGTGTACGACCAGATGCAGCACTGAGGTCCGCGGAGCCTGCGCAGTGCTGTTCATCTACCGAGGCCGACGCCACCGACTTTGCACTCTGGCTTCATCCTTATCAGGTCGATCATGCCGGTTCGGCGCGCTGGACCAGTCAGCACTCTGCCTGGATCGCTGGTCCGTCGAGGTTCAGTGTGGGCCGCTAGTGTTCGCCCCTGTTGGTGTCAGCTACAGGTGTCAGGCATCGGGCCCTACTTGACAGAGTCCTGGACAGATCAGGCATGGCTGCACGGCTCAGAACTGTCCCTTCGTGACGAGAAGAGTCTTGTTTTCTCCATGGCCAAACTCGGCATGAACCGTAACGGCAGTGGCAGCGTCTTCCACGGCTGAAGCATCAAACGTCCAGGTTTGCATGGAGTGGCCTGGGATGCGGCATGGCAGTGGGGGTCCCGCGAACAAGCTGTAGGCACCGACGAGGGTCACGTTCGCCGAGGTGATGTTCACATTGGAAAGCTCTGTCTCCTCTCGCCCTGTATTGAAGACGTAGAGGAGGAGCGCTCGCATTGGCTGACCACCCCTGATGAAGCCATCGCCGAAGACTCCAAGCACCTTCACATTGGGCCTGGATCTGCTGCTTTCTCGCTTGGCTAGGAGCGCTTGCGACAAGCTGATCGCAACCGCCACGATCGAGACAACGAGACTGGCGATAGACAAAGCGAGTGAAGTCATCCCCGGCCCCCATCGTCAACTTCATCCCACATCGTCGCAGGCTGCAGACGCTGACATTGGTGTTTTGCAGAGGTATTCAACTGGCCTTGATACCCACCTCAACCCACCACTCTCCCCAGCTCCCATCCCGTCCGCCGTCGACCCACACACCGTGGAGCGGGCGTGGTTCATGGCGTCCAGGTGGAGCGCACCACTGTACGAACGACCTGGACGCCATGGGCCGCGTCTGCTCGGCTCTGCCTGGGTCGACGGTGGACGGGATGGGAGCTCCCCGCGCACGCCACTACGGACCTGCGGTCGGGAACGGCGCCCCCTCCATCCCGGTGTCGGCCGATCCCCCGCCGGAGGCATGTTCTTGATCGGGCCGCGCTATGCGGTGATCGACTCATGGCCACCGGCCCTATCCACATGTGGGCGCGCGTCGGCGTCGGCCGCGCCGAGTGGGCCGAAGGCAGGAGCGCGGGCGCGGCCATAGCCGGGAAGCGCGCCCGGCGGAGCGGAGCGCAGCCGGGGCTTGATGAGGTAGAGAAACCTGTAACAGGACGGGACCGGCCGGTCGAAGATCAATTGCCAATCAGCGGAGGCAGTTGCGGCCATCGTGTGCATGGATGTGCGGCGCCGCATCGAGCACGGTATCCGTGATGCGGGCCGCGTGGACCTCGTCCATCGCCGTAAGCGTCTGACTGCCTGGCGCTGAGCCGTCCTAGACAGCGGGCTGGTCAGAGGGAATGAGTCGACTGGTGAAGCCCTCGCGGCACAGGCGCTCGTAGGCCTCAAGCACGTCGTCGGGCACAGGCTGACTGATCATGAATCCCCGCTCGGGGTAGATCAGCAAACGCTGAAGCGCGCCCACAAGCATGTCGATAACCAGGCGGGCATCCCCGATGGAATCAACGTATTCCTCAAGCGTCATCGGGGTGGAGGCACTGAGGAATTCCACCTCAGGCCACTCTTTGCGGGCCGTGGCGTATGCGCGCCGTTCTTCGTACGGCTTGCTGATCAGCAGCACGGAGGACACGTCCGCTCCGGCCTCCTCCAGCACGGCCTTGGAGAAGCGGATGTTCTCGGCGGTATTGCGGGCACGAGGTTCCACAAGCACCGCTGAGCTAGGCACGCCGAGTTCAAGAGCTCGCTCGCGGTAGTGGACGGCCTCGCCCCTCGGCATGCGTGCCCGCGTCGTGGGGCTGGTGGCTCCGGTGAACACAAGCAGGGGGACCAGGCCGCGCTTGTACAGATCCACCGCCGTGTCGGCCACACCCAAGTCGTGGCTACCCAAGCCGATCGCAACCGAGCACGGCCGCAGGGTGTGGCCCATCTGGTGGTAATCCCACAGGCGTCGCGTGTCGGCCCATGCCTGTGTCGAGATCATTACTGCCCCTTCTCGTCCTTCGCGGAGTCCGGCACCTTGAAGTCGTACTCCCACGCGAAGCGCGAAGCTGCGTGTACCCCGATGGCGAACTCAACCACTGTGCCAGAGGCCGTGTAGGTCGTCCGATGCAATTCGACGACGGGTTCGCCCGGCGGCAGCTGCAGGAGCTTCACTTCATCGGGCGTGGGAGCCCTCGCAAAGAGCTCCTCCTTCATGTGGTCGATCTCGTACCCCGCGTCGTACAGCACCCGGAAGCCACCGCCGCGGCCGGCCGGTCCCGGGGTCGGGTCCACCAGTCGCGTTCCCTCGACATGCTCTGGGCGGTAGTAGCTGGTCAGGGCGTGCGTCGGCTGGTCGCCTTCCTTCACCAGCCGAGCTCGCGCGTACACCTCGGCCCCTTCACCCAGGCCATGCGCGGCTGCGACTGCTGGCGGGGCTTCCACGAGGCTGACGGTCTGGGTCTGCTCATTGCGACGGTAGCTACGCCCAGAGGCCACGCGGTCGGCGATGAACGCCACCTCGTCACCATCTCGCCACTTGGCCTTGTCGTAGCGAGCGATCCCGAGTCGCTTGAGCGGGACTCGCTGTCGCACGACGGTGCCATGCCCTCGGGATGAGGTCACCAGCCCCTCAGCTTCGAGAGCTTTGTAGGCCTGGTGGACGGTGGACTTGGAACCCTCGCCCGCCGCAACCAGCTCCCTGATCTGCGGCAACTGCTGGCCAGGTGCGTACTCACCTCGCTTGATCTGCTCAGCCAGCTTGTCCGCCAGCTCTCGCCACTTGGGCGTCATCGCGCCACTCCTCTCGACAAGGCAAGTCAAGCACAGTCCCAGGACTGCGTGCCAAAGTCTCCCTCAAGCCGCTCGCAGTCCTAGGACAGCGAGAGAAGAGGGCCCTGTTTGGGCTGCTCTCACCATCGACTCAGGGAGTGCTTCATGCCGTCCTTCAAGATCGACACGTCGACTGCTGTGGTATTCGTGGCGACCGCGCCGACGCCGAAGCTGGCCAACGCGAAGACCGGCGAGCAGGCGATGGACCGGGAGACCGGGGCGCCGCTGTCGACGGTAGGCCTGCTGGTCTCCGACGAGGGGGAGGGGAACCTCTACCAGGTCACCATCCCGGAGACCGGTTACCCGGAGGGGTTGGCCCCGGGAATGCCTGTGAAGGTGATCGGCCTGAAGGCCCGTGACTGGGAGAACGAGTTCAACGGCCAGAAGCGCCACGGCATCTCGTTCCGTGCGGCCGCGATCACCTCGGCGGCCTGCCCATGAGCGATCTGCCCATGGTGCTGGAGGCCACGGGCGCCCTCGCGGGGGCTGGCGGTCTCGGCTACGCGAAGGTACGCGCGCCGCGCGTGTACTGGTCACTGGTCGGGCTGCCGGTCACCTGGGGCCGGTTCACGATCACGTACCGCTCGACGATGGACGTGTGCGGGCTGACAGTCCAGCCGTCGCGTCTGCGGGCGTTCATCACGCGGAACGTGGCCCGTCGTGACGTACTGCCGGTCCCGCCGAAGATCCGCCGGGTGCGGGGCACCTCGACCGGGCTGCGGGTGACTCTGCGGCTACCCGCCGGACTGGAGCCAGCTGACCTGATGGCCGCCTCCGAGCGGCTGCGGCATGCCTGGGGCGTGCACTCGGTGACCGTCGCCGAGACCAAGCCGGGATACGTCGAGCTACGCATGACCGGCTACGACGTGCTGCGCCGGGTCCGGCTTCCCCGCGGGGCCCGCCCTCGGGACCTGTCTGTGCCGGTGGCGCTGAGGGAGGACGGGACCGCGTTCGTCCGCGACTACCGCAAGGTGCCCATGGCACTGACGCTGGGCGCGAACAACTCAGGCAAGTCCGTCTATCAGCGCAACCTGATCAAGGGACTGGCACAGCTGCCGGTGGCCCTGGTCGGGATCGACTGCAAGCGCGGTGTCGAGCACTCGGCGTACGCGCCCCGCCTGTCGGCCCTGGCCACCACGCCGGACGACTCCGCCTCCCTGCTGGAAGCGCTGGTCTGCGAGATGGAATCCCGCTTCGACCTGCTGAGCCAGCACGGCGTCTCCGACATGTGGGACCTGCCCGAGGACATACGGCCGGTGCCGGTCGTCGTCCTGGTCGACGAGGTAGCCGAACTCTTCCTGATCTCCTCCAAGAAGGACGAGGAACGGCGCGAGCGGATCGTCACCGCCTTGATCCGGCTGGCGCAGATGGCCCGCGCGGTCGGGATCTACCTGGAGGTGTGCGGGCAGCGCTTCGGCTCCGAGCTGGGCAAGGGCGCGACCATGCTGCGCGCCCAGCTCACCGGCCGCGTGGTCCACCGGGTCAACGACAAGCAGACCGCCGAAATGGGACTCGCCGACGTGGCCCCCGACGCGGTCACGGCCGCCAGCCTGATCCCGGCGGAGCGCCCCGGAACGGCCGTCGCCGCCGACTCCTCGGGCGGCTGGGCGAAGATTCGCACCCCCCACACCTCCCGCGATGAAGCCATGGCGGCCTGCCGAGAGTTCGCCCACCTCGTCCCCGACCTGCCCGCCCTCGACCCGTACCGGCCACACGTGCCCGCCGACGCTCCCGCGCCTGGCCCGTCTCTGGTCAAGCCGCTGCCGGTCACAGACTGAGGGAGTGATCGTGTGAACCGCTCGATCCGCCCTGATGCCGTCCTCATCCAAGCCGTAATCGCCGGTGCCCTGTCCTTCGCGCACCTGCACGACCTGGCGTCGGCGGCCGGGCAATCCGGATGGAAGGCGTGGGCCTATCCGGTCTCGGTCGACTTGCTTCTGGTCGCCGCCTGGCGTCGGCTGCGCGCCGCCCGCGACCGGTCGTCCTGGACCTGGTTCGCCATCGCTCTGACGGCTTCGCTCGGGGCCAACGTCGCCACGGCCGGGCTGCTCGACCTGCACCACGTTCCTGCCTGGCTGCGCATCCTCGTCGCCGGATGGCCCGCCCTCGCCTTCCTCGGCGGAACCCTCCTCGTCCACGCTCCCGCTCCCGCCCCGGTCGTCTCGGAGCCGGAGCCGGACGAAGAACCGGCGGCCCCGGAAGTCCAAGTGCACCGTACCGACGCACCCGAACCGGCGGCCCCGGCTCCGGCGGCGGAACTGCCCCCGGCACCCGTCAAGCCTCCCGCCGGCACTCCGAGCGTTCCCCCGGCCCTGCTCGACCACGCCCGCTCGATCGCCGACGCACACCGCGACAGCACGGGCGAGCAGATCACCGCCGACACGCTCACCGCCCGACTGGGCCTGCCCGCCGCGACCTGCCAAGCGATCGCCGCTCATCTTCAACTGGCCTGACTCCGACGGAGGTTCATCTCATGCGTCCGAACCGGTTCTACGACGTGATCCAGCTCGGGCCGGTCAAGGTCGGCACCTACAACAACGGCCGTGGCCAGACCAAGCACACAGCCGCCTGCACCGCTCCTGGCTGTGGCTTCTCCACCGAACACTGCGACCGTTCCGCCGCCGAGCTCGCCGCCCGTACCCACCGCTGCAACGCCTGACAGGAGGAACGATCCCGTGCTCACCCCGAAGTACCCGACCCCGGACACCGCCCCCGCGGTCCCGTCCCCGGCGCCCACCGCCAACGGCACCGCGCCGATGCCCGCTGCCTCGCAGGCCCCGGCCCCGGTCGCCCCGGCGGTCCCCAACCGGCCGACCGTCCAGCTGACCCCGGGCGCCGCGCTCGCCCTCGTCGGCGGCGGCACCGCCGTGGTCCTCGTCGTCGGCGCCGTCCTGGTCTCCATGCTCCTCGCGGTCGCCATCACCGGCGTCTCCGTGGCCCTGGTGGCCATCGTCCTCCGCCTCCTCGCCAAGGACCTCCAGAAGGGGCGGTGACCGACATGGACACGCACGTGATCGCCGCTGGCTTACCGGCCCTGGGATGGGCCCTCCACGGCGGGATGCTCCTGCGCCGCCTGGCCACCGCCCGCCGCGACCCCCTGACCGGCCTGCACACCCGCGCCGGATGGACTGCTCGCGCCGAACGCCTACTGGCCAAGCATCCCGGCGCCCTGGTGGTCCTGGTTGACCTGGACGATTTCAAGGTCATCAACGACACCCACGGCCACGCCGCTGGGGACACGGTGCTCACCGCGACCGCCCGCCGATTGAGCGACTGGTGCGGACGCCACGGCCTCGCCGCCCGCCTCGGCGGAGACGAGTTCGCCGCCATCGTCACCCACCCCGGCCGCACCCCCGGCCTCCACGCCTTGCGGATCGCCTTGGACCGGCCCGTCGAGCACAACGGCGGCGTCCTGCCGGTCTCGGCCTCGGTCGGCCATGGCCACCGCGAGCAGCTGCCCGTGCCGACCCTCACCGACGCTCTGTCCGCCGCCGACTCCGCGATGTACGCGGCCAAGGGCCACGGCAGGCGCAACACACGCCAAGCGGCCCCCGGAGCGGCCTCAACCGCCAAGTCTCGTCCGCTCCGGGCGCCTGAACCCCTTCCAAATCCAACGGACCCGAAAGGGACACCCATCATGCCCCAGCGCACCTTGCGCCGGCGGATCTGCCGGAACTGCGACGGCTTCGCCATCGCGGCCATCACCACCGGCACCCGTCACCTCGACGGCACCCGCGTCACCCTCCGCGTGCCCTGCCCGGCCTGCAAGGGCACAGGCGCCGCCCACCTCGTACGCAAGCAGGAGGTGACCGCCTGATGCCGCGCAAGTGGAGCAAGGGAGTTGACCGCATCGCCTACGAGGCAATCGACGGCGAGTACGACCGCCTGAAGAAGACCGCCAAGGCACACGGGCTGCACGACAGCCAGCGCAGTGCCAAGCCGTCTCCCGGCCGCACGGCTCTTTCCGGGCCAACCAGCAGCAACGCCAACACGCCGAAGAAGCGGCGTTGGGGGCGGTGAGCAAGTGACCGACACCGCCACTGCGGCGGGCCTGGACCCGGCCACCCTCGCCGACGTGCTGAGGCTGGCCGGGTCCACCGGCTTCGACCGCATCCAAGAGCAGATCCGTCGCACGGGCGGCTGCTCCGACCCGATCCATCTGCAAGGCTCCACCGTCACCCGCGACGCCCACACCGGCCAGTTACTCCACTCGTACTCGACAGACACCGAGCCGGGCGGCCGTCTCCGTATCGCCTGCGGCAACCGCCGCGCCTCCCGCTGCCCGGCCTGCGCCTGGACCTATGCGGGCGACACCTACCACCTCATCCGCGCTGGCCTCGTCGGCGACCCGAACAAGGGCACCCCAGAGACGATCCGCGACCACCCCCGCGTCTTCGCCACCCTCACCGCCCCCTCGTTCGGGCGAGTCCATAACCGGCCCGGCACCCGGCCCTGCGCCTGCGGCATCCACCACCAGGAGGACGCCCCCGAACTCGGCACCCCGCTCGATCCGGTGACGTACGACTACGCAGGCGCCGTGCTGTGGAACAACCACGCCTCCGACCTGTGGCGCTACTTCACGATCTACCTGCGCCGCGAGATCGCCCGCCGGGTCGGGTTGACCCAAAAGGCCGCCCACGAACAGTCGCGGGTCTCCTTCGGCAAGGTCGCCGAGTACCAGAAGCGCGGGGCCGTGCACTTCCATGCCGTGATCCGCTTCGACGGACCGGACGGACCCGACAGCCCGCCGCCGGCCTGGGCCACCGTCGACCTGCTCACCGACGCGATCCATGCCGCCGCAGCCCGCGTCGCGGTCGACGTACCTCCGTCCGGCGACCAGCCAGCCCGCACCCTGCGCTGGGGCGCCCAGCTCGATGTGCAGCCCATCGGCGCCTTCGGCCACGGCGAGGACATCACCGAACAGGCCGTCGCCTCCTACGTGGCCAAGTACGCCACCAAAGCCGCCGAGACCACCGGCACCGTCGACCGCCGCATCGGCAACAAAGAGGCCCTGGTCCTGCTCGACGTACCCGACCACCCGCGACGGCTCATCGAGGCCTGCCTCGACCTGCACCCGCTCTACCCGGACCGCAAGCTCCAGAACTGGGCTCACATGCTCGGCTTCCGAGGCCACTTCTCCACCAAGTCCCGCCGCTACTCCACCACTCTCGGTGCCTTACGCCAGGTCCGCGCCGACTACCGCGCCGCCCAGCAACGCGCCGCCCTCGGCCTGCCCGACCCCGACGACGAGACCGAGGCCACCACGCTCACCCTCGCCCACTGGACCTACGCCGGCCACGGCCACACCCCAGGTGAGTCCTGGCTCGCCGCCAACATCCGCCGCGACATCCAGCAAAACCGCGAGATCGCCCGCGAAGAACTCCCCGCCTGGCTCGACCTGGAAGGAGCCGTCGCATGACCATCACTTCACCTGTGCTGCTGACCGTGGATGAGGTCAAAGTGCGACTCAAGGTCGGCCGGACCAAGGTCTACGACCTGATCCGCACACACCGCCTCGTCTCCATCAAGGTCGACGGCTGCCGACGCATCCCCGAGAGCGCCGTGAGTGACTTCATCGCTGGCCAGATCGAGGAGGCTGCCTGATGGCCAGTGACCGCAAGGGCAACCCGAACGGCGCCGGCACCATCACCAAGCGCAAGGACGGCCGCTACCAGTGCGCGGTATACGTGCTTCAACCGGACGGCGCCCGCGCCCGAAAGTTCGCCTACGGCAAGACGTGGGCCGAGTGCGACGCCAAGCGCCGGGAACTGCTCGCCAAGGTCGACCAGGGCGTGCCCGTGCCTACCCGGTCGGCCAAGCTCGCCGAGTGGCTGCCGTACTGGCTGGAGCACTTCATCAAGCCCAACCGCAAGCGGACGACGTACAACAAGTACGCCATGCACGTGCGCCTCTACCTCGTGCCGCTGCTCGGCTCCAAGAGCCTGGAGGCGCTGGGGCCTCGCCACGTGCGGACGTTCGTCGCCGAGGTGTCACGCCGCGCCTCCCCGGCCACGGCCAAAGAGGCACACCGGGTGCTGAGGACGGCCCTCACCGCGGCCTGCCGTGAGGAGCTGGTGACGAGGAACGCCGCCTCGCTCGTGGAGGCCCCGAAGGTGCCCCGCCGCGAGCTGTCTCCGTGGACGCTGGACGAAACGCTGAGGTTCTTGGAGGAGGCGCGCCGTGATCCGTTGTACGCCGCCTTCGTCCTGGCGGTCTCCATGGGCCTGCGCCGCGGCGAGATCCTGGGGCTCCGCTGGTCGGACGTGGACCTTGAACATCGGGTCTTGCGGGTCAGCAAGCAGGTGCAGCGCGTGGGCGGGGAGCTCTACGAGGACACCACCAAAAGCGGCCGGGCACGTCCCGTGCCCCTCCCTCTGATCTGCCTGGCGGCGCTTCGTTGGCACCGGATGCGACAGAGCGAAGCAGCGCGACTCAAGGGCGTCGAGCTCTCCCTGTCCTCGCACGTCTTCACCACGCGCACCGGTCGCCCGATCGACCCGCAGAACGTCAACCGGTCGTTCTTCCGCATCACCGCCGCCGCCGGCCTTCGGCGCATCCGGCTGCATGACGCCCGGCACGGCTGCGCCACGCTCCTCACCGCGGCCGGTGTCGCGCCCCGCGTCGTGATGGAGATCCTGGGGCACAGCCAGATCAGCATCACGATGGACGTCTATACGCACGTAACCTCGGACACGCAGCGCGAGGCCATCAGCCACATGGACCGCCTGCTCAGGCGTCGTGTCGACCGTGAGTGACCGCCCCGGTTGATGTCACTCGTAGATGTCGAACGCCCCGGACCGATCATCGGCCGGGGCGTTCGCGCTGTTCAGCGAGAGAGCCCCCTGTCGGATTCGAACCGACGACCTTCGCTTTACAAGAGCGGCGCTCTGACCAGCTGAGCTAAGGAGGCGTGCGGAATCCGCGGGACGCGGGCGCGCCCGTGCAGTGTACCCAGGTCCGAGGGGCCCCTTGTCGAAAATTTCCGCGAAGTTCACAGTCCCCCGGGTGCTGACAGATCAGGCGAACGCCAGGTACCGTCCTGACCCAGTTCACTCGCGTGGACTACACCAACCACCTTCCTACTCGGATCGTCCGGCACGTTCCTGCCGGTAGAAGGGGGCCCATTCACCATGGCCACTGTCACGTTCGACAAGGCGACCCGGATCTACCCGGGTTCCACCAAGCCCGCCGTCGACGGTCTCGACATCGCGATCGAGGACGGCGAGTTCCTCGTTCTGGTCGGCCCGTCGGGCTGCGGAAAGTCCACCTCGCTCCGGATGCTCGCGGGGCTCGAGGACGTCAACGCCGGCGCCATCCGCATCGGTGACCGCGACGTCACCCACCTGCCGCCCAAGGACCGGGACATCGCCATGGTGTTCCAGAACTACGCGCTCTACCCGCACATGTCGGTCGCCGACAACATGGGCTTCGCGCTCAAGATCGCCGGCGTCAACAAGGCGGAGATCCGGCAGAAGGTCGAGGAGGCCGCGAAGATCCTCGACCTCACCGAGTACCTGGACCGCAAGCCGAAGGCCCTGTCCGGCGGTCAGCGCCAGCGTGTCGCCATGGGCCGCGCCATCGTGCGTGAGCCGCAGGTCTTCCTCATGGACGAGCCGCTGTCCAACCTGGACGCCAAGCTCCGCGTGTCCACGCGTACGCAGATCGCCTCGCTGCAGCGCCGTCTCGGCATCACCACCGTCTACGTCACCCACGACCAGGTCGAGGCCATGACGATGGGCGACCGTGTGGCGGTCCTCAAGGACGGTCTGCTCCAGCAGGTCGACTCGCCGCGCAACATGTACGACCGCCCGGCCAACCTCTTCGTCGCCGGCTTCATCGGCTCCCCCGCCATGAACCTGGTCGAGGTCCCGATCACCGACGGTGGCGTGAAGTTCGGCAACAGCGTCGTCCCGGTCAACCGCGAGGCCCTCAAGGCCGCCTCCGACAAGGGTGACCGCACGGTCACGGTCGGTGTCCGGCCCGAGCACTTCGACGTGGTCGAGCACAACGGCGCCGCCGCGGCCTCCCTGTCCAAGGACACCGAGGACGCCCCGGCCGGTCTCGCCGTCTCCGTCAACGTCGTCGAGGAGCTCGGCGCCGACGGCTACGTGTACGGCACCGCCGAGGTCGGCGGCGAGCTGAAGGACCTGGTCGTCCGCGTCAACGGCCGCCAGGTGCCGGAGAAGGGCGCTCAGCTGCACGTCGTGCCGCGGCCGGGCGAGACCCACGTCTTCTCGACCTCGACGGGCGAGCGCCTCTCCGACTGACCCGAGGAGTGGAACAACCTCGGGCAATTCACCCAGATTGACGAAGAAGGGCCCCGCGCACGCCGCGGGGCCCTTCTCGTTGTCGCCGGAACCCCGGCAAGGGAGACCATTTCGAGCAGCGTGCGTCAACACGTCACCCATGAATTGATCCCATCCTGTCCCTCGAAACGGTGACCAAATGTCGCCAAATGGTTACCGGACGCTACCCTCACTCGCGTGAAGCACTCCACCACCCCACAGACGCGACGCGGCCGCGGGGGACCCGCCCGCCGGATCGGCCGCACCCTCGCCCTCGTCCTGCCCGTCGTCCTGGTGCTCTCCGGGACCCTGGCGGTCACCCGAGTCAACTGGTCGGGGAGCCCCTCCAACTCGGTGCTCACCGCCACGGACGTCACCTCGGCGGACCTGCCGGCCGCCAGGCCCCGCGCCCTCTCCCGGTCCCCGCAGGACGTCCTGCGCGACCAGCTGATGGCCGAGCTGCAGGAGAAGAACCCGGGCGAGGTCCTCACCCACCTCCAGCAGGCTGTGAACGGCCGTCCGTCGCTGGCGAGGCACTGCACCTCCATCGCCCGCGCCCTCGGCCGCGCCGCGGTCCGCGCGTACGGCGCCTCGCGCGCCCAGTCGTACGCCCGGCCCGTCTGCGACACCTCCTTCGCCTCCGGCGTCCTCGCGGCGCACAGCTGAGCCGAGGAACACAGCTGAGCCGAGGACCACAGCCGAGCCGCCGCGGGCGGCCTCCGGAAAGCGGCAGCCGTGAAGTGGGTAACGGCTGATTAAGGAACGGTTGCCGCCGGAAGCAGCCCGCGGGGCGCGACGTACAGTTCGGTCATGACCGATCCGAACGCCGCGTCCCGCCCCACTCAAGCCGTCGTCCTGGCCGGTGGCCAGGGCTCACGGCTTCGTCCCTACACCGACGACCGGCCCAAGCCGATGGTCGAGATCCCCGGAACGGGCACGCCGATCATCGGCCACCAGCTGACCTGGCTGGCCGAAGAGGGCGTGACGGATGTCGTGATCTCCTGCGGCCACCTCGCCGAGGTCCTGCAGAAGTGGCTGGATTCGGCCGACCTTCCCGTCAACGTCACCACCGTCGTGGAGACGGAGCCCCTCGGCCGCGGCGGCGGTCTCAAGTACGCGGCAGCCCGGCTGCCCCACCCGGACCGGCCCTGGTACGCCACCAACGGCGACATCTGGACGCGCTTCTCGCTGCGCGAGATGGCCGACTTCCACACCGAGCGCGACGCCGTCGCCACGCTGGCGCTGGCGCGGCCGCGCATTCCGTGGGGTGCCGTGAAGACGGACGGGTTCGGACACATCACGGACTTCATCGAGGCGCCGCCCTCCACCTTCGAGATCAACGCGGGTGTCTACGTCTTCTCGCCGGAGTTCGCCGATCTGCTCCCCGGGCGCGGCGACCACGAGCGCACCACGTTCCCGCACCTCGCCCGTGAGCGGCGGCTGGCCGGCTTCCCGATTCCGCAGGGTGCGTACTGGCGCGCCATCGACACGGCGAAGGACTTGACCGAGGCAGCGAAGGAGCTGGCCGCTCTGGGGCGGTGATGTTGGTTCCGTTGCGTTTTCAGCTCGGACGGGCTGTGGCTGGGTGCGCGGTTCCCCGCGCCCGTTGGTTGGTGCGGGCGCCTGCGTGAAAAGGCCCCGCACCTCCTGGTGCGAGGCCCCTTCACGTGCCGATCTCGTCAGCCCAGCAAGCCGCCCACCAAGCCCGGCTGGCCCGTGGAGGAGCCGCCGTTTCCGGTGCCGCCGGTGCTTGCGCCGCCGGATGAGCCGGTGCCGCCGGTCGTGGCGCCGCCTGAGGTCGGGCCCGCGCTGGTGGTGGGCGCCTGGCCGACCGGGGACGTGTGCCGCGGCGGGGCCTGGCCCGTGGTGCCCTGGGTCTGGCTGGGAACGCCGCTGGTCGCGGCGCCCGCGGAATGTGTCGCGCCCGGGGTCGTCGCGGTGCCGGACGGGCTGGCGCCCGCCGTGGCGCCCCCGCTGGGCGAGCTGGACGCCGTCGGCGTCTTCTTCTGGTGCCGCTCGGCGGGCCCGTCGGTGAGCGGGGAGCCGGGGAGGTTGTTGCGCGGGGCCTCGCCGGGCCCGGGGACCACCACACGGCTGGAGTCGCGGACGGCGCCGCCCAGCAGGGAGCCGACGAGCAGGGTGAGTCCGACGGTGACGGCCGTGATGAGGGCGCCGCGGCGCAGGACGTACTGGCGCAGCTCCCAGATGTCGGAGCGGGGGCCGAGCCGACGCCAGGCACTGCCCGCGAGACGGCCGTCCACGGAGTAGACGGGGGCGCCGGCGATGATCAGCGGGGACCAGGCGGCGAGGTAGATGATGTCCGGGGCGTCGTAGGCCGGGACGGTCTTCCAGCTGACGGTGACGATGAGCGCGGCGGAGAGCAGCGCGCCGAAGACAGCGGCGACCCGCTGCCAGCAGCCGAGCACGGTCAGCACGCCGACGACGACCTGCAGGAAGGCGATGACCAGCCCGGAGCCGATCGGGTGCTGGAGGGCGAACTGGCGCAGGGGCTCGGCGACTTCCCAGGGGTGCAGGGTGTTGAGCCACTTCACCATGGAGCCGCGCTCGCCGCCGTCGAAGTAGACGGGGTCGCAGAGTTTGCCCATGCCGGCGTAGATGGAGATGAAGCCGAGGAAGACGCGCAGCGGGAGCAGGACGACGCCGAGGTTCAGTCGGCGGCCGGGGTAGTAGGCGTGCCGGGCCGGGTCGTCGCCCTGGCGCCGGCCGGTGAACTCGCCCTCCTCCTCGGCCTCCTGCTCGAAGTCGTCGTACTCGTCGTAGTCGTCGTAGCCGTCGTGGTTCTCGCGGTCCTCACGGCCCTCGAACTGCGGGCCACGGTAAGCGGGTTCGTCGTAGGCGCTGCCCACGGTCCGCATGTGGGGCAGGAGTCGGGTCTCGCCGGAGCTGGGACCGCGCGGCGGGCCGACGACCGGGGTCTGGACGGTCTGGTCGAGTTCGCCGTAGCCGCTGTACCCGCCGTATCCGTCGTCGATGCGCGAGATGACCTGGGTGGCCCCGGCGTCGACGGACGGCTCGTCGGGGTGGCGGACGCTGCCGCCCCGCACGGCCTGGAGCAGCCGGTGGGCGCCGGTGTCGTCGGGGGCGGAGCGGCCGCTCCAGACGACGGCACGGCGGCGGCCTCCGGGGGCGCCCGCTCTGCCCGCGGCGCCGACGGCCGGGATGCGGGCGGTGTTCTCGGTGGCGCTCAAGTGCCGTGCGACCCGCGGGGATTGGTTCCGCCGTGTCGATGCGCCAAGCTGCACGCGGAAGCTCGCGTGATTGACGATGACCTGCGCCGGATCGCTCGGCACCTTCACCATGCTCAGCGCGGGAGCGTCGTCGAGCCCGGAGCTGAATCCCGACGAGCGGTCCCCCGTGGGTGTGCGGGGTGTTCTGGTGTCCACACTCATCTAACCGAGTGACGTGGAGTTAGGACACTGCTTTGACCGGCCGGATGTGTCCGGACCGCGTCAAGGTTGTCCTGGACGCCAGGTTTGACCCGTACGAGTGAGACCGCGGACGCCTGTTCAGGCGTCCGCGGCCATGTGTCAGGCCCGGCGGCGAGCCGCCTCGTACAGCACGATCCCCGCCGCCACACCGGCGTTGAGCGATTCGGCGCCACCGGGCATCGGGATCCGCACCCGGAAGTCGCAGGTCTCGCCGACGAGTCGGGACAGGCCCTTGCCCTCGCTGCCCACGACGATGACGACCGGGCCGCCCAGGGCCGCCAGGTCGCCGAGTTCGGCCTCGCCGTCGGCGGCGAGACCGACGACCACGATGCCGGCCTTCTTGTACGCCTCCAGGGCGCGCGTCAGGTTGGTGGCGCGGGCGACGGGCGTACGGGCCGCCGTACCGGCGGAGGTCTTCCAGGCGCCGGCGGTCATGCCGGCCGCGCGCCGCTCGGGCACGACGACGCCGTGGCCGCCGAAGGCGGAGACGGAGCGGACGACGGCGCCGAGGTTGCGCGGGTCGGTCACCCCGTCGAGGGCGACGATCAGCGGGTCCTCGCCCTCGTCGTAGGCGGCGTCGGCGAGGTCCTCGGGGTGCGCGTACTCGTACGGCGGGACCTGCAGGACCAGACCCTGGTGGTTGAGCCCGTTGGTCATGCGGTCGAGCTCGGGGCGCGGGGCCTCCATGAGGTTGATGCCGCCGCGCTCACCGGCGAGCTGCAGGGCCTCACGGACGCGCTCGTCGTTGTCGATGAACTGCTGGACGTACAGGGTGCTCGCGGGCACGCCCTCGCGCAACGCCTCGACGACGGGGTTGCGGCCGACGACCAGCTCGGACGACGTCTTGCCGCCGCCCCTGCGCTGCTGCGGGCGGCCCTGGGCGCGGCGGACCTTCGCGTTCGCGGCACGCTGCTTGGCGTGCCCCTTGCGCATCTCGGCGGGCGGGGTCGGGCCCTTGCCCTCCAGGCCCCGGCGTCGCTGGCCGCCACTGCCGACCTGCGCGCCCTTCTTGCCGGACATGCGGCGGTTGTTCGCGGCCATGACCTACCTGTTCTCTACGGAAGCGTGCGTACGTGTATATGCAGTGTGCCGCCCGGAGGGCCGGGCGGCACAATCGATCACCGGGGACCGGCGTCGGTCTCAGCGCGCGCCGAGACTCCAGCGCGGGCCCTGCGGGCTGTCCTCGATGACGAGGCCGGACTGGTTGAGCCGGTCGCGGATGGCGTCCGCGGTGGCCCAGTCCTTGCGGGAGCGGGCCGCCTCGCGCTGGTCGAGGACCAGTCGTACGAGGCTGTCGACCGCGCTGTGCAGGTCCTCTCCGCGGTCGGCACCGTCACCGGCCCAGTGCGGGTCGAACGGGTCGAGACCCAGGACGCCGAGCATGGCACGCACCTCGGCGAGGCGGGCCACGGCGGCTTCCTTGTCGTCGGCGGCGAGTGCGGAGTTGCCCTGCCGGACCGTGGTGTGCACGACGGCCAGCGCCTGCGGGACACCGAGGTCGTCGTCCATCGCCTCGGCGAACGCGGGCGGCACCTCGGCGGACGGCTCGACGACGCCCCCGGCCAGCTCGACGACGCGCTGCAGGAAGCCCTCGATCCGCGCGAACGCGGAGTCGGCCTCGCGCAGGGCGTCCTCGCTGTACTCGATCATCGAGCGGTAGTGCGGGGTGCCGAGGTAGTAGCGCAGCACGATGGGCCGCCACACCTTGACCATCTCGCTGACGAGCACCGAATTGCCCAGCGACTTGGACATCTTGTCGCCGGCCATGGTCACCCAGGCGTTGTGCACCCAGTACTGGGCGAAGTCGTCGCCGTAGGCCTTGGCCTGGGCGATCTCGTTCTCGTGGTGCGGGAAGATCAGGTCGAGGCCGCCGCCGTGGATGTCGAAGGACCTGCCCAGGTACTTGTGGGCCATGGCCGAGCACTCCAGGTGCCAGCCGGGGCGCCCGTCTCCCCACGGCGTCGGCCAGGTCGGCTCACCGGGCTTGGCGGACTTCCACATGGCGAAGTCGCGCGGGTCCCGCTTGCCGGTCTCGCCCTCGCCGGAGGGCTGGAGCAGGTTGTCGAGCTCCTGCCGGGACAGCTCCAGGTACCGCGGGAAGGAGCGCACGTCGAAGTAGACGTTGCCGTCCGCCTCGTAGGCGTGGCCGCGCTCGATCAGGCCCTGCATCATCTCGATCATCTCGGTGATGTGGCCGGTGGCGCGGGGCTCGTACGTCGGCGGCAGGCAGCCGAGTGCCGTGTAGCCGTCGTTGAAGGCGCGCTCGTTCTCGTACCCGATCGACCACCAGGGCCGGTTCTGCTCGTGGGCCTTCGCGATGATCTTGTCGTCGATGTCGGTGACGTTCCTGATGAACGTCACGTCGTAGCCCCGGTAGCTGAACCACCGGCGCATGATGTCGAAGTTGAGGCCCGAGCGGATGTGCCCGATGTGCGGCGCGGACTGCACGGTGGCACCACACAGGTAGATCGAGACACAGCCCGGCGTGACCGGGGTGAAGTCGCGGATCTGCCGGGCGTCGGTGTCGTACAGCCGAATAGTCACCACTCCAGGGTAGTGGGCGCCGGGGAGTGCCTCACGCCCCTTTTGGCCACGGGCCACGGATTCGTGACACGTCCGACGCGGTTCAGAGGCTTCCCACGACCTTCCGCGGGGTGATCCGCACGACCACGCGTTCCGCGTCCTGTGCCGAAGCCGGGTTGAATTCCGCGTACTTCTTGCCGGTGTATTTCAGGGCGAGCTCGTCGATCAGTTCCTGGCCGCCCGCGGTGGTCAGTTCCGCGTTGCCGCGGATTTCCGCGTACTCGTAGGGCGAGGCCGGGTCCTGGACCACGACGCTCACCCGGGCGTCGCGGTCGAGGTTCTTCTTCTTGCGGCGGTCCACCGTCGTGGAGACGAGGATCTGCTCGCCGTCCCGCTTCACCCACACCGGGGACAGCTGCGGGCTGCCGTCGGGCTGGACGGTGCCGAGGACGATGAAGACGGGGGTGTCGAGCAGGGCCTTGAGCCGGTCGGACAGGGCGGTGGACATGGGGCACCTCCGGGACCTCGGCCGGCGGCCGATCGTCAGGGGTCGCTTGCGTCGGGGGTCGCTTGTCGATGATCGCTCTGCGGGTACCCTCGCACGCCCTCAGCCCACGCGCACGACGAGTGCCGTGGCGATCGCCATCAGGCCCTCGTCGCGGCCGGGGAAGCCGAGGCCGTCGGTGGTGGCGCCGGAGACGGACACCGGGGCGCCCGCCGCCTGGGACAGGAGCTTCTGGGCCTCGTCGCGGCGCTTGCCGATCTTGGGGCGGGGTCCGACGACCTGGACCGCGACGTTGCCGATGCGGAAGCCGGCCTCGCGGACGATCCGGGCCGCCTCCGTCAGGAGCGTGACGCCGGACGCGCCGGACCACTCGGGGCGCCCGGTGCCGAAGTGCTGCCCGAGGTCACCGAGCCCGGCGGCCGAGAGGAGCGCGTTGCAGGCGGCGTGCGCGACGACGTCCGCGTCGGAGTGACCGGCCAGCCCCGGCCCCTCTCCCTCCCACTTCAGGCCGGCGCACCACAGCTCGCGGCCCTCCTCGAAGGCGTGGATGTCGGTACCGATGCCGACCTGGGGAAGCACGGGGTCAGAAGCCATCGTTCAGCCTCCTGCGGGCCAGGACCGCCTCGGCGAGGACCAGGTCCAGCGGGCGGGTGACCTTGAAGGCCTCCTCGTGGCCGGGCACGACCACGACCCGCTCCCCCAGTTGCTCGACCATGCTCGCGTCGTCGGTGACGTCGTCGGTCACCGTCTCGTGGGCGCGGACCAGCGTCGTACGGTCGAAGCCCTGCGGGGTCTGCACGGCCCGCAGCCGCGCCCGCTCGGGAGTGGCGACGACCGGCTCGGGCTCGCCCGGGGCCGCGGCAGGCTCGACCTCCTTGACGGTGTCCGCGAGCGGCAGCGCGGGCACGACGGCCGCCGCGCCCTCCCGTACCGCCTCGATCACCGCGTCCACCGTGTCCACCGGGACCAGCGGCCGGGCCGCGTCGTGCACCAGGACGATGTCGTGGTCCGGCGGCAGCGCTTCCAGTCCGAGCCGCACGGACTCCTGGCGGGTGTCCCCGCCGGGGACGACCAGGAAGTCGGTGCGCTCGGGCAGCGCGTGCGCGTCGAGCAGCGACTTGACCTCGGCCGTGCCGTCGGGCGGGGCCACGACCACCACGAGGGAGACCGCGCGGGAGGCGGCCATCGCGCGGACCGCGTGGATGAGCATGGGCGTGCCGTTCAGCGCGCGTAGCGCCTTGGGGGCGCCCGGACCGAGTCGTACGCCCCGGCCGGCGGCCGGGATCACGACGGCGGTACGGGCCTCCGTACGGGGCTCTGCGGGCGAAGGGCGCGAAACGTCAGACATCGGTTCCTGTCAGGTTTGTGTGCTCGGCCTAGGTGGGTATGGCCTCACCGTGTCGGGCGCGACACGCTCGACCGGACCCTTCCGTGACACCGGTCGAGCCGGCTGCGCGGGCCCGGCACGCCAAGTATCGGGGGCACCACCCCGGCGAACGGCATCCGAGTACGAACATGCCGCAGCGCCCGGCGACAGGAATCTTGTCATCGGGCACCGCGGCATTTCACTGTGCTGACCAGAGCAGGGCTACTGCCTGCGTCAGGACGCGAGAACCTCGTCGAGCAGGGCCTCGGCCTTGTCCTCGTTGGTGTTCTCCGCGAGGGCGAGCTCGCTCACCAGGATCTGGCGAGCCTTGGCGAGCATGCGCTTCTCACCGGCGGAGAGTCCGCGCTCGCGCTCGCGACGCCACAGGTCACGCACGACTTCCGCGACCTTGATGACATCACCGGAGGCGAGCTTCTCCAGGTTTGCCTTGTATCGACGAGACCAGTTCGTGGGCTCCTCGGCGTACGGCGCGCGCAGCACCTCGAAGACCCGGTCCAGCCCGTCCTGACCGACCACATCACGCACGCCGACGAACTCCGCATTGTCCGCTGGCACACGTACCGTCAGGTCACCCTGGGCGACCTTCAGCACCAAGTAGGTCTTGTCCACGCCTTTGATCTGGCGAGTTTCGATGGCCTCGATCAGCGCGGCCCCGTGATGGGGATAGACCACGGTGTCGCCAACCTTGAACGTCATGTGACAGGTACCCCTTCCGTGGCTATCCAGGGTAACACGGATACGGCGTCTTCTGAATGGCGTTTTCGCAGGTCAGGGCATATCTCGGGGCTTGACAACAGCAACAGGAACGTGCTGCGCAGGCCCTGCGGAACGAGGTATTCGCAGGTCGGAGCGGCTCTCCGGGCGGAGCGAAACGGGCACGTTACACACATCCGGGGGCCCCTCCAAGTGGAGGAACGTCCACATTTGTCCGGTCTCAAGCGTGCGACTTCCGCTACTCCGTTCGGTGGCTCCGGTGGGCCGTGAGACGAATCCGGAATTGATCACGAGCCGCCGGCTGATCGGTACGTGATCAATATCCGAGGTGGCTCGCATTCCTTCACGGAAATTTTGCGCGGGGTGTTGCCGGATGTCTTACGCGCGGTGTTGCGAACCGTCTTATGTGAATGCCGGACGAGCGTCTCGCCAAAGTGACTCGGGAGTCACTCGAGGGCCTCGGGTACCCCCCTGCTTGAGCGATGCGTGTGAGGTTGGGGGAGGGTCGGGTGCGGCCCCGTGGGAACGGCTCGGTAGCCTAAGGTCGCTGACAGACACTTAGGGCGGCTTTATAAGGAGTCGCCCGTGCGTTCAAGGAGTTGCCGCCGCCGTGAGCAGCAGCCTTCGACGCGGCGCCCTCGCCGCCTCCGCCGTCGTGTTCTCCATCGCCTCGCTCGCCGCCTGTGGCGCAGGCAACAACTCACAGACGCTGCAGGTCAAGCCGGACAACGCCGCGACGTCCGTCGGTGCCATCAAGGTGCAGAACGCGACGGTCATCACCCAGCCCGACCTGCAGTCCACGGGTCCGGCCGTGATCTCCGCGACCGTGTTCAACACCGGCACCACCGACCAGACCCTGCAGTCGATCGTCGTGCCCGGCACCGGCAAGACCGCCCAGCTGAGCCCGGCCAAGGGCGGGTCCCTGACCGTGCCGGCCGGCGGCTCGCTGATCATCGGCGGCAAGGACAACGCCTCCGCCGTGCTCGCCAGCAGCCGTGAGGCGGTCCGGGACGGCAACGCCCAGAAGATCACCTTCACCTTCACCAAGACCGGTGACGTGAGCCTGCGCGCCTTCGTCGTCCCGGCCAAGAGCTACTTCACCGGCTGGGGCCCGAGCGAGATCCCGACGCCGTCCGCGTCCGCCACGGGCAGCCCGGCCGCGGGCGCCACGGCGTCCGACAACAAGAAGCCGAAGAAGGGCGCCTCCGCCTCGGCGACCGAGTCCGCCGGCGGCTCCGCGTCCACGGGTTCGACCCCGAGCGACTCCGCGTCGGCGTCGACCACGCCGTCCGGCAACTGAGCGGTCGTACGACACAGCGGTTCATAGCGGCCGTACGAAACGGCCGTACGACGAAGGGCGGTCCCCCCGCTGAGGGGGACCGCCCTTCGTCGTACGGCTCGGCCCTTGACGGGCCTTCAGGGCCGGAGGTCGGTCTACGGCTCGAACTTGTAGCCCAGGCCGCGGACCGTGACCAGGTAGCGCGGGGCGCCCGGGTCCGGCTCGATCTTGGCGCGCAGACGCTTGACGTGGACGTCGAGGGTCTTGGTGTCACCGACGTAGTCGGCCCCCCAGACGCGGTCGATCAGCTGCATACGGGTCAGCACGCGGCCGGCGTTGCGCAGCAGCATCTCCAGCAGGTCGAACTCCTTGAGCGGGAGGTCCACCTTGGAGCCGGAGACGGTGACCACGTGCCGGTCGACGTCCATCCGGACCGGGCCGGCCTCCAGGGCCGCCGGCGTGACCTCCTCCGGCTCACCGCGGCGACGCAGCACGGCCCGGATACGGGCGACCAGCTCACGCGAGGAGAAGGGCTTGGTGACGTAGTCGTCGGCTCCTATCTCCAGGCCGACGACCTTGTCGATCTCGCTGTCCTTGGCGGTCACCATGATGACGGGGACGTTGGAGCGGCCGCGCAGCTGGCGGCACACCTCCGTGCCGGGCAGCCCCGGCAGCATCAGGTCGAGGAGGACGAGGTCGGCGCCGTTGCGCTCGAACTCGTCGAGTCCGTCGGGCCCGGTGGCCGCCACGGCGACCTCGAAGCCTTCCTTACGGAGCATGTACGACAGGGCGTCGGAGAAGGACTCCTCGTCCTCGACGACGAGCACTCGGGTCACGGAAGGACCTCCGGGGCGGGAAGCGTTTCGTACGCGGCTGAGTCGGGGGATACGCCGGAATCGGGAGATCCGGAAGTTGAGTGTGCGGCCTGATCCGCCTCTTCGTCGAGGTCGGGGTGCTGCTGAGCGCGGTCACGGGCCGCACCCGCCTCCGGCAGCCGGAGGGTGAAAGTGGAGCCCTGGCCTTCGGCGCTCCACACCGTGACCTCCCCGCCGTGCGAGGCGACCACGTGCTTGACGATGGCGAGACCCAGACCGGTGCCGCCGGTGGCCCGCGAGCGGGCCGGGTCGACGCGGTAGAAGCGCTCGAAGATGCGCTCCTTGTCCTTGTCCGAGATGCCGATGCCCTGGTCGGTCACGGCGAGCTCGATGAGGTCCCCGCCGGAACCGCTGACCCGGCGGGCGGCTATGCCGACGCGGGTGCGGGCCGGGGAGTAGTTCACGGCGTTCTCGACGAGGTTGCCGATGGCGGCGGCGAGCTGCCCGCGGTTTCCCCAGACGTGCAGGTCGGCGGTGCCGCCCGCGGCCATGGTGATCTGTTTGGCGCCTGCCTGGTGGCGACAGCGGTCGATCGCCTCCGCCACCAGTTCGTCGACCCGGACCGGCTCGGCGTCCTCCAGCGGGTCGTCGTTCTGTACCCGGGACAGGTCGATGAGCTCCTGGACCAGGTTGGTCAGCCGGGTGGCTTCGATCTGCATGCGACCGGCGAAGCGCTGCACGGCCTCCGGATCGTCGGAGGCGTCCATGACCGCCTCGGACAGGAGGGAGAGTGCGCCCACCGGGGTCTTCAGCTCATGGCTGACGTTCGCGACGAAGTCGCGTCGTACCGCCTCGATGCGCCGGGCCTCGGTGAGGTCCTCGACGAGGAGGAGGACGAGCCGGGATCCGAGGGGCGCGACGCGCGCGGACACGGCGAGTGCCTCGCCCCTGCCCGTCCCGCGCCTCGGCAGATCCAGCTCGACCTGGCGTATCTCTCCGTCCCGCCGGGTGTCCCTCGCCATCTGGAGCATGGGCTCCACGGCAAGCTTTCCGCCACGGACGAGCCCGAGGGCGTACGCCGCGGAGCTCGCCTTGACGACGGCGTCGGCCTCGTCGAGGACGACGGCCGAGGACCGGAGCACGGACAGCACGGTGTCCACGCCCGGCGGAAGCACGGGATCGGTGTGCAGAGAAGTCCTGGTGGGCCGCTTCTGGTCGCGTTCGCTCCAGCGGAACGCCAGCATGGCGATGACACCGGTGAGCACCCCGGCGATCGCTGCCGCTGCGGCGACCGCCGCGTTCACGTCCATGCACCCAGGTTAGGCATGGCCTACGACATCCCCACAGCCGTCGAGGTGCGACCTCCGACACTCGTCGCCCAGAGTTCACCTTGGAGCCAGTATTGGTTCATTTGGGGTGGCGGAAACGGACGCGTACGGGCCGGAACGTGGGAGCGTGGGGTTCGCATGGCTGGTTTGTCACGGGCCCCGACCCCCGGAGCCCCCGGAGAACACGCACGAGAGGGAACCCTGATGCGGGACGCGTACCACGAGGAACTGGACTCGATCGGCGACGGTCTGGTGGAGATGGCCCGGCTGGTCGGGTCGGCGATCGGGCGCGCCACGACGGCCATCCTCGACTCCGACCTCAAGCTGGCCGAGAGCGTCATCGAGGCCGACAAGAAGGTCGACGAACTGCAGCACGACCTGGAGGCGCGGGCGATAGCCCTGCTCGCCCGCCAGCAGCCGGTGGCCACGGATCTGCGGATCGTGGTGACCTCACTTCGTATGTCGGCCGACCTGGAGCGCTCCGGCGACCTCGCCCAGCATGTGGCGAAGCTCGCACGGCTGCGTTTCCCGGAGCGGGCCGTCCCCCACGACCTGCACGCCACGATCCTCGAAATGGGCCAGCTCGCCCAGCGTCTGATGGCCAAGGCGGCCGAGGTGATCGTCTCCAAGGACGTCGACCTCGCCCTGCAGCTGGAGCAGGACGACGACGAGATGGACCTGCTGCACCGCACCCTGTTCCAGCACCTGATCGACGAGCGCTGGAAGCACGGCATCGAGACGGCCGTCGACGTGACCCTGCTCGGCCGCTACTACGAGCGGTACGCCGACCACGCGGTGGCGGTCGCCAAGCGCGTGGTGTTCCTGGTCACGGGCGAGCACGCGGACGACCTCCAGCAGGACATCCAGCCGGTGACCGGGCCCGAGGGCAAGTAACCCCCCGGGGTCGGCCGAGGGCTTCCGCGAGCCCCAAGGGGGCTCGCGGGGTTCGGTTCGGGCGTGCGGGCGCCACTGTGCGCCGTTGATGCGCCCGAGATACCGGGCATGAAATGGGCAAAGGCAGCAGGCAGGCCCAAGCCTCTAGGAGGGGACCCATGGCCGAATCCCCCAGCACCACGCCCGACCCCACACAGGAGCGCGAGACCGACCAGCCCACTGAGATCAGAAGCCTCCCGCTCTTCGGCGCATGCGGCTGCGGCTCGGGCTGCGGCTGCGGGTGCCAGTCGGGCAACCCCTGCCAGTGCGGCTGACGGCAGGCGTCCGCTACGACGGCGAAGGTCCCCGGTGCCCCGCGGCACCGGGGACCTTCGGCGTACCCGGGGCCGTCCGGTCGCTGTGACGGGGCCGCGAGGCGCAGCATGAAAGGGAGCACCAGGCACGAAGGGGGTGCGTGGCCATGACCCAGTTCATGGACGTCCACCACGGGATGCAGGGCATCACCGACGAGGAGCTCCAGCGGGCCCACGAGGCCGACCTGGCGATAGAGAAAGAAGAGGGCGTGCACTTCGAACGGGCCTGGGCGGATCCCGTGTCCGGCACCGTGTACTGCCTCTCCGACGCTCCTTCCGCCGAAGCGGTCCAGCGCATCCACGAACGCGCGGGGCACCCGGCGGACGAGATCCGCCCCGTGCCCCTGTCCATCTGGTGACGCCCGCCCCGGGCTCCGCGACAGCGGCGCCCGGGGGTCGGTGGGCCGTCCGGTCAGTGGACCTGGCCGACCTCGTAGTGGCCGGCGGGCTGCTGGGTGATGACGTTCCCGCGGTTGAAGGCGTTGATGACGGCGATCTGCGCCACCAGGGCGGCGAGCTGCTCCTCGTCATAGTGCTTGGCGGCGTTCGCCCACACCTCGTCCGGGACGCCGCCGGCCGCGTCGGCGATCCGGGTGCCCTGCTCGGCCAGCTCCAGGGCGGCACGCTCGGCGTCGGTGAACACCGTGGCCTCGCGCCAGGCCGCGACCAGGGCCTTCGTCCCCGGGCTCCTGCTGATCGGACTCGGCATGGGCGTGATGCTGACCCCGTCGGTCAACGTCGTGCAGTCGAGCTTCCCGGAAGACCGACAGGGCGAGATCTCGGGCCTGTCCCGCAGCGTGTCGAACCTCGGCTCGTCCTTCGGCACGGCCATAGCCGGCACCATCCTGGTCTCCGGCCTCACGAAGGGCGCCTACGCCGCGGCGATGACCACCCTCGCGGTCATAGGCCTGGCCGGCTTGGCAGCGGCATTCCGGCTGCCGCACCGCCGTACGTAGCGGGTATCGCCGACGGCGTGGGCAAACCGGTCGCTCACGGCATCGTGGACGAGCGACTGATCATCGGCTCGTACGGGCCGCCGGGCCGAGTCACCCGCGTTGCCGAATTCGCGAGAGATCGGTAGGGGCCCGGGGATAACCTCCCGCGGTGACCTCACCTGACCAACCCCTCGTGGAACCCGAGTTCGCCGTACCGCGCCCGCCTGCAACCGACCGCTTCCGCCTGGAGCCCCTCGGCCCTCAGCACAATGCCGCCGATCACGCCGCCTGGACCTCCAGCATCGGCCACATTCGAGCCAACCCCGACTTCGCCGGCCGCTCCTGGCCGCCTCCAGGGGGCATGTCGCTGGAGGCCAACCTCCGCGACCTGCGCCGGCACGCGGAGGACTTCGAACGGCGCGTCGGCTTCACCTACACCGTCCTGTCGGTCCCTGGGGATGACGTCATCGGCTGTGTCTACATCTACGGCGCACGCCAGGAGCCCGGTGTCACTGACGTCCGCTCCTGGGTCCGGGCGGACCACGCTTCCCTCGACGCCGAGCTCTACCGCCTCGTCAGCGACTGGCTGGCCCGCGAATGGCCCTTCGAGCGTGTGGCGTACACGCCTCGCTGAGCCATGCGATCCGAGCCGTCATGTCCGTCCGCCCGGCAAGATGCTCGGATCTTGTCATCGGGCCTCATCGGGGAGGGAGCCCATGAACTCGGCGGACGACGTCATCGACTTGATCCACCTGGCCGACCGGCAGGGCACCAGCGGGCACAGCGTCTCGGTGCGTGTGCTGGGACGCTCACGGCCCGGCATCCTGTTCGGCCACGACTTCCTCGAATGCGAAATCGTCATCGTGGCGGAGTCCCTCAGCGCCACCTTCTCGGTGACCCTGCTCCCTGAGGATCTGGAGGACCGGGAGGACACCTTGGCGACCCTGGGGACCCGGCGATTCGCCATGTGGCTCACCTCGGGGCGGACACCGTCCTTGAAGTTCAAGCCCGACGGCCACGACCGGATGTCGGTGTCGGCCCACGACGGACCCGCCTCAGGGGTCACCGTCACCGTCCCGCTGTTCGCACTGCCGCCGGGTTGGGTCGACAAACAGCGCGACCTGCTCGCCCGGGTGCACGAGGTCTACCCCCGCGAAGTCGTGGAGACGTCACCCGGTGCCTACGAGTGGCGCCGGGACAGCGACGCCTGACGGGCCGGGCCGAGCACTGAGCAGTTCACCCGAATGGCGCAACATGACGTGCCACCCACATGGGTGAAGATCAAACTGACTAGTGCCCCAAACGAGGCAATCCGTGAAAGGGGAACCACATGCGCATCGGACGAATCCTCGCCGCCGCCATCGCGACGGCAGCCCTCGCCGGACTCGGCCTCACAGGCGCCGCCGCTGCCGCCGCCACCGCACAGGGCGCGCCATCCTACGTCACCCCTTCTGAGTGCAAGCAGGGCGGCGGAACGGCCGATCTGACGGACAACCTCTGCAAGGGCGGTACGCACGACGGGGAGAAGGTCGACTGAACCCCACAAGGCGCCCCGCAGCCACGCGCCGCGGGGCGCTCCCGCGCGAGCGTTGAGGCTCCAGGGGGCCCAGAGACGGCCCAGCCTCGGCCCGATCGGCTGACGGCCGGGGCCTTCGACACTCCCCGTCTGAACTTCAGCCGACAACAGTCAGCCACGACGGCGGGCGCGCCACCCGACCACGCACGCGTGTGCCTCGCTGCACCCTCACCGGCCTCAGCCACGCTGCCGGTGCGTGCCATCGACCAGAGCAAGCCGTGACGGGCCGGCCCGTGACACCCACCTTGAGCCCTCAGCTTGGGAAGCTCAGGTCCTCTTGCCCTGACTCCGGTAGTTGACCTGCGGTCAAGGGCGTCAGTGCCCTAGTTGTGGACCGAGTGTGTCCCCGGCGTTCACCGTGGTTCCCTGCACGACCTGGCACGGTCTGGCACGCCTGGCCAAGGTTCCGCTTCGCGTGACGGTGTCGCCGATGGACGCAGAAATCGAACACGTGATTGAATTTGGTCATGCGATCGTTCCCCGCCGATCTCGCCCAGGCGCAGCAGGAATGGAGTGTCACCTACCGGCAGCTCGCCGTCCGGCCCGGCCGGACCGAACTGCGTCGACGTCTGTACCGGCTGTCGACTCAGGTGTTCTTCCACCCGTACTGGCAACAACGTCGGCCAAGCCCCGCGGGGTGGTGGGAGCTGCGCAGTCCGGGACTTCCGGATCCGGGCTCTTCGTGGGCGGGTTCATCGCTCGACCTGCCTGCGGGTTCACCGCGACTGCTGCCACCGACCGAGCACTGAGGGTCTGCGAATGACGCGCTCGAATGCGGAACGGTGTGCTGGGGATGATCCTGAAGGCGTGTCCGGCTCCATTCGCGTGATCGTCCACCCGCCATCACCTACGGGCGGGCGGCGCGTACGCGTGGACGGCGAGATCCTCGGCCTGGCCCACAACATGGCGGACCTGGTCGAGTTCCTCCGCCGGGCCGGCCTGGAGCTCGACGCCGCCGAGGCCGCCGAGGCGTCCTGGATCGACTGGCGCGGAGTAGGCCCGGACCGATGGGGCCCGGAGACGAGCGTCTGACGTCTGCATCGCCACGACAGCACCCCAGGCCAACACGCTTTCCAAGTCTGTTGATGCCGCAGAGTGCTGTGTACGACGCTGTTCACCTGCGTTCGCGCCGGGTCAGCGGCACAGCCGGTACTGGCTCCGGCCCCGCCGTGAACCCTCGTGAACGGCTCTGAATGAGACGGGGCTGCCGGGCGAGGGGAGGGGGGCACCGACGGCCGTGGTCGGTTGCTGTAATCCGCTGCTGTAACGCCACCTCAGGAAGTCCCCTGAAGCGCAGGCAGGCCGACAAGCTACAAACCGCGCAGCGCCTCGTGCAGATCGTCGTAGGCTGCCCAACAGTCAATACTCCCGTCGTCGTACATGCTGCCCATGTACCAGTTGCCATCATGGACGGGTTTCACAAGGCACAGGCTGTGGAATCCGAGAACAATCTCTGGGTGCAGCACCTCGTCGGGAGCTCCGGGGCGGCCTACCCACTTCACCGCCCGGTTTCGATTCAGGGCAACAGCCTCTTGGTCCCCGGATACGTCGCGGATCTGCTGAAGAGACCATCCCGGGGGTAGCTGCGCGTTTGACACCCGCGGATGATCTCATCCACTGGGTATGGAGCACCGCTTTAGGAGCGAGGTGGGGCGACCATGCGCGTGACCTGCGGATTCACTCCCCCGTGCCGAGTCTGGCCGAACTCGCCCCTGCGAACCCTGGTTCCCCGTGAGTCCCCGTCCGTTCTGGCATGAGAGTGGCACGATCCTGAGGCCGTGCCTCGGCCTCGATGCGAACTATGGGCGGGACGGTCATTTAGGTCTGCCCGGCTGATCGCCCGTGTGCTGGCGGTCGGTGATGACCGGCTGCAGTCGCGGTGGTTGCTGTACTTCGCTGCTGTACAGCACAGAAGTCTGTCGCTGGATGGCGGCCGGGACGGGCTAGTCAGATGGGAGGCTCACGGGCTGCCTGCCTGTGGAGTCCGGATCGTCGTCCTCGTCCGGACCCAGGTAGAACAGCCACAGACCGTGCTTCTTGAACACGGTGAAGTATTCGTGCTGTCCGGTGCTGCGGTATCGGATGATGCCGCCGCGGACGTCATACGGGTCCTCGACGCCGAATTCGATGGTGACAGCGCCCTTCGCACCCTTGCCGTAAGCGTCGATCTGCTGGCGAGCGCCTGCCGCCTCGTCGTCGCGAGTGAGCCAGCGGTCGTGACAGGCCAACTCCGTCAGCCCGCTCACATCGCCGTCCCGCAGACGACGTATGTAGAGCTTCATGTAGAGCTTGAGCGAGTCGGGTGTCGTCTTGTCACCTGTGATCGTCATCGCGGGCAACGTGGGCTGGCCCGCCTGACGGTAGTCCCACTGGTCGCGAGGTGCGCCCCAGGCGACAGTTCCTCCGGTCAGCAGAACGGCCAGGACCGACCCGAGCAACAGACTGGTTCGCATTGCTTTCATTTGAGCACCCATACGATGTGATGCGGGCGACGTGGATCGTGATGCCCTTGCGAAGGTGTTGATGATCGCAGAGTGCGCTGACCTCCTCCCTCAGCCCACTACTTCCCCCAGCTTCCATCCCGTCTGCCGTCGCCGCGGTTGTCGTACGAGGTGGCGACCTGGACGGGGCCGATGCGGGTGACGTCTCGGAAGCGGCGGTTGGCGGTCACGGTGGTTCTCCTTTCAGAGCTGGGCGGCGATGGCTTCGGCCATGGGCACGGGGACCCCGAGGCGGGCGCGGAGGGTCGGAGTTGCCCCTGTCGCGCTTCTGCTGTCCCTGCGCGTCCGAGTGCGCTTCCTTCGCTGACAGCGACGGCGCTCCCTGGTTCGGACAGCCCACAGGCGGCCCGAACCCATTGAAAAGCCCCCTACCAGCAGAGAACCCGCTGGTAGGGGGCTTCTTCGTGCGGGCTTACTTCTTCTTGCCCTGGTTCTTGACCGCCTCGATGGCGGCCGCTGCCGCCTCGGGGTCCAGGTACTTGCCGCCGGGGGTGCGCGGCTTGAAGTCGGCGTCGAGTTCGTAGTACAGGGGGATGCCCGTGGGGATGTTCAGGCCCGCGATGTCGGCGTCGGAGATGCCGTCGAGGTGCTTGACCAGGGCACGCAGGCTGTTGCCGTGGGCGGCGACGAGGACCGTGCGGCCGGCCAGGAGGTCGGGGACGATGCCGTCGTACCAGTACGGGAGCATGCGGACGACGACGTCCTTCAGGCACTCCGTGCGGGGGCGCAGCTCCGGCGGGATGGAGGCGTAGCGGGGGTCGTCCGACTGGGACCACTCCGTGCCGTCCTCGAGCGGCGGCGGCGGGGTGTCGTAGGAGCGGCGCCACAGCATGAACTGCTCCTCGCCGAACTCGGCGAGCGTCTGCGCCTTGTCCTTGCCCTGGAGCGCGCCGTAGTGGCGCTCGTTCAGACGCCAGGAGCGGTGGACCGGGATCCAGTGGCGGTCCGCGGCCTCCAGCGCGAGCTGCGCGGTGCGGATCGCGCGCTTCTGGAGGGACGTGTGGACCACGTCGGGGAGGAGATCGGCGTCCGTCAGGAGCTCGCCACCGCGGACTGCCTCCTTCTCGCCCTTCTCGTTCAGGTTGACGTCCACCCAACCGGTGAACAGGTTCTTCGCATTCCACTCGCTCTCGCCGTGGCGGAGGAGGATCAGCTTGTACGGTGCGTCGGCCATGCCCCAGAGCGTAATCCACGCATTCGGACCCCCGCTGGAGTGCCCGGGGAGCGGACGGACAGCCGACGAGCAGCGGACTCTTGACGGCATCCGTCAATTGAGTGGTCCGGCGGGAGAGCTCCGACGTAAGTTGCGAAAGCCTTGATCACTGCTTACGCAACTTTTCCGCACGTGGGGGACCCATGCCACTCGCCGCCCTGAGCCGCGCCGCCCGGGAAACGGTATCCGGCCTGCCCCGCGCGTTCTGGTGGCTGTGGCTCAGCACCCTGGTCAACCGGCTCGGCGCGTTCGTCGCCACCTTCCTGGCGCTGTACCTGACCCTGGACCGGGGCTACAGCGCGTCGTACGCGGGACTCGTCGCCTCGCTGCACGGGCTCGGCGGGGTCGTCTCCTCCCTCGGCGGCGGTGTGATGGCCGACCGGCTCGGGCGGCGGCCGACGCTGCTCGTCGCCCAGTCCGCGACCGCCGGCTGCGTCGCGCTGCTCGGCTTCGTGCGCGACCCCGTCTCCATCGCCACCGTCGCCTTCCTCGTCGGCATGGCCTCCAACGCCTCCCGGCCCGCCGTGCAGGCGATGATGGCGGACATCGTCCGGCCCGAGGACCGCGTGCGCGCCTTCTCCCTCAACTACTGGGCGATCAACCTCGGCTTCGCCGTCTCCTCCCTGGCCGCCGGTTTCGTCGCCGAGGTCAGCTACCGCGCCGGCTTCCTGATCGAGGCCGGGATGACGGCCGCCTGCGCCGTCGTCGTCTTCGTCAAGCTGCCCGAGTCGCGCCCCGAGCGGGTCGCCGAGGCGGCCGCGGCACAGGACGTGGGCCTGGGGACCGTGCTGCGCGACGGGCGGTACATGGCCGTCGTCGGGCTGTCCTTCCTGGTCGCGCTCGTCTTCCAGCAGGGCTCGGTCGGGCTCCCGGTGGCGATGGGCACGGCCGGGTTCTCGCCCGCCGACTACGGCACGGCCATCGCCGTCAACGGCGTCCTGATCGTCGCCCTGCAGATCCCCGTCACCCGCTTCATCGAGCACCGGGACCCGGGCCGGCTCCTCGTCGTCTCGTCCGTCCTCGCCGGGTACGGCTTCGGGCTCACCGCGTTCGCCGGGTCGGTCGGCGCGTTCGCGCTCACCGTGTGCGTGTGGACGCTCGCCGAGATCGTCAGCGCCCCGACGCAGACCGGGCTCGTCGTCCGGCTCTCGCCCGTCCACGGGCGCGGCCGCTACCAGGGCATGTACACCCTGTCCTGGGCCGTCGCCGCCCTGGTCGCCCCGCTGATGTCCGGCCTGGTGATCGACCGGTTCGGCGCGGAGTGGCTGTGGGGGGCGTGCGCGCTCGTCGGTACGGTGGCGGCGCTCGGGTACGGCCTGCTCATGCGCCACCTCCCGAGGCAACTGCCGACGGCCCCCGCCGCCGCGGCCGACGCCGAGCCCGGGGTCCGTACGGCATGAGGCCGGTGCGCAAGCACCCGCCTCAAGTGCCGGCTCAAGTCCCGCGCCAAGCACGCCTCACGGATGCATCCGCGCCCCCTTCAGCACCTTGTCCACCGCGTTCCGGGGGCCGTACACCGCGATACCCACCAGATCCAGCTCCCCGGTGCCCACCGCCCGTACCGCCGCGCGGTTGTCCCGGTCGTTGCCGGTCGTGAAGAGGTCGGAGGTGAAGACCGCGCGCGGCAGGGCACGGTTCAGTGCCTTGCCGTGGGCCGCGGTCAGGGTCTCCTTCGTGCCCTCGAAGACGAGCACCGGCTGCCGGAACATCGGGAGGTAGGGCACGCCGTCCGCGTCCTCGTACGGCTCCCCGATCACCTCGGGGGCCTGGGTGCCGAGGCCGCTGACCAGGAAGGCGGTCACGTTCAGCCGCTGCCAGGGCTCCAGGTCCGCGCGCAGCAGGACGGCGATCTTCGTGTCGAAGCGGATCGGTTCGGTGTTCATGCACCGAGACTGCCGACCGCCGTACGCCGTCGTCTTGTACGTTCTTTGCATGGCCGCCCAGCCGGACGTCTCCGCCTGGCGCCCGCGTATCCCGGGTGTCGTGGAGGTCTTCCACGCGCACTTCACCGAGTACGCCTACCCGATGCACGTGCACGAGGCCTGGACGCTGCTGATCGTCGACGACGGGGCCGTACGGTACGACCTGGACCGGCACGAGCACGGCACCCCGCACGACACGGTGTCCCTGCTGCCGCCGCACGTCCCGCACAACGGCTCCCCGGCCACCCCGCAGGGGTTCCGCAAACGCGTCCTCTACCTCGACGCCACGCTCCTCGGGCTCGACCTCATCGGCCCCGCGGTCGACGCGCCCGACCTGCGCGACCCGGTGCTGCGCCGCCGCGTCGGCCATCTGCACGGCGCCCTCGCCCGCCCCGGCGACGAGTTGGAGGCGGAGAGCAGGCTGACGCTGATCGGCGAGCGGCTGCGGACGCATCTGAAGCCCCGCGCCGCCGCGCCCGAGCCCGCGCGCGATCCCGCCCTCGCCCGTTCCCTGCGCGAGTTGCTCGACGAGCACGTCACGCGGGGGCTCGGGCTTGAGGAGGCGGCGCGGACGCTGTACGCCCATCCCGCCCACCTGGTGCGCGCGTTCAGCGGTGCCTACGGCATCGCGCCCCACCAGTACCTGATGTCGCGCCGGGTGGAGCGCGCCCGCCGGCTGCTGCTCGACGGGCTGGCCCCGGGCGAGGTGGCGTCACTGACCGGCTTCTACGACCAGGCCCATCTCACCCGGCACTTCAAGAAGCTGGTGGGCGTGACGCCGGGGCGCTACCGGCTCAGCGCCCGGTGAGGCGGGACCGGGTCACCTGACGTCGACGTAGTCGCCGGCGGACGTGGCGCCGCCCGTCGTGGCCGTCGCGCCGAAGGTCCAGCGCCAGTAGCCGTCCGCGGACGCGGTGACCGTGGTCTTCAGCCGGCCAGCGGAGTCCGCCTTCACGATCTTGACGGTGGAGTAGCTGCTGCTGCCCGCCTTGCGGAACTGCAGCTTGGCCGACTTGCCGCCGAAGCCGGTGTAGGCGTGCCGCACCCAGTCGGCGCGGGTGAGCCGGCCGGTCACGGTGAGCGCCTTGCCCTTGGCGACGGGCTCGGGCGAGGCGTCGACGGTGGCCTTCCCCGCGCGCTTGACCTGCACGGAGCCGAAGCCGGTCAGGTACTCCTGGCTCTTGAGGTGGCCGTCGGTGCCAAAGATGTGAACGGAGACCGCGATCTTCCAGGTCGTCGCGTCGTTGTTCGAGTCCAGCCGGTAGCGCGGCTCGATGTACAGCTCGCCGTCGCAGTTCGCGGCGTGGGTGCCGTCCTCGAAGTACTCGACGGAACTCGTGTAGATGCCACCCTCATTGGCGCCCTTGGCGGCCGTGGTGTCGTGGTAGAGGAAGGGGGCCGTGTCCACGTCCATGATCTTGATGCCGGACGGCCACGAGAGGTGGTACGTGAAGTCGGGGGTCACCACCGCGCTGGTGCCGACGACGATGGGCTTGCCCTTGTTCAGGACCAGGTTCGACACCGTGACGCCGGTGTCCGCCGCCTGTGCGGACGGCGCGGCGAACGCCCCCAGGGCGAGCGCTCCCGCGAGCACGACCGCGGAGCCGGATCTGCCTGTGCGCATGCACAACCTCTTGCTGGTGAGAGACCGGTAAGGGCCCGGTAAGGATTCGGGTCGCCGCAGGTTAACAGCCCACCCTCGAACGCCGGTTCGGGCCCCGGTCGATCACGGGAGGTCGCGCTGGGCCTCGTACAGGTTGCGGGGGCGTACGACGTCGGTGGTGCCGTAGAGCTCCAGCCGGGAGTGCAGGTCGCCGGTGAAGTCCGGGACGTCGGTCTGGTCGAACTCGGTGACCGTGTTGAGGCCGACGGTGGCGGAGTACGGCGCCAGGCCGTCGATCTTCATCAGGCCCGCGCGGCCGTTGCCGACCCGGATGTTCCAGTGCGTGAACCGCGCACCGAACAGCGGGCCGGCGCTGGCGTCGCCGCCGTGGCGGCCGTTGTTGTTCACGGTGATGTCGGTGCGCACGTTGGCGAAGGGCAGTCCGCGGTGGCTGTCGAAGGTGCCCATGCGCATGTCGCCGCGCGACCAGACGTTGTACGAGGACAGGCCCTCGACGTTGATGCCGTGGAGTTGGGTGTTCGGCGGGGCCGGGACCGTGCGGTCCTCGATGGTGAAGTCCTCGATCAGGTTGTCGTGCGAGCCCTCGCGGCAGAAGTACGGGTGGTGCGAGCCGCGGCCGGACACCCGGGTGCGGCGCAGGGTGCAGGCGGAGGCGGCGACCAGGCCGAAGCCGTTGTCGACGTGGCGGACCGTGACGTCGTCCAGCCAGCAGTCGTAGGCGCACTGCAGGACGACGCCGTTGTAGCCCTTGTCCAGGAGGTGCGGTGACTGCGGGGTCTGCATCGCCTCCAGGGTCAGGCCTTCGACGCCCGAGCCGGTCAACTCCGGTACGTGGGAGGTGAGGCGGGGGTCCCATTCCGGTCGTACGTCGAGGGGCAGCGGGCGTTCGAGGGTGACGCGGCGGCCGTGCACGCGGGCGATGCGGACGGGCCATTCGTAGGGGACGTACGAGGTCAGCTTGGTCTTGTCGGCCCAGACGTAGGCCTCCGGACCCGGGCCGCCGCCCGACATGTGCTCCAGGAGGGTGTGGTCCGCGTCGTCGGCGAGGCGGAGGAGGACCAGGCGGCCGGGGCCCAGCCGCGCGGGGTCCGCGACCGTCAGCGTCCAGGAGCCCTGGCGGGCCGGTTCGACGGTGGTGAGGCTCGTCCACTCGTCCCGCTTGTTGCCGGTCCAGCCCTCGAAGGGCCAGGCCTTGGCCCGGATCGCGGCGACGAGGGAGTCCAGGCGGGCCCGCGGGGCCAGCCAGATCAGGCCGCCCGCCCAGGACCAGGACGACTTGTCGCCGCCGTAGCGGGAGCCGTAGACGCCGATCAGCTCCGTGAGGTTCTTGGTCGCGTACAGCTTCGTACGGTCGCTGCCGGCACCGCGCAGTACGACGTTCGAGTCGCCGACGCGGATCAGGTCGTCGATGCGGAAGGTGCCGGGCGGGATGGTGACCGTGCCACCGCCGGCCCTTCCGGCGGCGGCGATGGCACGGTTGATCGCGGGGGCGCAGTCGGTGGTGCCGTCGGCCACGGCGCCGAAGTCCGTCACGTCGGCCACGACGCGGCGGCGCGGGAAGCGGGGCGAACCGCCGCGGGAACCGGCCCGGCCGATGTAGGGGATCTGCGGGTGGGTGAACGGATCGCGGGTGAACTCCCGCCACAGGAGCGGGACTTCAGCAGCAACCGTGCCCTTGGTCCGGCCGGTGGCCGTCGCGGCTCGTGCCGGGCCGGTGGCCGCGCCGAGTGCCACGGCCGTGGCGTTCGCCAGCAGGGCCCGCCTGGTGAGGCGCCTGTCGCTCATGTCCGCCCGCCCTTCAGAATTCATGGATATGAATGACGTTCAGGAATGCGTTGGCGGTGAGCATGCCATCGCGACCCCGGGGCAGGGAAGGGGTCGTACGGGAAGAGGCCGGTCAGTCAGCCGGACGCTGGGTCAGGTGGGTGAACGCATCCAGGTTCCGCGTGGACTCGCCGCGCGCCACCCGCCAGGCGTACTCCTTGCGGATCGCGGAGGCGAAACCGAGCTCCAGGAGCGTGTTGAAGCTGCCGTCCGCGGCCTCCAGGACCTGGCCGAGCAGCCGGTCGACGTCGTCGGCGGTGACGGAGGCGAGGGGCAGCCGGGCGGTGACGTAGATGTCGCCGAGCCGGTCGACGGCGTAACTCACGCCGTAGAGCTTGAGATTGCGCTCCAGGAGCCAGCGGTGGACGGCCGCCTCGTTCTCGTCGGGGTGGCGGATCACGAAGGCGTTCAGGGAGAGGGAGTGGCGGCCGACGAGGAGCTGGACCGTCGTCGAGAGCTTGCGGGTGCCGGGGAGTTTCGCCACGTAGGTGCCGGGTTCGGGGTTCTCCCAGTCGAGTTCGGCGTCCTTGAGGGCACCTTCGACCACCTGCGCCGCGCGCTGCTGCTGTGAAGCCTCACCCATGGTGGGAGCGTACGCGACGGCGGTGCGCCTGGGTCGCGGCCGTGTACACGTCGGCGGTGGCGGCGGCCGAGGTGTCCCAGCCGAACGACCGCGCGTGCCGGGCGGCAAAATCGCCCATGCGGGACGACAGGGCCGAGTCGTCGGCGAACCGGCCCAGCACGCGCGCGTACGCGGCCGGGTCGTGGCCCTGGACCAGGAATCCGGTCCGGCCGTCGCGTACGGCCACCGGGAGCCCGCCCACCGCGGCCGCGAGCACCGGTGTGCCGGCCGCCTGCGCCTCTATGGCGACCAGGCCGAAGGACTCGCTGTAGGACGGCATGACCAGCACGGACGCGGCCCGGAACCAGTCGGCGAGCTGTTCCTGGCATACGGGCGGGCGGAACCGTACGACATCCGCGATGCCGAGCCGGGCGGCGAGCTTCTGCAGGCCCTCGGGCTTGGCGAGGCCGCTGCCGCTGGGGCCGCCGACGATCGGCACGACGATGCGGGAGCGCAGGTCCGGGCGCTCTTCGAGGAGGACGGCCACGGCGCGCAGCAGCACGTCGGGGGCCTTGAGGGGTTGGATGCGGCCCGCGAAGAGCGGGACGAGCGCGTCCTGCGGCAGACCGAGGCGGGCACGGGCGGCGGCGCGGCCGTCGGCCGGGCGGAAGCGGTCGAGGTTCACGCCGGGGTGGACCACGGCCACCTTCGCCGGGTCGGCCGCATAGTGCCGGACGAGCTCGTCGGCCTCCTCGGCGGTGTTGGCGATGAGCCGGTCGGCGGCGGCGACGATCTGGGTCTCGCCGATGACGCGGGCGGCGGGCTCGGGGGTGTCGCCGTCGGCGAGGTTGGCGTTCTTGACCTTGGCCATGGTGTGCATGGCGTGCACCAGGGGGACGCCCCAGCGCTGGGCGGCGAGCCAGCCGACGTGGCCGGAGAGCCAGTAGTGGGAGTGGACCAGGTCGTAGTAGCCGGGGCGGTGGCCCGCCCAGGCCTGCATCACGCCGTGCGTGAAGGCGCACAGCTGCGCCGGGAGGTCCTCCTTGGCGAGGCCCTCGTAGGGGCCCGCGTCGACGTGCCGGACCAGGACGCCCGGGGCGAGTTCCACGCTGGGCGCGAGGCCGCCCGCGGTCGCGCGGGTGAATATCTCGACCTCGATGTTGATCGCGGCGAGGCGCTGCGCGAGCTCGACGATGTAGACGTTCATGCCGCCGGCGTCGCCGGTGCCGGGCTGGTGGAGCGGTGAGGTGTGCACGGAGAGCATGGCCACGCGGCGGGGCCTGCGGTGCAGCCGCAGCCGCGGGGGCGTGGCCGCGGAGCGACGCCCGAGCCTGCTCATGTACTGGCTCACGTGGCGTTCCTCCTCGCTGCGGACATGCCGGACGGAGGACCTGGGGCGCCCTCCAAGGGAGTGCAACGCCGGACGGCGCGGCTCCATTTCCCGATCAAGAGGCTTTGCCGAACCATTACCCATGATCGATCAACCGTTCGACGCCGGGAGGCGTGCACCCCGTGCACCCCGGGCGCCCGCATACCCTCGTACGTATGACAGCCCGCGCAGCCTCCCTCCCCCACGCTCGGCTTCGCCCGAGCGGGGGGACCCCCGTCGTGGGAACGGTGACGCGCGGGACGACCAACCCCAACCGCCTGCGCCGCATGGACCGCTGGATCGCGGCCACGCACGGCGCCGAACTGCGGCGCGCCGCCGACCCGGTGGCGATCGACCTCGGCTACGGGGCCGCGCCCTGGACCGCCGTCGAACTGCTCGGCAGGCTGCGCGGCGTCGCCGCACGCGCGCGCGTGGTCGGCATCGAGATCGAACCGGCCCGGGTCGAGGCGGCGCGGCCGTACGAGCGCGAGGGGCTGGTCTTCCGGCACGGCGGCTTCGAAGTCCCCGTTCCGCAGCGGCCGCAGCTCATCCGGGCCGCCAACGTGCTGCGCCAGTACGAGGAGTCCGAGGTCGCCGCCGTGTGGGAGCGGCTGTGCGCGCGGCTCGCGCCGGCCGTCGGCGCCTCGCGGGGCGGGTTGCTGGTCGAGGGGACCTGCGACGAGATCGGGCGGCGGCACGTGTGGGTCGCGCTCGGCCCGGAGGGGCCGCGCACGGTCACCTTCGCGACGCGGCTCGCCTCCTTGGACCGGCCCTCCGACCTCGCCGAACGCCTCCCGAAGGCACTCATCCACCGCAACGTCCCGGGCGAGCCGGTGCACGCCTTCCTGCGTGACTTCGACCGCGCCTGGGCGGCCGCCGCGCCCTACGCCTCGTACGGCGCGCGCCAGCGCTGGATCCGGGCCGTGCGGGACCTGGCCGCGGACTGGCCGGTGACGGACTCGCCGGCCCGCTGGCGGCAGGGGGAAGTGACCGTGGCCTGGCGGGCGTTGGCGCCCCGCCGCTGACCCCCTTCCCGCCGCTCCGGTCGACCCCCTCCCCACCACCCCAAAGGGAACGATCTTCACGCGTTGTTCGTCACAAGGTCGGGTGGATCGTCATGCCCGGAGGCCAAAGTGGGGAGGAATCGCCGGGTATCACCTCTGTCGCTTTGCGCCGCGGCATGACACGATCCCCCGGCGACCTAAGTTACTGACGGTAAATCAGTTGGGGGACGGGTATGCGAGCGGCCAAGCGGGGCCTGATCACGGCGGCCGTGACCGTGGTCTGCGCGGTCACGGTGCTGGCCGCGCCGGGCACGGCGTTCGCCAGCCCCACGCCGACACCCACGGCCACCCCCGGCCCCAAGGCCTCGCCGACCCCCCCGCCCAGCAAGGACCTTGAGGCCGTCCGCGAGAAGCTGGACAGGCTCTACCACGACGCGGCCGTCGCCACCGACGCGTACAACGCCGCGGAGGAGAAGGCCCAGCAGCAGTCCGCCGAGATCGTCGAACTGGCCAAGAAGATCGTCCAGGGCCAGCAGAAGCTGGACCGGCTCAAGGACCGCGCGGGCGCCGCGGCCCGCGCCCAGTACCGCATGGGCGGACTGCCGCCGCAGGCCCGGCTGATGCTGAGCGACGATCCGGGGCAGTTCCTGGACGGCGCCGGGCGGTTGCTGCAGGGCGAGCGGGCGACCAAGGGCCTCATCGGGGAAATGACCCGCACCCAGGAGGACTTGAAGCAGTACGCGCAGGACGCCTCGGCCCAGTGGGAGAAGCTGGAGGCGGGCCGCAAGGCCAAGGCCGCCGCGAAGAAGAAGATCAAGCAGCAGATCACCGAGGCCGAAAAGCTGGAGAACCGGCTGGAGAAGAAGGAGAAGGAGCGTCTGGCCAAGCTGGAGCGGGAGGCCGCCGCCAAGGCGCAGACCGCGTGGCTGGACACCGGCATCCTCAAGGAGATCAACAGCAAGGCGTCGAAACAGGGCAAAAAGGCAGTCGAGTTCGCGACGGCACAGATCGGCAAACCGTACGAATGGGGCGCCGAGGGCCCGAAGACGTTCGACTGTTCCGGCCTGACCTCGCAGGCCTGGGCGAACGCCGGGCACCCCATCCCGCGCACCTCGCAGGAGCAGTGGAAACAGCTCAAGCACGTGGACATCAAGGACATGCGGCCCGGCGACCTCATCATCTACTTCGATGACGCCAGCCATGTCGCGATGTACGTCGGCGACGGCGCCATCATCCACGCGCCGCGGCCCGGACGGACGGTGACGCTCGCGGGGGCGGGCGAAATGCCCATCCTTGCTGTGGTGCGACCGGACGCCTGAGCGCCCTCGTGACCTGGGTCATGTGACCCAGCACATGGTCAACGACCTTCCAAACCCCGGCAGGACGTGACCTTCGTCATCCCCTTGCGAGCGCCGGCCTGTCCAACTCCGCCACGGAACGCGGCATATGACGGTGGCCTGCGGCGGGGCGACGGGGCTCACACCATTCCGTTGCGGCGGGCACTACCGCTATGGTCCCCGTCGGGTGGGTCGAGGTCCCTCGTACCCACCATGCCCTCGGGGGGAGGGAAGGAACCAACACGATGCCCGTACCCGTACCGCGGCAGAGAGCGATCCCGGCCGCGGAGAGTGGTCAGGCGCGGGCCGCGTCCGCAGTCGGCGGCCCCCTCAAGGAAGAGGCGCACCGAGGCGAGGCCGCGGCGAGCAACAGCACCGCGTCCGCCACCACTCTCACCCTGCTGCTGATCGAGGACGATCCGGCCGGCTGGCCGATCGTGCCGGAGCTGCTGGACTCGTCGGGCAAGCCGATCCGTGTCCGGACCGCCCGCAACCTCACCGAGGCCGAGCGGCTGCTCACCGACGACGTGCACTGCATCCTGCTCGACCTGGCGCTCACCGCGCCCGGGCGGGCCGGCGGCGGCGACGACGAGCTGGCCGTGCTCAAGCACGTGCTGGAGCTCGCGCCCCGGCATGCCGTCCTCGCCCTCACCGCGTCCGGCGACGCCGAGCGCGGCGCCGAGGCCGTGCGCGTGGGCGCCCAGGACTACCTGTTCCGGGACGAACTGGACGGACGGCTGCTGAGCCGCGCCATCCGGTACGCCGTCGAGCGCAAGCGCTCCGACTCGGCCGAGCGGCGTCTGGCCGAGGGCCGGGTGCGCGCGCAGGAGAACCGCCGCCTGGAGCGCGGTCTGCTGCCGACGCCCCTCCTGGAGGGCTCGTCGCTGCGCTTCGCCGCCCGCTACCGCCCCGGCCGCTCGCGCGCGCTGCTCGGCGGTGACTTCTACGACACCGTGCGCACGCCCGACGGCACCGTGCACGCCATGATCGGCGACGTCTGCGGCCACGGCCCCGACGAGGCCGCGCTCGGCGTGGAGCTGCGCATCGCCTGGCGCGCGCTGACGCTGGCCGGGCTGTGCGGCGACGAGCTGCTCGGCACGCTGCAGGAGGTACTGGAGCATGAGCGCTCCGACGAGGAGATCTTCGCGACCCTCTGCACGGTGGACATCTCTCCCGACGGCCGCAGCGCGGGCCTGTGCCTGGCCGGCCATCCGTCCCCGCTGATATCCCGCCCCGGCCGGCCCGCCGAGCTGCTGCCGTACGACAACAACGGCCCCGCCCTCGGTCTGCTCCGTGGCGCCCGCTGGCCCCGTCTGCAGGTGCGGCTGGGTCCCGAGTGGAGCCTGATGCTCTACACCGACGGCCTCATCGAGGGCCGTGTGGGCGCGGGTGGGGAGCGCCTGGGTCAGGACGGCATGGTGCGGATGGTGCGCCGCCAGCTGGCCGAGGGCCTGCGCGGCGAGGAACTGCTGCGGGCCGCCGTCCACGAGGTCCGCGACCTCAACGGCGGCGAGCTGACGGACGACGTCGCGGTGGTCCTGCTGGACCGGGTGCCGTAACCGGGAGCCGTAAAAAAACGCCGCCGGGTGGGGCGGGTGCCGCGAGGGCGGCCCGTCGGCCCCGCCGGTGGGACCGGGCGCGCTCAGCGGCCGTGGTCAGCGGCCGCGCGTCGTCGTACGGCCGCCGGTCAGCGGCCGCCGTTGTACGGTCCGTACGGCCCGTCGCTGCTGCTGCCGCCGCGGCGGCGGCCCCAGCCGCTGCCACCCGAGACCTGCTTGACCGCGGGGCGCACGTCCACGATGTAGACGATGCTCGCGACCAGGCCGGCGATGGGCAGGATCGAGAGGATCGAGAACAGGTAGCTCACCACGAGCGCGATGCCCAGCACGATCAGCCAGAACACCTTGTTCTGCTTGTCGGCCGCACGGAACGCGTCCTCGCGCCGGAACGCCGCGTCGATCAGCCCGAACGCGGCGAGGGCCATCAGGACGATCTTCAGCAGTCCCAAGAACCCCGTGAAGCCCAACATCAGCATGCTGCCCACCGCCCGCTCTCTGCGACACCTACGCGGTCACCGTACCCGTACAACGGGCCGGACACCCCAAGGGTGCCCGGCCCGTGTGCGCGGTGCCGCCTACTTGCCGGGCGGCGTCGACTTCTTGGCCGGAGCCTTGCGGGCGGCCGGCGCCTTCTTGGCCACGGGCTTCTTCGCCGGGGCGGCCTCGGCCTTGGCCTCGGCGGGCTTCGGCTCCTCCTTGAGCGCGGCCGGCTCGCTCTTCGGTTCGACCGCGATGGCCAGGTCCTCGATCTCCTCGGCGGCCTCGCCGCGCCAGGAGCGGACGGCCTGCTCGCCGTGCTCGGCGACCTTCTCGTAGGTCTCGCGGGCCTTGACGGCGTACTCGGCGGCGACGCCGACGCCGCGCAGGGCGAGGTCCTGGGCGGACTCGCCGAGCTTCTTCAGGTCCGCGTCGATCGTGGTGCCGAGCTTCTTCAGGTCACCGTCGAGGGTGCCGAAGAACTCGTTCACCTTGGCCTGGATCGTCTCCTGGGCCTCCTTGGCCTTGGCACCGGCCTCCTTGGCACGGGCGGCGGCCTTCTCCTGCACGGCCTTGGGGTCCGTGTTGCGCACGGCCTCGATGCGGGCCGGGGCCTCGGCGCGCAGCTGCTCGACCAGGCCGGGCACCTTCTTGGCCTGCTGGAAGGCCAGGTCGGCGGTGCCGGCGGCGAAGTAGAGCGGAGTCGGGTCGCTGAGGGTCTTGCGCAGATCGTCGGTGATGGCCATGGTGAGGGTCCTCCCGGATTCACATTCGGCTGAGGGTTCGTTTGGTCCGCGGCAGGGCGGCCGGTGCCCTGGTCCGGCTCAGCCGGCCGCCTGCTGCGGATCGGCTTCGCTCACGTCGGCCGTGCGGGTGCCGCGCACGGTGGTGTCGTCGTGGGGCCGGGTCTCCTCCACACCGTCGTCGTCCGCGACGCCTGCGAATCCGTTCTCCTTGCGGAAGGACTCGTAGATCTGCAGCAGCACCTGCTTCTGCCGCTCGTTGAGCGTGGGATCGGCGAGGATGACGGCGCGCGTCTCCACCTCGTCCAGGTCCCGCTCGGCGTCAAGGATGCCGGCGCGGACGTACAGCGTCTCGGCGGAGATCCGCAGGGCCTTGGCGACCTGCTGCAGCACCTCCGCGCTCGGCTTGCGCAGCCCGCGCTCGATCTGGCTCAGGTACGGATTGGACACCCCGGCGGCATCGGCCAGCTGCCTGAGCGACAGTTGCGCAGTGCGCCGCTGTTCGCGCAGGTACTCACCGAGATTGCCGACGTTGAGCGATGCCATGCCCCCACCTTGCCCCAGTCGCGCTAACAATTGCAAGCACCTGCTTGCAAAAGTGTGCCGCGCCACTTCTGCGCGGCCATCGGCGTGAACGGCTGGTTCTCGGCGCACCCGCGCAGGCCCGGTGCCACGCGACGCCACGCGGTCGTCGCCCGCCCCGTTACAGGCCCGTGGTGGCGCTCCGATGCGTGTGCAGCCACTCCCGGAGGGTGGAGAAGTCAGCGTCCGTGAGGCCGTGGTGGTGGTGGACGCGGTGCAGGAGGGCCGGTTCCCGGTGGTGGGCGGCGACCCAGTCGCGGTCGGCCTCGGTGATCTCGTCGTCCAGCCAGATGAACGGGCGGCCGGCCGCCCAGTCGACCAGCGGCCGGGTCTTCCAGTGCAGCGCGGACAGCGGCTCGGCCTCGTCCGGCCAGTCGACGACCGGAAGTTCGGGCAGGCCGAGCCAGGGCGAGACGCAGCTGTTCGCGTCGTCCATCCAGGTGGTGGCCCACACCAGCTCGCAGCCCAGCGTCGCCAGCCGCGCGCCGAGCGCGGGGTCGATCCGGGCCAGCAGGGGGTGGGCGGCGGCCTCCGACGGGACCACGCGCAGTCGGCAGTCGGGACCGACGCCGCCCCGCCACCGCAGGGCAGGGGCCGGGGCCGGCTCGTACTCGGGGTAGGGGCCGGGCCCCCCGAACGGGAGCAGCGTCCCGTCGATGTCGAGGAAGAGGGGTATTTCGGGCATCACCACCCATGATCAGCCAAGGAAGCCGTTCCCGGCGAGGATCATGTCGATCCGCGCCCGGTGCTTCGCCTCCCACACGTCGAGGGTCTCCGCGGCCTCCTCGGCGAGCCGGGCCCGCGCGTCGGCGAGCACCTCGGCCCGGCGCAGGTCCGGTACGACCACGACGCCCTCTTCGTCGGCCGCCACCACGTCCCCGGCACCGACCCGCACACCGCCGCACCGCACCCGCTCGTTCAGCGGTCGTACGGCCTTCTTGTCGCCCGGGATCGGGATGACGCCGCGCGCGAACACCGGGAAGCGCATCTCCCGCACCTCGGCCAGGTCGCGGATCAGTCCGTCGGCGACGAACCCCGCGATGCCGCGCCGCCGCGCCACCGCGCAGACGTTTCCGCCGGCCAGCGCGTGGTCCAGGTCCCCCGACTCCACGGCGATCACCGAGCCGGGCGCCGCGCGGTGGATCGCCGCGTGCAGCATGAGGTTGTCGCCGGGAAGGCAGTTGATGGTGAACGCCGGCCCGGCGATGCGCGGGACCGGATCCCACAGCGGCCGTATCCCGATGTCCATGACCTGACCGCGGCCCAGGAGATCGGCGAGGGTGGGCGTGGGGATGCCCTGGAAGTCGGTGACGTCGGTCATGAGGGGACGCCAACGCCCCTCTGTCCCCCGAGTCCCGTCACCCGCTCCCCGGAGTCCCGCCGCCCGCCGGGAACGGCAACGGCCGTCCGTGCACCACGTCCAGCCGGGAGACCGCCCGGGTCAGCACCACGTACAGCCGGTGCAGTCCGCGCGGTTCCGCCTCCGCGACGGCGGCCGGTTCGACGGCCACCACATGGTCGTACTCCAGGCCCTTGACGAGGGTCGCGGGCACCACCGTCACCCGCGCGCCCAGCTCCTCCGGTGCCGCCGCCCGGATGCCGGCCGCCGCGAGCGCCTCGCGCACCCGGTCCACCTCCGCGTCCGCGGCGACGATGCCGACGGAGCCGTCCCGGGTGAGCGCGTCCCGTACGGCGGTGACGGTCGTGCCGAGGACGTCGTCGGTCGGTCGCAGGCGCAGCTCGCCGTCCCCGCGCAGGGACCGGGCCGCCGGCAGGTCGACGTCCAGGCGCTCCAGCAACCGGTTGGCCAGCTCGACGATCGCCGTCGGCACCCGGAAGCCCGTGGTCAGCGGTACCACCGCCGCCCGCGGCTTGCCCAGGTGCGCCAGGAGTACCTCCCAGGAGCGCGCCGCCCACGGCGATGTGCCCTGCGCCAGGTCGCCGAGCACGGTCAGCGAGCCGAAGGGGGCCCGCCGCGCGATGGCCCGGCACTCCATCGGGGAGAGGTCCTGTGCCTCGTCGACGACGATGTGGCCGTATCCCTCGGGGTGTTCGATCAGCCCGGCGACCTCGTCGAGCAGGACGAGATCGGCGGCCGACCAGCGCGCGGACTTGTACGAGCGCGGCGGCCGGGCCCACCGGAGCGCCCCCTGCTCCTCGGCGTCCAGGAGCCCCTCCGCCGCCCGTGCCAGCGCCTGCGGGTCGGTGAGGAGCTCGGCGACGACCTCCTCCGGCCTGACCTTCGGCCAGACGGCCTCGACCCAGGCGCTCAGCGCCCGCGCCCGCTCGATCCCGCGCACCCAGGCCCGCGGCTGGGGCCCGGCCCGCCGCTCGGCCCGGGCGAGGACGGAGCCCACCGCCCGCATGCGCACCCGCTCGCGGCCGACGGCGTACGGCGGCAGTTCGTCCCGTACCTCCGCCACGATCCGGGCCAGCTCGGTGGCCGGAACGCGCCACTGGTACGAACCGTCCGGCACGGCCAGGGAGTCGGTGCCCTCGGCCGACACCCGCGCGTACAGCGCCCGGCGCAGCACCTCGGCCATGCGGGCGTCATGTTTGAGGGCGGCGGCCCTCTCGGTGTCGGCACCGGTCACCGGGTGGCGGGCGATCTCGTCGTGGAGGGTGGCCTGCCGTACGCCGGTCTCGCCGAGGGAGGGCAGCACCTCGGAGATGTACGAGAGGAAGGTGGGGTTCGGGCCGAGGATGAGCAGTCCGGCGCGCTGGACGCGCTGCGGGTAGGTGTAGAGCAGGTAGGCGGCGCGGTGCAGGCCGACGGCGGTCTTGCCGGTGCCCGGAGCGCCCTGGACGCACAGGGACTCGGCGAGGTCGCCGCGTACCAGGTCGTCCTGCTCGGGCTGGATGGTCGCGGCGATGTCCCGCATGGGGCCCAGGCGGGGCCGCTCGATCTCGCGGGCGACGATGTCGCTCGTCCCGGTCTCGCCGCTGCCCAGGTGTTCGTCCTCCAGGCCGGTCAGGTCGGCACGGTCGCCGCGGCTGCCGGGTGCCCAGCCGAAGCGGCGCCGCACCGCGACGCCCTGCCGGTCGCGGGGGCCGGCCTGGTAGAAGGCGCGGGAGACGGGGGCGCGCCAGTCGACGACCAGGGGCGGGGCGGCCGGGTGCTCGCTGATCCGGAGCCGGCCGATGTGCAGTGCCTGGCCGTCGTCGTCGAAGTCGAGTCGCCCGAAGAACAGCGGACCCTCGGGCAGTTCGCTCAGCGACTTGGCCCGGCTGCGCAACTGGTACCCGAGGACCTCGGCGTCGGCACCGGAGGCGGAGACGTCCTCACCGATGACGACCTGTTCGGCGGCGCCGTCGACCATGGCGGCGAGGGTGGTGCGGCAGGTGTCGTGATAGGCGCGCTCGAAGTCGAGTTCGTCGCGCAGTCCGTGGCTCGGTTCCGGGTGATGGGGGTCCTGGAGGCGCGGGTGGGTCGACGTCATGGACCCACGGTACCGAAATTCGTGACCGGGTTACATTTTTTACCGAGTCTCCGTGTGTGAGCATCGACTCACGCGAGCCAGGGCAGCCCCGCCGCCAGCCACTCGAAGGCCCGCTCGGCGGCGGCCACCGCATCGGCCCGCACCTGAGCCGCCGGCTCCCCGGCGGCGATCCGCCGCCAGTTCTCCTCCGCGAGGACACGTCGTACGGCGACGATCTGCCCGGCGGCGAGCCGCGCGTCCAGGCCGCCGCCGAGCTCCTCCGCCAGCGCGGCCTCCGACCGCCGCAGGTACTCGTACACCCGCGCGACCAGGGACGGAGTGCCGTAGAGGAGGGAGTGGTAGGCGAGCACACGGGGATCGTCGTTGAGCCCGGTGACCGGGTCGTACCGGTCGAGCCCGTCGAGGAAGTGGCGGCGCAGCGCGCCGAGCGGCGAGTCCGCGCCCACGACGATCCGCGCGGCCTCCTCGCGGTGGTCGGCGATCCGGTGCAGGACGAGGTCCTCCTTCGCCGGGAAGTACCGGAAGAGCGTCGGCTTGGAGATCCCGGCCGCGGCGGCGATCTCCGCCACGGACACCGCGTCGAACCCCTTCTCCAGGAACAGCCCTACCGCGATGTCCGACACGTCCTGGTACATCCGCTGCTTCTTGCGCTCCCGCAGCCCGATCTCCTCAGCCATACGCCGAGCGTACGCAGTGCGGCGCGGCGCACGCGGCGTCGGCGCTAGGCCAGCGCGCGGGCCAGGTACGGGTTCGCCTTCCGCCGCACCGACAGACCGAGGGAGCCGGTGGCGGCCGCCAGGGTCATCGCGTACGAGTCCACGGCCCGGCGGACGTTGGGCGCGTCCAGGCCGGCGCCGGTGACCAGCCGGTCCAGGTCGACGTACGCCGAGCGGACGATCTCGATCCACCGGTAGACCCGCCAGTCCTCGCGCCAGTTCCGGGTGAACTCCTCGGACAGCCGGCGCTCCCAGCGGGAGAACATGCGGTCGCGGATCTCCGGGCGAGTGGGGGTCAGGTGCATGTGCCGGACCAGGTCGTAGAGGGGGTCGCCGACCAGCGCCATCTCCCAGTCGATCAGGGTCAGCGCGAGGGCGTCGTCGCGGCGCACCAGGTTCCACGGGTTGAGGTCCCCGTGCAGCAGGGCCGGCGCGCGCCGGCTCACCTCGTGCCGGGAGAGGATCTCGCGCAGCCGGGAGGCGTCGGGCAGGCCGAGGAAGCGGGCCAGCTGCTGGGACTCCTTGGGCAGGGTGCCGACCAGCGCGACGAGCTGATCACTGAGCCAGCCGTAGAACCCGAGGTCGCCGGCGACCGGGTCGACGAGGACGTAGTCCACCCGCGTCAGAGCGGCAAGCTGGTCGACGAGCCCGTCGGCCTCGTGCGGGAGCAGGCCGTGGACGGGGTGGTTGGGCTTCTGGCCGGTGTCGCGGGGGCCCTCGTAGGTGTGGATGGCGAATCCGTCGCTCCGGTAGGTCCGGATGTCGAAGAGGCCCTTGGAGTGGCTCTCGCCCAGCGCCAGGACGCGGGGCGCGGCCACCGCCACCCGTGCCTCCTCGATCGCCCGCAGCACGGCGTGCTCACTCAGAAAGCTGCGCTCGCGGCGGCAGACGTTCGCCTCTTTGCGCCGGACCACGACGGGGAACGAGGTGCCCGGCACCCAGATCACCGAGTTGAGGTGCGCGGTGCCCTTGAAGACCCGACTGGCCGGGGCCGCGCCCTCCAGGTACAGGGCGTCGCAGACGGCGGAGTGGGGGAAGTCGGAATGCTCCGGGACGCGGTCGTCCGGCTTCCAGTCGATGGCCCGGGCCATCGTGCCGCACCGGCCGCCGGCCCGGGCGGACGCACGCCAGCGGAACAGGATCCGCTCGATCTCGCGCTCGCCCGGCACCTGTCTGAGTCGCAGCGGCTCCGCGCCCGCCTCCAGCGCGCGGCGCACCGCCGCCGTCGCCTCGTCCAGGCTCTTCTGGTCGAAGGAGTCCTGCAGGGACTTCGCGGCCCGCATGACATCGGGGTAGACGGACTGCGCCCGCTCGAAGGCGAGGTAGTGGCGCAGGTCCTTGGCCACGCCGTTCACCGCCGCCGGGCGGACCGCCCGCATGGCCTCGGCCCAGGCCTCGACGACCTCGTCGAACTGGTGGGCGGGATACCGCATCCGGACGAGGTGGGTGGCGAGGTCGTGCAGGGGGTCGCCGTAGGTGGCCAGCTCCCAGTCGACGCAGAACAGGGGCGGGGTGCCGTCGTACGAAATGATCACATTGTCGCGGTGCAGGTCGGCGTGGAGCAGGCTGTAGGGGCGGCGGGCCATGGAGGGCACGCGTTCGGCCAGCCGGACCAGCGCGTCCTCGGGGATGCCGAGGGCCGCGAACAGACCGCCGAAGTAGGGCCAGTTGGGCTGGCGGATCTGGGTGTCGGCCAGATGGGCGAGCGTTCGCAGGAAGGCCTGGCTGTCGGTGTGGTTCCTGGGCCAGACCGACGGCAGCGGCGGCAGCGAGCTGCCGCGGACCGGGGCCGTCTCGGCGAGCAGGCCCGCCAGCGCCTTCACGAGCAGGCCGTCGACCGGTTTGCCGTCGGCGCAGACGCTGGAGAGCGGGACGCCTTCCACATAGCTGTGGATGGCGAAACCGTCCTGCTCGACCAGGCACCGCGGGACGTTGGGCAGTACGCCCTTGATGGCCCGCAGGATCTGCGCCTCGTTCTGCCAGGTCCTGATCACCACCGGCAGCGCGTCGGTCTTGCGGACCCGTACGGTCACCGGGGCCCCGGGCTCCAGGCCGACCAGCCGCGCCACCGTCTCGGTCAGGGGCAGCACGTAGTTCTGGTTGTGGAAGCCCTCGCTCGCCTGCCCCCGTTCCTCCGCGCGACCCAGGAACGCCTTGTACACGGCACGCGGCCGGACTCTGCCGGCGCGTCCCCCGTTCACGAGGGGGACAGGCGGTGCGCCCACTGGCCGCTCCGGGGATTCGATCAGGCGGAAGGGGGGAAGGGTAGGAAAAGGCTAGGTCCAACTGATAGACCACACGACCAGAGTCACATTCGAGTGAGCTCAACGGGTGGTCTGTCACTCATCTGTAGCCTGGCCGGACGAGACTGGCCCTGTGGCCATCCCTTACGCACAAATCCGAGCGGTTGCTCAGCCGATCCCGCATGCTAACGCACAGCGGGCCGAGCGGAACCAGGCACGGATGGCGCCAGCGTGGCGCGGCCCCGGGACGCCGTAGCCCAACAGAGCCAGAGGCGGCGATCACGCGCCCCACTACGCCTCCTGCGCTGCCTGCGCCTCCTCCGTCAGGAGGTTCCAGACCGCCTCGAACCAGGCCGTCATGCTGTCCACGAAGACCGAGCCCGGGGAGTCCGGGTGGTGGTCGCGGACGTGGTGGGTCAGGGTGGCGCCCAGGCCGAGGACGTCGACGGCCTCGATCTCCTCGCCGTCATCCAGCATCAGGGGGCGTTCGATCGGGATGTAGGGGCCGTGGAGGACCTCGGCGGTGTTGATGACGTAGAGCTTGAAGGCCGGGGCCAACGGGGCGTGGCGGACTTGGAGTTGGACGTTCTCGACGAGCTTCTCGGTGCGGAGCTGGCCCAGGACCATCTTCAGGGACGCGGTGTGCCGGTCGGTGAGGGCGCGCAGGCGGGCCCGTGGGCGGGCGTCGGCGCCGTCGCCCTTGGCCCGGGGGTAGGGCAGCTCCAACTGCTCGGAGGGGAGCACCATGCGCAGGGCGATGCGCTCGGGGGAGATCGCGCCGGCCCGGATGCGCTCCGCCTGGACGCGGATGTGCGCGTCCAGGCTCTCCGAGGTCAACGTGTAGATGTCCAGCGTCACTTCGGGCTGCTCGAAGGCCTCGCCGATCAGCGGACCCAGCGTCATCGGGTGCCGCGACCTGGTGGCCCGGGGCGCCGAGGACTGGATGCGCTGGCTCCGGACGACCCGCGACCCCTGTCCCTGCCGGGACTCGATCCATCCCTCGCTGCGCAGCTCCCGCAGCACCCGCTGGACGGTGTCCCGCGAGACGCCGAACTCCTCGGCGAGCGCGTTCTGCGACGGCAGGAACGAGCGCAGCGGATAGCCGCCGTCGGCCATCCGCACCCGCAGCTCCTGCGACACGCGCCGGAACTCGCTGCCGCCGCCCTCGTCCTTCCTGCGCTCCGTCACAGGTCGTACGTACCTCCTCCCACCCTCCGGCAAACAACTTCCGGTCAGGCAACCAGCCAAGTCAACTCCCCGGTTACTGGATCACGTTGACGGGGCACCTTCCCCCAAGCAGTCAACTTGCCAGTCAACTCCGGCGCTTGAAGGGTTGGCTGACCTGATGCGGAATGAGGGGGTGGAACCATGACCGTGCAGGTATTCGGGGTCACCGTGCAGATCGACGATCTCAGCCAACTGGCCTGCTGGACCGTCGGGGTGCTCGTGTCCCTGACGGCCTGGCTCCGCAGGCGCGCCGGGCGGTCCCGGGGGCGGGTCGGCCGGACGGCCGCCGCCCCGGGCGTCACCGCCGGAGCAACCCCAGCAAAGGCTCCAGTGACCCCACGACGTACCCGGCTCCGGCCGCCCGCAAGAGCTTTGCCTTCTGTTCGTTACGCGCGTAGCCGAGGAACGGGACGCCGGCCCGCACGGCCGCGTCGAGGTCGGAGGGGGAGTCGCCGATCATCAGGGCGGCGCCGGGGGCCGCGCCCATCGCGCTCAGGGCGCGGTTGAGGCAGTGCGGGTCGGGCTTGAGACGGTGCAGGTCCTGAGTGCGGCCGTAGATGTGGGGGGCGAAGCACTCGGTCAGGCCGCGGGTGTCGAGGTAGGAACGGACCACCCGGGGAGAGTTGTTGGTCGCGATGGCCAGCCGGGAGCCGACCGCCGTCCAGGTGCGGATCACCGGGTCGGCGTAGGCGGTGGGCATCGCGGAGGACGCGGCCCGCAGCTCCTCCTGGGTGAGACGTTCCTCCAGCTCCGCGACGAGATCGCTGCCCGGGTGTCTGCGGTCGACGGCGCGCAGCACGATGTGCGGGTCCAGCGACTCCCGCTCGGTCTCGGTGAGGAGACCGTGCAGCCCGCGCCCCTCCAGCCACTCCACCAGGTCCCCGGCCACGTGTTCCGCCTTGTGCCCGGCGAACAGGCGGCAGATCGGCCCGTCGAAGTCCCAGAGGACGACCCGGGCACGCTTGATCAGTTCCCGGAGCTTCTCGATCTCGTTCGCTGTCTCTCCCGTCGCCGGTTCGGTCGACACCGGATCAGTCTGCGTCGTATCAGAAGTCACATGGAGAGTGTCAGGTCCGTGGTGATGGTTTCCCAGAGGGCGTCGAACCACTTCTGCGATTGCTCCACGAACGCCGCGTCCCGCTGCCCGGCCCGCTTCTCGAAGGAGAAGAGCAGGGACTCGGAGCCGACCGCGTCGTACATGTCCAGCGTTCCGCTGTCGGTCGCCTCCTCGCGGCGGGTGATCATGTAGTACGCGAACAGCGCCTCCCTGCCGTTGAGCAGGTACAGCTTGGCCGGCGGGGTGAACGGCAGCGCGCGGAAGGTGACGTGCACGTCGATGTCGTGCGTGGAGCGCAGGGCCTGCAGGTTGTACTGGAGGACCTGCCCCTGGGCGTTGCGCATCGCCAGCCAGCGGTGGTGGACCGGGTCGTCGTCGCCGCGCCCCTCGACCGGGACCGGGAAGGCGAGGTTGATGTCCCGGGACGGCAGCAGGATGCGGACGTCGATCCGCTCCGGGCGGATGCGGCCCTCGTGGATCAGCCGGAGGGGCTCGCCCAGGGCCGGGATCAGGCTCTGCGCGGTCAGGCAGGCCGCGTCTATGCGCACGTGCGGGGCCGAGAAGGCCTCGGCGAGCCGGGGCGCCAGGCCGACCATGGTCGGCTGGGGTTCGTCGTGGGAGGGTGCGGGTTCCGCGATCCGCGGCGGGCTGCCCCTGCTGACGCTGCTGAGGAGGCCGTCCTCCTGGAGCGACCGCAGGGCCTGGCGGACGGCGCCGCGCTCCACACCGAACTCCTCGGCGAGCTCGGCCTGGGTGGGCAGGCGGTCCCCCGCCTTCAGGTCGCCGACGCGGATGCGTTCCCGCAGGGTGTCGGCGATCTCCTGGGGCGTGAGCCTTCTGCTGGCGTCCACTGCCACGTTCTCCTGAGTCACAACCAAACGCTACAACTTTGATCCATCTTACGGGAGTTGCTTGGAAGTTGTTTATGACTGGTTGCCAAGTGGGGACAACTTAATCAGAGTTGGTTGCCAACTTGGTTGAGTTGGCGGAAGTTTTGCTTCCCTTACCAGCCCGAAGGGGGATACATCATGCCTGCCCTCGCTCTCATCTCCGCCGTCTTCGTCGTCGGCTTCGAGCAGCTCGTCCAGTGGAAGTACGGCGCCACCGGCATCGTCGGCCTGCTGCTCCTCACCATAGGCATCAAGGCCAAGAGCCCGGCCGTCAGCTCCGCGGGGGCGGTGCTCCTCGCCGTCCTGCTCGCCGGGCCCGCCCTATGACGTCAGCACGAGTTCCGTACTGATCGTCTCCCACAGCGCGTTGAACCAGAGGTGGGACTGCTCCACGAACGTCGTGTCCCGCAGTCCCGCACCCTGCTCGAAGGCGAACAGCATCGACCGCGTGCCCTCGGCGTCGTACATCTCCAGGTGCTCGTGGTCGATCTCGCGTTCGCGCCGGGTCAGGGTGTAGTACGCGAACAGCGCCTCCGTGCCGTTCAACAGGTAGAGCTTCACCGGCGGCGTGAACGGCAGCGCACGGAAGGAAACCTGCACGTCTATGCCGTGCGTGGCACGCAGGGCGTGCAGGTTGTGCCGCAGCACCTGGCCCTGGGCGTTGCGCTGGGCCAGCCAGCGCCGGTGCAGCAGACCCACGGCCGAGGCGTCGTCCACCGGCGCCGGGAAGGCCAGGTCGATGTCGCGGCTGGGCAACAGGACGCGGACGTCGACCTTGGCCGGTTTCAGTCGGCCGGCATGGATCTGGCGCAGCGGTTCGCCCATCGCGAGCGTGAGCGAGACCGCGGTCAGGCACAGGGCGTCGATCTCGACGTGCGGGGCCGCGAAGGCGGCGGCCGTGCGTGCCCCGAGCGCCACCATGGTGGGCTGCGGCGGGGCCTCGGGGCCGGCATGCGGCGCATTCGGGACCGGATACGCCGCGACCTTGGCCGGGCTGCCCTGCGTGACGTTGGTGAGCAGGTGCTCCGACCGCAGGATGCGCAGCGCCTCGCGCACCGTTCCGCGCTCCACCCCGAACTCGTCGGCCAGTTCGGCCTGGGTGGGCATGCGCTGGCCGGGCCGCAGCAGGCCGGACCTGATCCGGGTGCGCAGCTCGTCGGCCACCTCGTGATGTGACTTCTGTGGCCGCTGTGACCTCTTCCGTCCATTGACGGAGGCGTGTTCCGGCTCCACGAACAAACACTACAACTTCTCGCCATCTTGTGGCAGTTCACGGGAAGGTGGTTATGAGTCGCATCCAAGTGGAGATAAGTACATTGAAGTTGGTCGCCAACTTCAGCAACATGGTCACACTTCCCGGTGGTTGGCCCACCGGGCTCCCTTCCGGAGGGGAGCCGGGAGCCCGGAGGGCCGGCCGACCGCGGTACCGCACCGCAGCAGCGCAGGACGCACAGCCACAACTCAAGAGCACAGCCACAACTTCATCCGCACAGCCACAACTTCACAACGGCAGCGCACAGCCACAACTTCACAGCTCGCTACGGATGAGACCGCACGGCCGTCGGGAGAAGGGAGCACTCAGAAGATGTCCGGGCACCACGGTCGCCTGGACGTGCGCATCAGGGCGTCGGCCACTCGGGCGGCGCCCTTTCGCTCTTCCTCCAGCCGCCCCAGCGCCGCGAGCCGTCTCGCCGACTCGTCACCGAGCCACAGCGTCGCCAACGCATCGACGTCCAGGCTGAGTTCGGCGCTCCGGGTGGTCGGCGCGCAGGACGCGCCCTCGGGCGAGGCCTCCAGCAGATAGCGGCCGCCGGCCAGGCCCTGCCGGTCGGTCACCTCCAGCACCAGCGTGCCGGTCCCCTCGTACGTCCGCGCCTGAAGGGCCCGTACGACATCCAGGATCCGCACCCACAGCCAGTCCCCGTGCGTCCTGATGCTCGCCGCGCGCGGGTCGGGCAGGTAGAACGGGAGCAGATCGTCCGGCGCGCGCCAGCCGCTCTCGACCTTGGTGATCCAGTCGATCGAGCAGAGGTAGTGCCACAGGGCGCGCTCGGCCGCCGGGGTCGCCCCGAGCAGCCACTTCACCTCGGCCGTGTGCTGCGGTTGCTTGCCGTTCCACTGGTCGTCGGCCTTGTACGCCACCAGGCCCTCGACCTCGCCGGCCGCCGAACGGTAGACCGCGTAGAACGGCTCGGTCCACTCGCCGCCGAACAGCCGTACGGCACCGGTGCTCGACCGCCACCACAGCTCGTCGCGGCTGACGGCGCCGGGCTGGGCGCGGCGGACGCGCTCGTGCAGCTCGGGGCCGATCTTCCGGACCTCCTCGCCGTCCACCAGGTCGATCCGGCCGCCGTCGTCCGGGCCCGACCAACGCGGGTCGAGGCCGGTGCGCGGGACGTCGATCGTCCACTCGGCCATCCAGGTCGCCGCGCCGAAGCCGTAGCGGCCGTAGATCGGGTACTCGGCGGCGATCAGGGTGGCGACGACGTCCCCGCGCTCCTTCGCGGCCGCGAGGTCCAGGTTCATCATGCGGGTGAGCAGGCCGCGACGACGGTGGGTGGCGGTCACGGTGACGTTGGAGACGGCGTCCGCGGGGACGGTCGCGCCGCCCACGGCCGTGATCTCCTGCGCGAAGGAGCGAAAGGTCGCCACGCACCGGCCGGCGTCGAAGGCGCCGAGCAGACGGCCGGGCACGAACTGGTTCCGCCGGGCCTCCAACTGCTCCTGCGCGACGACCGGTTCCCGCAGAAAACCGGTGTTCAGGGCACGGTTCCAGTCGGAGAACTCGGCCTCGGTGATGGCACGGACGTCGATGTCTGCGGCGGAGCTGCTCATGGGCTCACGGTAGGTGTGAGGCGCACCGGTGTCGCGCGGTTTTTCCCGCCCTCGGTTCTCGCCCGTTCTCGCCCGCTCTCCCTGGCTCTCCCCCGCACTCGCGGGCCCGTCGCCTCAGATCAGCAGGTCGTCCACCTGCGCCTCGCCGTCCCGGTACCGGCGCGTGATCTCCCCGCTGCAGTCGTCGGTCGTGCGCTGCAGGTGCTGCCGGCGGGAGGAGACCCGCTGTTCGTAACGGACGAGGCGGCCCATCGCGGTGTTCAGTTCCAGGTCCGTGCGGGCTTCGAGGTCGGAGAGCTCGACCTCGGCGAGCATGTCGGCGGCCAGCCGCTCGTACTCCTCGCTGTACGGCGTGCCGAGGGTGACGTGGCGGGCGGAGCGGTGGCGGGCCGGGGCGTCGGTGAGGATCTCCGGGAGGCGGTCCACGACCGGGGCCTCACCGGGGGCGGGCACGGAGGCCGGGCCGCGGCGCGCGAGTTCCGCGCGCAGGATGTCGATGCGCCCCTGCAGCAGCCGCCGCACATAGCTGAGGTCCGCCTCGTCGCGCTGCGCGTCCCGGCGCAGGGTGCGCAGTTCGGGCAGGCTGAGCAGGGTCAGGTCGTGCTCGGGCGGATCCTCGGGCAGCAGCGGACTCTCGCCGCGCTGCGCGGGCGGCCGGTGGGTCTCCAGCCGCCCGGTACTCGGTGTGCTCATGTGCCTCAACCGTCCCCTCGACCCGCGTACGGAAGCATCGTGCCACCCCAACTGGCCGCTATGTGACTGAGTGCCCCCGAACGGCCCCAGATGGGGGGTTAAGGAGCAAAAATAGGCCCCTTGCGAACGAGAGTGCACCACCCGGCATGATGGTCCGCATGCGTGCAGTGGTGCAGAGGGTGGACGGCGCGAGCGTCGTCGTGGACGGCGAGACGGTCGGGGCGATCGAGGGCGAGGGGCTGTGCGTCCTCGTCGGGGTCACCCACGACGACACCAAGGAGAAGGCGGCCCAGCTCGCCCGCAAGCTGTGGTCCATCCGCATGCTGCACGACGAGAGGTCGTGCAGCGACATCGCCGCCCCGCTCCTGGTCATCAGCCAGTTCACGCTCTACGGCGACGCCCGCAAGGGCCGCCGCCCCACCTGGAACGCCGCCGCCCCCGGCGACGTGGCCGAGCCGCTGGTCGACGAGGTGGTCGCCCAGCTGCGCTCCCTGGGCGCGACGGTGGCGACGGGCCGGTTCGGCGCGCAGATGCGCGTCTCCCTCACGAACGACGGCCCGTTCACCGTACTGATCGAGGTCTAGGGCGTGTGTCGAAAGTGGCTGGTTGTGACTCTGTGGCTTGTGTTTCTATGCCGGAGTGAACATCGAAAGCTCCGGAGTGCCTGATGAGAGG
>NZ_JBSHAQ010000050.1:0-77701 GCF_053611585.1 Streptomyces sp. NPDC054794 | reverse complement strand
ACGCCCGGTTACATTCCGAACCCGGAAGCTAAGCCTCACAGCGCCGATGGTACTGCAGGGGGGACCCTGTGGGAGAGTAGGACGCCGCCGAACAAAACTTGAAAGGTCGGACCCTGAACTTCGGTTCAGGGTCCGACCTTTTTTTGGTATGCGTAACTTCAAGTTCACGTTCCGCGCTCAGCATCCACACCATGGGTACTGCTGCAATGCTCAGGGCCGCCGGAGTCGGAGTCGGTGACGAGGTCATCGTGCCGGCCTTCGGGAACGTGGAAGTCGCCGAGGCCGTGACTCTGGCCGGCGCGCTGCCGGTGTTCGCCGACATAGACCCGGTGACGTACTGCCTGGACGCGTCCCTGGTCGAGGGCGCCGTAACTCCCCGTACCGCGGCGATAGTTGTCGTGCACCGCTTCGGACGCAGCGCGGACATCTCGCGGTTGCGCGGGATCGGGCAGCGGCACGGGCTGCTGGTACTGGAGCAGGGGGAGTCCGAGGCGCCGTACGACGAGGTCGCCCAGCGCAGGGAGCGGGCCGCGTTCCTGGACGCCAAGCTGCGTGGCGTGCGGACGCCGGACGGCGGTGACGGGCACACCTACCAGCAGTACGTCGTTCGCGTGCCCGGCAACGGGCGGCCGGACCGGGACGCCTTCGTGCGGGCCGTGCGGGCCAAGGGAGTTGAGTGCCGGGTGCCGGTGAAGACGCCCGTGCACCGACTGCCGGAATTCCGGCGCTGTGTCTCGCTGCCGGAGACCGAGCGGGCCGCGGACGAGACGCTGGCGCTGCCCGTGGACGCGTCGTTGACCAAGCGGGAGATGCAGCGGATAGTCTCCGCCTGCAACGCCCTGGGCGGGCTGCTTCAGCCGGCCTTCTGAACGAGTTTGGGAACACGGCTCCGTTCGGGGTATGATCTATTCCGTTGCCGCGAGGGAAACCTCAAAGGCGACAGGCCCCTATAGCTCAGTCGGCAGAGCGTCTCCATGGTAAGGAGAAGGTCAACGGTTCGATTCCGTTTGGGGGCTCCGACAGAAAGGCCCCGCCCACTTGGGCGGGGCCTTTTTCGTACCCAGGTTCTGCCCTGGGCCTGTCCGGCATGATCCGCCGGACAGGCCTCAGTCGGTGTGGATGCCCGGGACGCGCATCGCCAGGATCGCCATGTCGTCGGACGGGGCGTCCGAGGCGAAGCGCTCCACCGCGCGCATGATGCGTGCGGCGACCGCGCCCGCCGTCAGGCCCGTGCAGGTCGTGAGGACGTCGGCGAGGCCGTCGTCGCCCAGCATTCGGGCGCCCTCGCGGCGTTCGGTGACGCCGTCCGTGACGCACAGGAGGACGTCGCCCGGGTCGAGGGTGACCGTCTGCTCGTACAGCTCCAGGTCCTCGATGACGCCGAGGAGCGGCTGGGGTTCGGCCGCCGCTTCGACCGTGCCGTCCTGGCGCAGCCGGAGCGGTAGCGGGTGGCCGGCGCAGACCACCTTCAGTTCCGCGCTGCCGTCCTCCTGGGGTCGCATCTCGCCGTACAGGAGGGTCAGGAAGCGGCTGCGGGCGCCCTCGTCGAGGATCGCGGAGTTCAGGCGCTCCAGGACCGCCGGGCCGCTCAGGCCCTCGCGGGCGAGCAGGCGCAGCGCGTGCCGGGCCAGGCCCGTGACCGCCGCCGCGTGCGGGCCCGTACCGCAGACGTCGCCGATGGCGAAGCCGTACGTGCCGTCGCGGATCGGGAAGACGTCGTAGAAGTCGCCGCCGACCTCGTTGCCCTCGCCGGCCGCGCGGTAGATGACCTCGACCTCGACGCCCGGGATGGCGGGGGTCTCCGGCGGCAGGAGGCTGCGCTGGAGGGACTGGCTGATGGCCGTGCGCTCCGAGTAGAGGCGGGCGTTGTCCAGGGCCAGGGCGGCCCGACGGGACAAGTCTTCGGCCAATTCCAGGATTTCCTGGCGGAAGTGCTCGTCGGTCGGCTTGCCGAGGGTCAGCATGCCGATGACGCGGTTGCGGGCGACGAGCGGCAGGACCACCGTCTCGCCGCCGACGGCCGAGGCCGTGGCGAGCGTCGGGCCGATGCCGGAGGCGACCTGCCGGGTGGGGCCGCCGGTGAGGCCGAGGCTGCGCATGGAGCTGCGCAGGGCCGCCTGGTGGGCCACCTCGGCGGGGGTCGTCCAGACGCGGGCACCGGGCGTGGGGACCGGGTCGGGCGGGGCGATCTTGGAGAGCAACGACTTGATGCCGTCGATGAGTTCCTCGTCCTCGTGCAGGACGTACGAGAGGTACGGATCGGAGGCCTGGTCGGCGATCGTGTAGACGGCGCACCAGGTGGCCAGGGTCGGGACCGTCATCTGGGCCATCAGGGCCAGGGTCTGGTCGCGGTCCAGCGTGCCGGCGAGCAGGTCCGAGGCCTCGACGAGGAAGCTGAGCGAGCCGCGGCGCAGGCGCTCCAGCTCGCCCAGGCGGGCCGACTCGACGGCCAGGGCGATCCGGTCGGCGGCGAACTGCAGGCGCAGCGCCTCCTCGTTGGAGTATCTGCTCGGGGCCTCGGCCGCGACGCCCAGGGAGCCCGTGAGGCGGCCCTCGACCTTCAGCGGAACGGTGACGACCGAGCGCATGCCGGTGCCGCTGAGCAGCGGTACGGCGCCCGGTACGGCCGAGAGGTCGTCGTGGACGGCCGGCATGCGGGCGGAGCCGTAGCGGCCGGGGCCGGCCTCCACGGGGACGCGGGCGAAGCGCTGGCGCGCCGACGGCAGACCGGTGGAGGCGCGGACCTCCAGCTCCGTCTCGTCGTCAGTGGCCAGCAGGAGGAACGCGGAGTCGCCGTCGAGCATGTCGCGGGCGCGCTCCACGGTGCGCTGCAGCAGGCCGTCGAGGTCGTCCGGGGCCGGGGAGCCGATGAAGACCTCGAAGGGGTCCGTGCTCTGGCCATCGACGGCCGGGCCCGCGTCGGAGGCGGGGACGCGCAACGGCGTCTGGAGCACGGCGCGTTCGTGGTCGCGTACCAGGAGGCAGACCGTGGACGGTTCGCCGCCCGTGTCGCGCACGCGGAGGTGGGAGGCGTAGACCGGGGTGACCCGGCCGTCGGCGCCCCGGATGCCGTAGCTGCCCTCCCAGCGGGACAGTTGGAGGGCCTCCGCGACGCCGGTGCCGGTGCCGGGGGTGTGCGGCCAGGCCGCGAGGTCGGTGAGGGGCCTGCCGGTGACCTGGACGGCGGGGTGGCCGAAGATCTCCTCCGCGTCCTCGTTCCAGGCCGTGATGGAGCCCTTGCGGTCGATCTGGACGACCGCGACCCGGACCCGGCCGTCGGCGAGCGGCAGGAGGTCGGCGGGCAGGGACGGTCCGGCGGCGCGGGTGCCGACCGGGCGCTCCGGGAGGTCGAGTTGGAACCAGACGTTCTTGTGCGTCGGCGTGTACTCGACGCCCCAGCGGCCGGCCAGGGCCGCGCACAGCTGGAGGCCGCGGCCGCCCTCGCGGTCGGGGCTGCCCATGTTGACGGCCGAGCTCTGGAGCGGGACCTCGCGCTCCGGATAGCGGTCGGCCACCTCGATCCGTACGCCATCCTCACTGCGCAGGCACAGCACGTCCGCGTGGGTGCCCGCGTGCACGACGGCGTTGGTCACCAGTTCGCTCGTGAGGACCACCGCGTCGTCGACGACGTCGGCGAAGCCCCACCCCTGGAGCGTGTCCCGGACGAAGGCCCGGGCGGTCGCGACCGATCTCCCGACGGGCTCGAAGCTGGCGGCCGCGCGCGCGGTGATCACAGAACTCCTCGACCGGTTGTCGACGTGCAGTGCTCCGTGGCCGGGCTGCTCGTGCCGCTGGTGCGGCATGTGCGCGCCCGTCGGCCGCGGCTCCGGGGACTGTCCCCCGGGGATCACTCCGGTGGTCATGGTCTGCGGCCGCCCTCCGATGCCCGCTCGTTCTCGATCCACCGCCCAGGCCGGACGGACCGGTGCGGCTGGACAGCCGCATGCAAGGTTACTTACCTTCGCCGTCCGTGCGGATGCCGGTCGCCGGTGTTTACGCCCCCCGGGTGTGCGGACGATGTGCGAAGCTGCCGAACTGTTATGGCCTGGTTCAGGCAGGGTGAAACACTGGGCAAGCTTCTGGTGAAGGTCCGGCCAGGCTGAGTGTGTTCCGTGTACGAGGGGCAGCAGCCCCTGGTGTGGCCGGAACTCATCTGGCAGAAATACCCAGCAGTAACTGGTACGCCGAAGTTACCGGTACGCCGAGTAGGTATCCGGCACGCCGAGTAGAAGTACCCGAGCACAGCAGTAACGGTCGACCCCTGCGGGAGGGACACAGTGGAGTCTGGCGCAGCGACGCGTGGCTCGAAGACGCGCGCGAAGGGCGGACAGTCCCTGAGCAAGCAGCGAGGCGGGACCACCGTGGTGGACACGGCCGGCCTGAACAGGCTGCTGGTGGCACTCGTGGCGATGCGCGACGGGAACTTCCGGAAGCGGCTCACGGTGTCCGGCGACGGCGTGATGTCGGAGATCGCCGCCGTTTTCAACGAGGTGGCCGACCGGAATCTGCATCTGACGGGTGAGTTGTCGCGGGTCCGGCGGATGGTGGGCCGTGAGGGGAAACTCACGGAACGGCTGGAAACAGGCGCCTGTGAGGGCTCCTGGGCGTCCGCCATCGACGCCTCCAACGCCCTCGTCGACGATCTCGTACGGCCCGTCTCCGAGGTGGGCCGGGTGCTCACCGCGGTGGCCGAGGGCGATCTGTCGCCGCGCATGGAGCTGCGGACGCAGGCGCCGGACGGGACCGGCCATCCGCTGCGGGGTGAGTTCCTGCGGGTCGGGCGGACGGTCAACAACCTGGTCGACCAGCTGTCGACGTTCACCGACGAGGTCACGCGCGTGGCCAGCGAGGTCGGCACCGAGGGCAAGCTCGGCGGCCAGGCCCGGGTGCGCGGTATGTCCGGTTCGTGGAAGGACCTGACGGAGTCCGTCAACACGATGGCCAACCGGCTGACCGCGCAGGTACGGGACATCGCGCTGGTGACCACCGCGGTCGCCCGGGGTGACCTGTCACGCAAGGTCACGGTCCATGTGGCCGGCGAGATGCTGGAGCTCAAGAACACCGTCAACACGATGGTGGAGCAGCTGTCCTCCTTCTCCTCCGAAGTGACGCGGGTCGCGCGCGAGGTGGGCACCGAGGGCATCCTGGGCGGTCAGGCGCAGGTGCCCGGGGTGGCCGGTGTGTGGAAGGAGCTCACCGACTCCGTCAACACCATGGCGGGCAACCTCACCGCGCAGGTGCGCGGGATCTCCCAGGTGACCACCGCCGTCGCGAGCGGTGACCTGTCGCAGAAGGTGACCGTCCCGGCGCGCGGCGAGGTCGCGCAGCTGGCCGAGACGATCAACCAGATGACCGAGACGCTGCGGATCTTCGCGGACGAGGTCACGCGCGTGGCCAACGAGGTCGGTGCCGAGGGTCGCCTGGGCGGGCAGGCGAACGTGCCGGGCGCGGCGGGCACCTGGAAGGACCTGACGGACTCCGTCAACACCGTCTTCCGGAACCTGACCACGCAGGTGCGGGACATCGCCGCCGTGACGACGGCGGTGGCCAGCGGTGACCTCTCGCAGAAGGTCACGGTCGACGTGGCCGGCGAGATGCTGGAGCTGAAGAACACCGTCAACGGGATGGTGGACCAGCTGTCGGCGTTCGGTGCCGAGGTCACGCGCGTGGCGCGGGAGGTCGGCGTCGAGGGTGAGCTGGGCGGCCAGGCGCAGGTGCCGGGCGCGGCCGGTACCTGGAAGGACCTGACGGACTCCGTCAACACCGCGTTCCGCAACCTCACCGGTCAGGTGCGCAACATCGCCCAGGTGACGACGGCGGTGGCCAACGGTGACCTCTCGCAGAAGGTCACGGTGGACGTCTCCGGCGAGATGCTCCAGCTGAAGAACACCGTGAACACGATGGTGGACCAGCTGTCGAGCTTCGCCGACCAGGTGACCCGCATGGCCCGGGACGTGGGCACGGAGGGCCGCCTGGGCGGCCAGGCCCGCGTGGACGGCGTCTCGGGTACCTGGAAGGAGCTCACGGACTCCGTCAACTTCATGGCGGGGAACCTGACCTCGCAGGTGCGGCAGATCGCCCAGGTGACCACCGCGGTGGCCCGCGGTGACCTGTCCCAGAAGATCGACGTCGACGCCCGCGGCGAGATCCTGGAGCTGAAGAACACCATCAACACGATGGTCGACCAGCTCTCCGCGTTCGCCGACCAGGTCACCAAGGTGGCCCGCGAGGTGGGTACGGACGGCCGCCTGGGCGGTCAGGCGCAGGTGCCCGGCGTGGCCGGTGTGTGGCGCGACCTGACGGACTCCGTGAACGGCATGGCCGGCAACCTCACGGCCCAGGTGCGCAACATCGCGCAGGTCGCCACGGCGGTGGCCCGGGGTGACCTGTCCCAGAAGATCACCGTGGACGCGCGCGGCGAGATCCTGGAGCTGAAGAACACCCTGAACACGATGGTGGACCAGCTGTCGTCGTTCGCCCAGGAGGTCACGCGCGTGGCCCGCGAGGTGGGCACCGAGGGCATGCTGGGCGGTCAGGCCGAGGTGCAGGGCGTCGCGGGCACCTGGAAGGACCTCACGCAGTCCGTGAACTTCATGGCGAACAACCTGACGATCCAGGTGCGCAACATCGCCGAGGTCACGACCGCGGTCGCCAAGGGCGACCTGTCCAAGAAGATCACTGTTGATGCGAAGGGCGAGATCCTCGAACTCGTCACGACGGTCAACACCATGGTCGACCAGCTGTCCTCCTTCGCCGAGCAGGTGACCCGGGTGGCCCGTGAGGTGGGCACCGAGGGCATCCTGGGCGGCCAGGCGCACGTGCCGGGTGTCACGGGCATCTGGAAGGACCTCAGCAACAACGTGAACCTGATGGCCAACAACCTGACCATGCAGGTGCGCAACATCTCCCAGGTGTCCGCGGCGGTGGCCAACGGCGACCTGACGCGGCAGGTGACCATCGAGGCGCGCGGCGAGGTGGCGCAGCTCGCCGACACCATCAACACCATGGTGAAGACGCTGAGTTCGTTCGCCGACCAGGTGACCAAGGTGGCCCGTGAGGTGGGCACGGACGGCATCCTCGGCGGTCAGGCGCACGTACCGGGTGTGGCCGGTACGTGGAAGGACCTCACCGAGTCCGTGAACCAGATGGCGTCCAACCTGACCGGTCAGGTGCGCAACATCGCGATGGTCACGACGGCCATCGCCAAGGGTGACCTGACCAAGAAGATCGACATCGACGCGCGCGGCGAGATCCTCGAACTCAAGACGACGATCAACACGATGGTCGACCAGCTGTCGAGCTTCGCCGAGGAGGTCACCCGCGTCGCCCGTGAGGTGGGCACGGAGGGCCAGCTGGGCGGTCAGGCACGCGTGCGTGACGTGGACGGCACCTGGCGGGACCTGACCGAGTCGGTGAACGAGATGGCCGGAAACCTGACCCGGCAGGTGCGTGCCATCGCGCGCGTGGCCACCGCGGTGACCCGTGGCGACCTGAACCTGAAGATCGACGTGGACGCGTCCGGCGAGATCCAGGAACTCCAGGACTACATCAACAAGATGATCGCCAACCTGCGCGACACCACCATCGCCAACAAGGAGCAGGACTGGCTGAAGGGCAACCTGGCCCGGATCTCCGCGCTGATGCAGGGCCGCCGGGACCTGGAGGACGTGGCCTCGCTGATCATGAGCGAGCTGACGCCGGTGGTCTCCGCGCAGCACGGCGCGTTCTTCCTGACGATGCCGCTCGTCGACGGCAAGGACCTGAGCGCCGAGAGCGAGGACTCGTACGAACTGCGGATGCTCGGCTCGTACGGCTACTCGATGGGATCCATGCCGACGTCGTTCCGGCCCGGTGAGGCGCTCATCGGGACGGCCGCCCAGGAGAAACGCACGATCCTGGTCGAGAACGCGCCCAGCGGCTATCTGAAGATCTCCTCGGGGCTCGGCGAGGCACCGCCGGCGCAGGTGATCGTGCTGCCGGTGCTGTTCGAGGGCAAGGTGCTCGGTGTCATCGAGCTGGCCTCGTTCACGCCGTTCACGCAGATCCAGAAGGACTTCCTCAACCAGATCGCCGAGATGATCGCGACCAGCGTCAACACGATCTCGGTCAACACCAAGACCGAGGTGCTGCTGAAGCAGTCGCAGGAGCTGACCGAGCAACTGAGGGAGCGGTCGGCCGAGTTGGAGAACCGGCAGAAGGCCCTGCAGGCGTCCAACGCCGAACTGGAGGAGAAGGCCGAGCTGCTGGCCCAGCAGAACCGTGACATCGAGGTGAAGAACACCGAGATCGAGGAGGCGCGGCAGGTCCTGGAGGAGCGTGCCGAGCAGCTCGCGGTCTCGATGCGTTACAAGAGCGAGTTCCTGGCCAACATGTCGCACGAGCTGCGGACGCCGCTCAACTCGCTGCTGATCCTGGCCAAGCTGCTCGCCGACAACGCGGAGGGGAACCTCTCCCCGAAGCAGGTCGAGTTCGCCGAAACGATCCACGGCGCGGGTTCCGACCTGCTCCAGCTGATCAACGACATCCTGGACCTGTCGAAGGTCGAGGCGGGCAAGATGGACGTCTCCCCGACGCGTATCGCGCTCGTCCAGCTCGTCGACTACGTGGAGGCGACGTTCCGGCCGCTGACCGCGGAGAAGGGCCTCGACCTGTCCGTGCGGGTCTCGCCGGAGCTGCCCGCCACGCTGCACACCGACGAGCAGCGCCTGCTCCAGGTGCTGCGGAACCTGCTGTCCAACGCGGTGAAGTTCACCGACTCCGGGTCGGTCGAGCTGGTGATCCGGCCGGCCGGCAGCGGCGTGCCGATGGCCATCCGGGAGCAGCTGCTGGAGTCCGGCTCGCTCAGCGACCCGGACGCCCCGCTGATCGCGTTCTCCGTGACGGACACCGGTATCGGCATCGCGGCCAGCAAGATGCGGGTGATCTTCGAGGCGTTCAAGCAGGCCGACGGCACGACCAGCCGCAAGTACGGCGGTACGGGCCTCGGGCTGTCGATCTCGCGGGAGATCGCCCAGCTGCTCGGCGGTGAGATCCAGGCGCAGAGCGAGCCCGGACGCGGCTCGACCTTCACGCTGTATTTGCCGCTGCACCCGAGCGAACTGCCCCCGCAGGGCTACCAGCAGGCCGTGGCCGCGCTGGAGGCGGGCGATCTGGTCGCCTCCGAGAACCACACGTCCGAGCTGTCCGACGCGCAGATCGTGACGCCGGCCGAGGTGAAGTCGTACCAGGAGACGCAGAACGGTGCCGCCGCGCTCTTCCGGCGCCGACGCCGGGGTACTCCGGCGCTGGAGCAGCGGGCGGAGTCGTGGACCGTCGCCCAGCACCAGGAGTTCGCGCCTTCGACGCAGCGCGGGGTGCGGTTCGGCGGGGAGAAGGTGCTGATCGTCGACGACGACATCCGCAACGTCTTCGCGCTCACCAGCGTCCTGGAGCAGCACGGCCTGTCCGTGCTGTACGCGGAGAACGGCCGCGAGGGCATCGAGGTCCTGGAGCAGCACGACGACGTGGCCGTCGTGCTGATGGACATCATGATGCCCGAGATGGACGGGTACGCGACCACCACGGCGATCCGGCGGATGCCGCAGTTCGCCGGTCTGCCGATCATCGCGCTCACCGCGAAGGCGATGAAGGGCGACCGGGAGAAGGCGATCGAGTCGGGGGCTTCCGACTACGTGACGAAGCCGGTCGACCCCGATCACCTGTTGTCGGTCATGCGGCAGTGGATGCGCGCCGAGTGACGGGAAAACGCGGGCCCCGGACCAGGGCTGTGGGAACCTTTCCCGTGCACGCGGAGTTGCTGACAGAGGGTGGCCGAGGCGGTGTAGAGGTGCGGGATTCGGGGAACCTTCTGGTCCCCTGCTGCGTTTCTGCTACGTGCACAGTGACATCGCGGTGACAGGGTGTGGCGACGGGCGGGGTGCGGCTACCATGACCGGCACAAGGACGGGCGGCGAAAGGGAGTCGTCCCCTGGGGCGGCGCCCGGTGTACCGCCGGGGCGAGGAGGGCGGGCCATGGTGCAGAAGGCCAAGATCCTCCTGGTCGATGACCGGCCGGAGAATCTGCTGGCGCTGGAGGCCATCCTCTCTGCGCTCGATCAGACACTGGTGCGGGCATCGTCCGGGGAGGAAGCGCTCAAAGCACTGCTCACGGACGACTTCGCGGTCATTCTGCTGGACGTTCAGATGCCAGGAATGGACGGTTTCGAAACCGCCGCGCACATCAAGCGGCGAGAACGGACCCGGGACATCCCGATCATCTTCCTCACGGCGATCAACCACGGTCCGCATCACACCTTCCGCGGCTACGCGGCGGGCGCGGTCGACTACATCTCCAAGCCGTTCGACCCGTGGGTGCTGCGCGCCAAGGTCTCGGTGTTCGTCGAGCTGTACATGAAGAACTGCCAGCTGCGGGAGCAGGCGGCGCTGCTGCGGCTCCAGTTGGAGGGCGGCGGCAAGGGCGCGGTCGGCCCCGGCAAGGAGTCCGCCGGACTGCTCGCCGAGCTGTCGGCCCGGCTCGCGGCCGTCGAGGAGCAGGCCGAGGCACTGTCCAAGCAACTGGACGACGACTCCGCCGACGCGGCGGCGGTGGCCACGGCCGCCCATCTCGAACGCAAACTCACCGGACTGCGCCGCGCACTCGACGCCCTGGAACCGGGCACCGGCAGCGGCACCCAGGCGGTCCCGACGCAGAACTGACGCCCGCCACGCCCGTAGTTGGGCATGAGCGCGCGTCAGTTCCGCGCTCCGGCACGGACGACACGAACGGGTGAAGCGGTAGGCACACGTGTCCGCTGTCGCCTCCACCGGTAACCTCACACCCATGGCCTCACGTCCCTCCGCAGCCAAGAAGCAGCCCGCGAAGAAGGCGGCCGCTTCCGCTAAGGCTCCGGCGAAGAAGGCGCCCGCCAAGAAGGCGCCGGCCAAGAAGGCCACGGCGAAGAAGGCGGCGCCGCCACCCAAGCCCGCGCCCAATCCCACCGGCGGCGTCTACCGACTGGTGCGCGCCGTGTGGCTGGGGCTCGCGCACGCCGTCGGCGCCGTCTTCCGCGGCATAGGGCAGGGCGCGAAGAACCTCGACCCGGCCCACCGCAAGGACGGCGTCGCGCTGCTGCTGTTCGGCATCGGCCTGATCGTCGCCGCCGGTACCTGGGCCGACCTGCGCGGCCCCGTCGGCGACCTCGTCGAGATCCTGGTGACCGGCGCCTTCGGGCGTCTCGACCTGCTCGTGCCGATACTGCTCGCGGTCATCGCGGTGCGTTTCATCCGGCACCCCGAGCAGCCCGAGGCCAACGGCCGCATCGTGATCGGCCTGTCCGCGCTCGTTATCGGCGTGCTCGGCCAGGTCCACATCGCCTGCGGCGCGCCCGCCCGCAGCGACGGCATGCAGGCCATAAGGGACGCCGGCGGCCTCATCGGCTGGGGCGCGGCGACCCCGCTGACGTACTCCATGGGCGAGGTCCTCGCCGTACCGCTGCTCGTGCTGCTCACGATCTTCGGACTGCTGGTCGTCACCGCCACCCCGGTCAACGCGATCCCGCAGCGCCTGCGGGCGCTAGGCGTGCGCCTGGGCGTGCTGCACGACCCGGTGGAGGACGAGTTCAGCGAGGACGACGAGCGCTACGACGAGCAGTGGCGCGAGGCGCTGCCCGGGCGCCCCCGCAGGCGCACGAACGCCCCCCAGGCGTACGACCCCGAGGACGCCGAGCAGGAGGCACTGTCCAAGCGCCGGAGCCGCCCCCGGCGCTCCGCCGTGCCGCAGCCCGCCATGGACCGGCAGCTGGACGCGGTGGACATCGCGGCCGCGGCCGCCGCGGACCTCGACGGCGCCGTCCTGCACGGCATGCCGCCCTCGCCGCTGGTCGCCGACCTCACCCAGGGCGTCAGCGTGGGCGACCGCGAGGACACCACCCCGACGCCCGTCCCGCGGCCGGTCCCGGCCCCGGCCGGGCGCCCCAAGCAGGAGAAGCTCAAGGTCGAGAGCGTTCCCGACCTGACCAAGTCGGCCCCCGACGAGGTCCGCGACCTGCCCCCGCGCGCCGAGCAGCTCCAGCTGTCCGGCGACATCACCTACGCGCTGCCCTCGCTCGACCTCCTCACCCGCGGGGGCCCTGGCAAGGCGCGCAGCGCGGCCAACGACGCGATCGTCGACTCCCTGCGCAACGTGTTCACCGAGTTCAAGGTGGACGCCGACGTCACCGGCTTCACCCGTGGACCGACGGTCACCCGCTACGAGGTCCAGCTCGGCCCCGCCGTGAAGGTCGAGCGGATCACCGCGCTGACGAAGAACATCGCGTACGCCGTGGCCAGCCCGGACGTGCGGATCATCAGCCCGATTCCCGGCAAGTCGGCGGTTGGCATCGAGATCCCGAACACCGACCGGGAGATGGTCAACCTCGGTGACGTGCTCCGCCTCGCGGAGTCCGCCGAGGACGACGACCCGATGCTCGTCGCCTTCGGCAAGGACGTCGAGGGCGGCTACGTCATGCACTCGCTGGCGAAGATGCCGCACATGCTGGTCGCCGGCGCCACCGGCTCCGGCAAGTCGTCCTGCATCAACTGCCTGATCACCTCGGTCATGATGCGGGCGACCCCGGAGGACGTGCGGATGGTCCTCGTCGACCCCAAGCGCGTCGAACTGACGGCGTACGAGGGCATCCCGCACCTGATCACGCCGATCATCACCAACCCCAAGCGGGCCGCCGAGGCGCTCCAGTGGGTCGTGCGCGAAATGGACCTGCGCTACGACGACCTGGCCGCGTTCGGGTTCCGGCACATCGACGACTTCAACCAGGCCATCCGCGAGGGCAAGGTGAAGCTGCCGGAGGGCAGCGAGCGCGAGCTGCAGCCCTACCCCTATCTCCTGGTCATCGTGGACGAGCTCGCCGACCTGATGATGGTCGCGCCGCGCGACGTCGAGGACGCGATCGTGCGCATCACCCAACTCGCCCGCGCCGCCGGCATCCACCTGGTCCTCGCCACGCAGCGGCCGTCGGTCGACGTCGTCACCGGTCTGATCAAGGCGAACGTCCCCTCCCGGCTCGCCTTCGCCACCTCGTCCCTGGCCGACTCCCGGGTCATCCTCGACCAGCCCGGCGCCGAGAAGCTCATCGGCAAGGGCGACGGCCTGTTCCTCCCGATGGGCGCGAACAAGCCGACCCGTATGCAGGGCGCGTTCGTGACCGAGGAGGAGGTCGCGGCCGTCGTCCAGCACTGCAAGGACCAGATGACGCCGGTCTTCCGCGACGACGTCACGGTGGGCGCCAAGCAGAAGAAGGAGATCGACGAGGACATCGGCGACGACCTCGACCTGCTGTGCCAGGCGGCCGAACTCGTCGTCTCCACGCAGTTCGGGTCGACGTCCATGCTCCAGCGCAAGCTGCGGGTCGGCTTCGCCAAGGCCGGCCGGCTGATGGACCTCATGGAGTCCCGGGGCGTCGTCGGGCCCAGCGAGGGGTCCAAGGCGCGCGACGTCCTGGTCAAACCCGACGAACTGGATGGCGTGCTCGCCGTGATCCGTGGGGAGTCTGAGGGATAGGGACACGGCCGCTCGGCGTGTCGCCGTTGGGCCGGGTGGAGTCATCGTCGTGATCCACTCGTTAGAGATCGTCGGGCAACCGTTTCCCTTTGACGTACGTCAAGTTGAGCGAGAGGACAGATACGACTTCCACACTGGAGTTCGTACCTGGCCCGTCATCGGGGTGACCGGGCATACCGATGGCGTACAAAGTCGTACCGCCCGGTTGCCCCACCCTTTCGTACCCCCCCTAGACTGAACCTCCAGCACAGGTGGCTACACGCTCGAAAGGCGCCCCCGTGTCCATCGGCAACTCCCCTGAAGACGAGCGTCCGTTCCCAGACGTCACCGAGGAAGCCCGCACCTCCGTCGGCCGTGCCCTGAAGCAGGCGCGCATCGAGGCCGGGCTCACCGTCGACGACGTCAGCACCGCCACCCGGGTCCGCATCGCCATCGTGCACGCCATCGAGGCGGACGACTTCGCCCCCTGCGGCGGAGACGTGTACGCCCGCGGGCACATCCGGACCCTGGCCAAGGCCGTGCGCCTCGATCCGGCTCCGCTGCTCGCCCAGTTCGACACCGAGCGCGGCGGGCGCCCCGCGCCGACCCCGGCCGCCCCGCTCTTCGAGGCGGAACGTATCCGCCCCGAGCGGCGCGGGCCCAACTGGACCGCGGCCATGGTCGCCGCGATCGTCGCCGTGGTCGGTTTCGTCGGGTTCACCGCGTTCAAGGGCGGCGACGACGGGAGTGCCCGGGACCAGGTCGCCGGGGGCACGCCCACGGCCGACAAGTCCGCCGCGCCCACGCCGAAGAAGAGCAAGCCCGCCGACCAGAAGCCCGAGCCGTCCGACAGCGCCATCGCGGCCGCGCCCCAGGACAAGGTCACCGTCCAGGTGAGCGCCGTCGACGGGCGCAGCTGGATCTCGGCCAAGGACCACAACGGCCGCATGCTCTTCGACGGGCTCCTCAAGAAGGGCGAGTCGAAGACCTTCCAGGACAGCTCGAAGATCAACCTCATCCTGGGTGACGCCGGCGCGATCCAGCTCTACGTCAACGGCAAGAAGATCGAGGACGACTTCCAGGCGGGTGCGGTGGAGCGGCTGACGTACACGAAGGGTGACCCCGAGGTCGGATAAGGGTCCCACGGTACGAGCGTGAACGGGGTTGGCCAAGATCGGCCAACCCCGTCGACGTGGGGTGTCAGTGGGACGAAGTAGTCTTGAGCCCATGCCTGAACGCCGTACCGTCGCACTCGTCACTCTCGGCTGCGCCCGTAACGAGGTGGACTCGGAGGAGCTCGCAGGCCGTTTGGAGGCGGACGGCTGGCAGCTCGTCGAGGACGCCGCGGACGCCGATGTCGCCGTGGTCAACACCTGTGGCTTCGTGGAAGCCGCCAAGAAGGACTCCGTCGACGCCCTCCTCGAGGCCAACGACCTCAAGGACCATGGCAGAACACAGGCCGTCGTGGCGGTGGGCTGCATGGCCGAGCGGTACGGCAAGGAGCTCGCCGAGGCCCTCCCCGAGGCCGACGGTGTGCTCGGTTTCGACGACTACACGAACATCTCCGACCGCCTGCAGACCATCCTGTCCGGCGGCATCCACGCCGCGCACACCCCGCGCGACCGGCGCAAACTGCTGCCGATCAGCCCGGCCGAGCGGCAGGAGTCGGCGACCGAGGTGGCCCTGCCGGGCCACGGCGCCCCGACGGACCTCCCCGAGGGCCTGGCCCCGCAGTCCGGCCCCCGCGCGCCCCTGCGCCGCCGCCTGCAGGGCTCCCCGGTGGCCTCGGTCAAGCTCGCCTCCGGCTGCGACCGGCGCTGCTCCTTCTGCGCCATCCCGTCCTTCCGCGGCTCCTTCATCTCGCGCCGCCCGAGCGACGTGCTGAACGAGACGCGCTGGCTGGCCGAGCAGGGCGTCAAGGAGATCATGCTGGTCTCCGAGAACAACACCTCCTACGGCAAGGACCTGGGCGACATCCGCCTCCTGGAGTCCCTGCTGCCCGAGCTCGCCGAGGTCGACGGCATCGAGCGGGTGCGCGTCAGCTACCTCCAGCCGGCCGAGATGCGCCCGGGGCTGATCGACGTGCTGACCTCCACCCCGAAGATCGCCCCGTACTTCGACCTGTCCTTCCAGCACTCCGCGCCCGACGTGCTGCGCTCGATGCGCCGCTTCGGCGACACCGACCGCTTCCTGGAGCTGCTCGACACCATCCGCGCCAAGGCCCCGCAGGCCGGCGTGCGCTCGAACTTCATCGTCGGCTTCCCCGGCGAGTCCGAGGCCGACCTGGGCGAGCTGGAGCGCTTCCTGAACCACGCGCGGCTGGACGCCATCGGCGTCTTCGGCTACTCCGACGAGGAGGGCACGGAAGCGGCGACGTACGAGAACAAGCTCGACGAGGACGTCGTCGCCGAGCGGCTCGCGCACATCTCCCGGCTGGCCGAGGAACTGGTCTCGCAGCGATCCGAGGAGCGCGTCGGCGAGACCGTCCACGTCCTCGTGGAGTCGGTCGACGACGAGGACGGCGTCCACGGTCGTGGGGAGCACCAGGCGCCGGAGACGGACGGCCAGGTGCTGCTCACGAGCGGCGAGGGCCTGACCGTCGGCCGTATGGTCGAGGCGAAGGTGGTCGGTACGGAAGGTGTCGACCTGGTGGCCGAGCCGCTGCAGGGCTCGCTCGCGTGTAGTGAGGAGGCGGGCAGATGACCGGAGTACCGGCGTCCGCCGCGGGCGGCTCCTCCGGCGCGCACGGCGCCCCGGGTGCCGCCTCCGGTGCCACCGGCGGTGCCGCCTCCGGTGGCCGTTCCGGCGGTTCCGCCTCCGCTCCGGCCGGTTCCGGCGCCTCCTCCGGCTCCGCGGCCGACCCGGAGGGCGGTGCGAGGCCCGCGCGCGGCGGGAAGATCGCGGCCGCGGCGGTCAATCAGGCCAGCCTCTGGAACATCGCCAACCTGCTGACCATGCTCCGGCTGGTCCTCGTCCCCGGCTTCGTCGCGCTGATGCTGGCCGACGGCGGGTACGACCCGGCGTGGCGCTCGCTGGCCTGGGCGGCGTTCGCCGTCGCCATGATCACCGACCTGTTCGACGGGCATCTGGCGCGCACCTACAACCTCGTCACGGACTTCGGGAAGATCGCGGACCCCATCGCCGACAAGGCGATCATGGGCGCGGCGCTGATCTGCCTGTCAGCGCTGGGCGATCTGCCGTGGTGGGTGACGGCCGTCATCCTCGGCCGGGAACTCGGCGTCACCCTGCTGCGTTTCTGGGTCATCCGCTTCGGTGTCATCCCGGCGAGCCGCGGCGGCAAGCTCAAGACGCTCACCCAGGGCGTGGCCGTGGGGATGTACGTGCTGGCGCTGACGGGGTGGCTGGCCACCCTGAGGTTCTGGGTGATGGCGGCGGCGGTCGTGCTCACCGTCGTGACCGGGCTCGACTATGTGAGACAAGCCATTGTCCTGCGCAGGCAGGGCATCGCCGAGCGCAAGGCAGCGTTGGAGGAGACCGAAGCGTGAATTCCGCGGCCGCCGAACTGGTGCGACTACTCACGGTGAGGGGCGAGACGCTCGCCGTGGCCGAGTCGCTCACCGGTGGTCTGGTGGCGGCGGAGATCACGACGGTCCCCGGGGCCTCCAAGGTCTTCCGGGGCTCGGTCACCGCCTACGCCACCGAACTCAAGCACGAGCTGCTGGGTGTCGACGCCACCCTGCTGGCCGAACGCGGAGCGGTGGATCCGCAGGTCGCGGCCCAGATGGCGGCCGGAGTGCGGAAGACGCTGGGCGCCGACTGGGGCCTCGCGACGACCGGTGTCGCCGGCCCCGACCCCCAGGACGGCAAGCCCGTGGGGACGGTTTTCGTCGCCACCGACGGCCCGTTCGGAGCCGGTTCGGGTTCCGCCGGTGGCGGAAAAGTCGAGGCTCTGCGGTTGAACGGCGACCGCGCGGAAATTCGTATGGAGAGTGTACGGAGCGTACTCGCGCTGCTTCTGAGGGAGCTCGTGGGCGAACACACCGGGAATGAGCGGACACAGGATACGGAACAGAACGGGGGGTTTTGATGTTTGCAGCCCTGAGTGAACACGACATCGCTCCCCGCACGGCCGCGGCGCGAGGCGGTACGGTGGGGCGTGAAGGATGCGGCTACGCGGTCCGAGGAGGGAGCCACCGATGATTCTGCTCCGTCGCCTGCTTGGTGACGTGCTGCGTCGGCAGCGCCAACGCCAGGGCCGTACTCTGCGCGAAGTCTCCTCGTCCGCCCGAGTCTCACTCGGCTATCTCTCCGAGGTGGAGCGGGGGCAGAAGGAGGCTTCCTCCGAACTGCTCTCCGCCATCTGCGACGCGCTGGACGTACGGATGTCCGAGCTCATGCGAGAAGTGAGCGACGAGCTCGCCCTCGCGGAGCTGGCCCAGTCTGCAGCGGCCACCGAGCCCGTGCCCACGCCGGTTCGCCCGATGCTGGGTTCCGTGTCGGTGACCGGTGTACCGCCGGAGCGGGTGACCATCAAGGCACCTGCCGAGGCGGTGGACGTGGTCGCCGCGTGACATTCACGCGCGTGGCTGTGTGACGCGACAGTGTGAGGCCCCGGCCGGGGCTTCTCCGGGAAGACCCGGGGGAGCGCGGCCGGGGCCTTCGTGCTGTGTGCCTCCCCGCGCCTCCACCCGACCGGAGTCTGGTTTGCGCCCATTTGCCGGTCTGGGGTGGTGCCGTCATGGTGGGAGGGATGTCGCGGGACCGAGCCAACGGAGGATCTGGATGTACGTCGTGAAGAGCTCGTTGTCCGACCCGGACCTGAAGACCGTGTCCGAGGCGCTCCAGGGTGCGCTCGTCGACCTGGTGGACCTCTCCCTCGTCGCCAAGCAGATCCACTGGAACATCGTCGGTCCCCGGTTCCGGTCCATACACCTGCAGCTCGACGAGGTCGTCGACAGCGCCCGCACCCATTCCGACACGGTGGCGGAGCGGGCGTCCACGCTGGGCGTACCGCCCGACGGCCGCGCCTCCACGGTGGCGGCCAGCGGCGGCATCGGATCGACGCCCTCGGGCTGGGTCAAGGACACGGACGCGGTCGGGACGCTCGTGGACGCGCTGGGCCGGGTGATCACGCGGATGCGGGAGCGAGTGACGGCGACCGGCGAGGCCGATCCGGTGTCCCAGGACCTCTTCATCGGGATCACGGCGGACCTGGAGAAGCATCACTGGATGTTCCAGGCGGAGAACGCCTGACGGGCGTGGAGCGTCGGGATCTCTTCGTCCTGCACCGAGAGGTGCCCGGTGCGTCCGTGTGCCCTCGGTGCGCCCTCCCTTCCGCCGAGGGCGGCCCGTAGTGTCCGGCTGGAGGTGGCGGCCATGGTGGGGCGGATAGTGCGGTGGGGGGCCGTTCTGGGGCTCGGGGCGATCTGGTGGTGGGCCGTGCTGCGGCTCGCGCTGGGGGAGGACGCGGGGGTTCTGGAGGGGGCGGTCGCGGCCGGAGGGTGGGGGCTGAGCCTGCTGCCGGTGCACTGTGTGCCGAAGACGCGGACCGCGGGAGCCGTGGGGGCGGAGCGTTGGGTCGCCGCCTGGCGCGCGGGCAGCGCCCGGAGCGCTACCACGGCATCGCCACACCCCCGTTCGGACGCAGGATCTGGCCCGTCGTGAACGCCGACGCGTCGGACGCCAGGTGGAGCACGGCGTGGGCGACGTCCTCCGGCTCGCCGACCCGGCCGAGCGGTGACATCCGCGTCATCCACGCCTCGGTCTCCGCCTGGGCCTCGCGGTCGTGGCGGTCGGTCATGGGCGTGCGCACCCAGCCGGGAGCGACCGAGTTGACGCGTATGCCGTGCCGGCCGACCTCGTTGGCGAGCGTCTTCGTGAGCTGCACCACGGCCGCCTTCGCCGCCCCGTAGCAGAGCAGCCCCGGCCCGCCGGTGTCGACGGCGCCCGAGGCCATCGTGACGATGCTGCCCCCGGTGCCCTGGGCGAGCATGAGCCGGGCCGCCTCCTGGCAGGCGTACAGCACGCCCTTGAAATTGACGTTCAGGACCCGGTCGAGATCCTCGTCGCGGGTCTCCAGGACCGGGCTGCTGTGCATGATCCCCGCGATCGCCGCCATCACGTCCAGGCGCTCGCAGGACCGCACGGCCTGCCCGAGCCGCGCCCGGTCGGTGACGTCGAGGGGGTGGGTGTGGGCGCTGCCGCCCCGATCCTTGATCAGGGCGGCCGTCTCGTGCAGGCCGTCCGCGTCCCGGTCCGCGCAGTGCACGGTCGCGCCCGCCTCGGCGAGCAGGACGGCCGAGGCGCGGCCGATGCCGCTCGCGGCGCCGGTGACGAATGCGGTGCGTCCGGTGAGGTCGTACGCCTTGACGGGCATGAGGTGACGGTACGAGCGTTTCTGACGGTCCGTCAATTAGTCGTACGGGGACGGCTGTGACGCGCTTGTGGGGAACCCGGCGCCGGGGCGGGGCCGCGCTGGCAGGACGGGCACCAGTACGTGGGGCGCTCGCGGGAGCCGTCGCCCTGGTCGGCCGCGCGGATCTGGGTGTGGCAGCGCAGGCAGGGGCGGGGCGCCCGGCCGTACACGAACAGGTCCTGGCCCCGGCGCCCTGTGGTGCTGCGCACCGGGCGCTCGCGGTTGGCCTCCAGGAGCCTCTTGGCGAGGAGGGGCAGCCGGGCGGCGAGACCGGCCGGCAGCGCGCCCACCGGCAGCCACGGGGTGGCGCCCAGCAGGAAGCAGAGCTCGCTCTTGTAGATGTTGCCGATGCCGGCGAGGTTGCGCTGGTCGAGCAGGGCCTCGCCGAGCGGGCGGGCCGGGTCCGCGAGCAGGTTGGCGAGCGCCAGGTCCGGGTCCCAGTCCGGCCCCAGGAGGTCGGGGCCGAGATGGCCCACGGTGCGTGATTCGTCGCTGGTGCGCAGGAGGTCGAGGACCGGGAGACGGTAGCCCACCGCCGTGTGGTCCTCGGTGCCGAGGATCACACGGATCTGGTGCGCCGGGCCGCCGCTCCACCGCCGGCCGCTGTCGTAGACCTTCCAGGAACCGTCCATCTTCAGGTGCGAGTGCAGCGTCAGGCCGCCCTCGATACGGGTCAGCAGGTGCTTGCCGCGCGGGGTGACGTCCAGGACCGTACGGCCGGTGAGGTCGGCCGTGGCGTACTTGGGCACCCGGAGGTCGCTGCGGGTCAGCACCCTTCCCGCGAGGGCGTCGTGCAGTCGCCTCGCGGTCTGCCAGACCGTGTCACCTTCGGGCATGGGTCAAGGGTGACACGGCCGCGATCCGCGGTGTCGCGCTGATCATGCCCGCAGCCGCAGTCCGCGCGGGGTCGCGATGAAGCCCGCTCCTTCCAGCAGGGTGCCGAAGGGGGAGGTGAGGGCCGAGGCGCCGTTGACCCGCTCCACCGTGACCGTGCCGAGGGTGCCCGCGCGGGCGGCCGCCGCCAGGGCCTGAGCGGCCGCCCGCAGACGGGGGTCCTCCGTGGGCGTGGTGTCCGGGGCGGAGGGCCACGCCAGCAGCGTCTTGCCGCCGCGCTCCATGTAGAGCGTCAGCTCTCCGTCGACCAGCACCACCAGGGATCCGGCCTTGCGGCCCGGCTTGTGCCCGGCGCCGGTCGGCGGCTCGGGCCAGGAGAGGGCGGCTCCGTACGCGTTCGCGGGATCGGCTGCCGCGAGGACGACGGCCCGGGTGTCGGCGGAGGACGTACGGGTGCGGCGGTCGCCGTAGCCGTTGGGGAGGGCGGGGCCGCTGGGGCCGCCTCGTGGGCCGCCGTAGCCCGGTGCGGCGAAGTCCTTGGGGGAGACGTAGTCGCCCGGGGCGGTGCGGGGTTCGGCCGGCCAGTCGAAGTCGCCGTCGAGGCCCGCGTTGTCGAACGTCGCGCCGTCGAAGCCCGTGATGCCGAAGTCGGAGTCGGCCCCGGCGAAGGGCGTGGTCGAGGCCCCGCCGGCGGGGGAGCCGAAGCCCGGTGCGTCGCCGTCCGCGAAGCCGGGGGCGGGCACCAGACCGTCGCCCCGCTCGCGGGCGTTGGCCACCGCGCGCAGGCGGTCCACGGCTCCGTCCATCGCGAACTGGGCGGCGCCCAGCCCCTCCACGACATAGCCGCGCCGCGCCTGACCGCTCTCCTCGAAGGCGGACAGGATCCGGTACACGGCCGAGAAACCGCCCTCGACGCCCTCCGCGGCGACCGCTCCCCGGGTCACCACACCGTGCCGGTCGAGGAGGATGCGGGCGAGCGCGTGGCCGCGCACCGTGGCGTCCGCCTCGCGCTGCGGGAGCAGCGACCAGCGGCCCGCGACGGTCGGTGGCCCGCCGCGCGAGGCGGGGCGGGCGGCCGCCGTCAGGGAGCCGTAGCGGCCGCGCGGCACCGTGCGCTTGGCGCGGTGAGCCGTGGAGCCCGCCGTGCGCCCGGAGCCGAGGAGCGAGCGCATCGGGGCCAGGGTGTCGTTGGTCAGCCGCCCGGACCAGGCCAGGTCCCAGACGGCGTCGGCCAGTTGGGGGTCGGTGGCGTCGGGGTGGGTGGTGGCCCGGACCTGGTCGGCGATCTGCCGGAAGAACAGGCCGTACCCTCCGGAGAGGGCGTCCAGGACGGACTGGTGGAGCGCGGTCGGCTCCAGCGGGTGCGGCGGCGGCAGGAGCAGCGGGGCCGCGTCCGCCATGTAGAGGGAGACCCAGCCGTCCTTGCCGGGCAGCGCGCCCGCCCCGGCCCACACCACCTCGCCGGCGGCGGTGAGTTCGTCGAGCATCGCCGGGGTGTACTGCGCCACGCGCGACGGCAGGATCAGCTTCTCCAGGGCGGACGCGGGCACGGACGCGCCCTGCAACTGCTCGATGGCGCGCACCAGTCCGTCGATACCGCGCAGACCGTGACCCTTGCCGATGTGCTGCCACTGCGGCAGGAACTGCGCCAGCGCGGGTGGCGGCACCGGCTCCAGCTCGTGCCGCAGCGCGGCCAGCGAGCGGCGGCGCAGCCGGCGCAGCACGGCCGCGTCGCACCACTCCTGGCCGATCCCGGCCGGGTGGAACTCCCCCTGCACGACCCGGCCGTTCGCGGCGAGCCGGTGCAGCGCGCCCTCCGTGACCGCCACGCCCAGGCCGAAGCGGGCGGCCGCGGTGGCCGAGGTGAACGGGCCGTGGGTGCGGGCATAGCGGGCCAGGAGGTCGCCGAGCGGGTCCTTGACCGGCTCGGTGAAGGCCTCGGGGACGCCGACCGGCAGGGCCGTGCCGAGGGCGTCGCGCAGCCGGCCCGCGTCCTCGACGGCCGCCCAGTGCTCGGCTCCGGCGATCCGGACCCGGATGGCGCGGCGGGCACCGGCCAGCTCCTTGGCCCACCGTGGATCGGCACCCCGCTCGGTCAGTTCGGCGTCCGTGAGCGGGCCGAGCAGCCGCAGCAGGTCGGCGACGCCTTCGACGTCCTTCACCCGGCGGTCCTCGGTGAGCCACTGGAGCTCCTGCTCCAGCTCGGCCAGCACCTCGGCGTCGAGCAGCTCGCGCAGCTCCGCCTGGCCCAGCAGCTCGGCCAGCAGCCGCGAGTCCAGGGAGAGCGCCGCGGCCCGGCGCTCGGCGAGCGGGGAGTCGCCCTCGTACAGGAACTGGGCGACGTACCCGAAGAGGAGGGAGCGGGCGAACGGGGACGGCTCGGGGGTGGTGACCTCGACCAGACGGACCTTGCGGGACTCGATGTCGCCCATCAGCTCGGCGAGCCCGGGGACGTCGAAGACGTCCTGGAGGCACTCGCGGACCGCCTCCAGGACGATCGGGAAGGAGCCGAACTCGCTCGCCACCTGGAGCAGTTGCGCGGCGCGCTGGCGCTGCTGCCACAGCGGGGTGCGCTTGCCGGGGTTGCGGCGCGGCAGCAGCAGCGCGCGGGCGGCGCACTCGCGGAACCGGGACGCGAACAGGGCCGAGCCGCCGACCTGGTCGGTGACGATCTGGTCGACCTCGCCCTTGTCGAAGGCCACGTCCGCCGCGCCGACCGGGGCCTGGTCGGAGTCGTATTCCGTACCCGCCTTCACGGGCTGCTGGTCGAGCAGGTCCAGGCCCATCAGATCGGCGTCGGGCAGCCGCAGCACGATGCCGTCGTCGGCGTGCATGACCTGCGCGTCCATGCCGTACCGCTCGGACAGGCGGGCGCCGAGGGCGAGCGCCCACGGGGCGTGGACCTGGGCGCCGAACGGGGAGTGGACGACGACCCGCCAGTCGCCCAGTTCGTCGCGGAAGCGCTCCACGACGATCGTGCGGTCGTCCGGGACGTGGCCGCAGGCCGCGCGCTGCTCGTCCAGATACGACAGCACGTTGTCGGAGGCCCAGGTGTCGAGGCCGGCGGCCAGCAGGCGCAGCCGGGCGTCCTCCTTGGACAGCGAGCCGACCTCGCGCAGGAACGCGCCCACCGCGCGGCCCAGTTCGAGCGGGCGCCCCAGCTGGTCGCCCTTCCAGAACGGGAGCCGGCCCGGTACGCCCGGCGCAGGCGAGACCAGGACGCGGTCGCGGGTGATGTCCTCGATGCGCCAGGAGCTGGTGCCGAGCGTGAAGACGTCGCCGACCCGGGACTCGTAGACCATCTCCTCGTCGAGTTCGCCGACCCGGCCGCCGCCCTTCTTGGGGTCCGCGCCGGCCAGGAAGACCCCGAACAGGCCGCGGTCGGGAATCGTGCCGCCGGAGGTGACGGCGAGGCGCTGCGCGCCCGGGCGGCCGGTGATCGTGCCGGCGACCCGGTCCCACACCACGCGGGGGCGCAGTTCCGCGAAGGCGTCGGACGGGTAGCGGCCCGCGAGCATGTCGAGGACCGCGGTGAACGCGGACTCCGGGAGGGAGGCGAACGGCGCGGCGCGGCGGACGGCGGCGAGCAGGTCGTCGAACTGCCAGGTGTCCAGCGCCGTCATCGCGACGAGCTGCTGGGCGAGGACGTCCAGCGGATTCGCGGGGACCCTCAGGGACTCGATGGAGCCGGACCGCATCCGCTCGGTGACCACTGCGGCCTGGACGAGGTCGCCGCGGTACTTCGGGAAGACGACGCCGGTGGAGACCGCGCCCACCTGGTGGCCCGCACGGCCGACGCGCTGGAGGCCGGAGGCCACCGACGGCGGCGACTCCACCTGCACGACCAGGTCCACCGCGCCCATGTCGATGCCGAGTTCGAGGCTGGAGGTGGCCACCACGGCGGGCAGGCGGCCGGCCTTCAGATCCTCCTCGACGAGGGCGCGCTGCTCCTTCGAGACCGAGCCGTGGTGCGCGCGGGCGATGACCGGGGGCGCGCCCTGGGCCGCACCCGAGCCGCCCATCAGCTCGGCGGGGGCGTGGTGTTCGTCCAGCGGCTCGCCGGTCGCGCGCTCGTACGCGATCTCGTTGAGCCGGTTGCACAGGCGCTCGGCGAGGCGGCGGGAGTTGGCGAACACGATCGTCGAGCGGTGGGCCTGCACGAGGTCGGTGATCCGCTCCTCCACGTGCGGCCAGATCGAGGGCCGCTCCGCGCCCTCGTTCCCGTCGGCCACCGGGGAACCGCCCAGCTCGCCGAGGTCCTCGACCGGGACGACGACGGACAGGTCGAACTCCTTGCCCGACTTCGGCTGGACGATCTCCACCTTGCGGCGGGGCGAGAGATAGCGGGCCACCTCGTCCACCGGGCGGACCGTCGCGGACAGGCCGATGCGGCGGGCGGGCCTGGGCAGCAGCTCGTCCAGCCGCTCCAGGGAGAGCGCCAGATGCGCGCCGCGCTTGGTGCCCGCGACCGCGTGCACCTCGTCCAGGATCACCGTCTCCACGCCGGTCAGCGCGTCGCGCGTGGCCGAGGTGAGCATCAGGAACAGGGACTCCGGAGTGGTGATCAGGATGTCCGGCGGGCGGGTGGACAGCGCGCGGCGCTCGGCGGCCGGGGTGTCGCCGGAGCGGATGCCGACCTTGACCTCGGGCTCGGGCAGGCCCAGGCGGACGGACTCGTGGCGGATGCCGGTCAGCGGGCTGCGCAGATTGCGCTCGACGTCGACCGCGAGGGCCTTCAGCGGTGACACGTACAGAACGCGGCAGCGCTTCTTCGGGTCGGCGGGCGGGGGTGCGGACGCCAGCTGGTCCAGGGCGGCGAGGAACGCGGCCAGCGTCTTGCCGGAGCCGGTCGGGGCCACCACCAGCACGTCCGAGCCTTGTGCGATGGCCTGCCAAGCTCCCGCCTGGGCCGCGGTGGGCGCGGAAAACGCCCCCGTGAACCAGCCGCGGGTCGCGGGGGAGAAGCCGTCGAGGGCTCGATGTGCGGAGCTGACCATGCGTCCATCCTGCACCCGGCCACTGACAAAGCCGTCGGCCCGGGCCCACGCGGGCGGACGCGGGATCTCGGTCGTCCGGCTCGGACCGGGTGGCGGAGAATGGGCGCATGGTGGCTTCGGGCGAGCGGGCGCGGCACTGGCAGTACGCCGAACTGCCCGGTGTCGACCTGCTCCGGGCCCGGTACATCCGCAAGACCTTCGTCCGGCACACCCACGAGAACTTCGTGATCGCCGCCATCGCCGACGGCGTCGAGGTCTTCCACCACCGGGGCACCGACGTCCACGCCGGCGCGGGAGCCCTCGCGCTGGTCAACCCGGACACCCCGCACACCGGACGGGCGGGCGTGCCCGAGGGCTGGCGGTACGGCGCGGTCTACCCGTCGCCCGAGGTGGTGGCCGCCATCGCCGCCGAGACGACCACGATCCGCGGCACCCCCGGCTTCGTCAGCCCGGTGCTCGACGACCCGTACACCGTCGGCCTGGTCCACCAGGTGCTCCGCGCCACCGACGAGGGCAACGCGCTGGCCGCCGACACCATGCTGCGGGTGGCCGTGACCCGCCTGCTGCGGCTCAACGGCGGACCGCTGCCCCGGCGCGAGGTGCGCACGGCCGGGACCCGGATCGCGGCACGCGCGCGTGCCGTACTGGAGGAGCGGATGGCCGAGCCGCCCACGCTGGAGCGGCTGGCCGCCGGCCTCGGGACCAGCCCCTTCGCGCTGCTGCGGGCGTTCCGTGACGCCTACGGCATGCCGCCGCACACCTGGCTGACCGACGCCCGCGTGCGGCGCGCCCGGCACCTGCTGGACGCCGGGACCGCGCCCGCCGAGGCGGCCGTCGCCGTCGGCTTCAGCGACCAGCCGCACCTCAACCGCCACTTCGCCCGGATCGTCGGAGTGCCGCCCGGGGCGTACCAGCGCGAGCGCAAGAACGTACAAGACCCGGGGCGGCGGCCGCACGTAACGTCCGACGCGTGGCAGAACAAACAGCTCTCGCAGACATGGCCGCCGAAGGCGGAGGAAAACCGGATGCCGCCGTCGTGCGGGACGCCCTGGGGGTCGGGGTCGCCGTAGGACTGTCGGGGTTCGCCTTCGGCGTGACCTCGGCCGGCAGCGGGCTGAGCCTGCCGCAGACCTGCGCGCTGAGCCTCCTGGTGTTCACCGGCGCCTCCCAGTTCGCCCTGGTGGGGGCGCTCACGGCCGGGGGCAACCCGCTCACGGCCGCCGCGGGCGCCTTCTTCCTGGGTGTGCGCAACGCCTTCTACGGGTTGCGCCTGTCACAGTTGCTGGCCCTCCCGCGCGCGGTGCGGCCGTTCGCCGCCCAGTGGGTGATCGACGAGACCACGGCGGTGGCCCTGGCCCAGCCCGGCCGGCGCAGCGCGCGCCTCGGTTTCACCGTCACCGGACTCACCCTCTACGTGCTGTGGAACCTCACCACGGTGCTCGGCGCACTGGGGGCCCAGGCCATCGGCGACACGGACGCGTGGGGCCTCGACGCCGCCGGGCCCGCCGTGTTCCTGGCCCTGCTCGCGCCCATGGTGAAGACCGCCACGGAGCGCGCCGTCGCGGGCCTCGCCGTGCTGCTGGGGCTCGGCCTGCTGCCCGTCCTGCCCGCCGGAGTGCCGGTCCTGGTGGCCGCGCTCGCGGCCCCGGTCGCCCTGTGGGCGGAGGGTCGCCGGGGCGGCCGCGAGGGAACCGTTGTGCCAGACGTATCGGATGTGTCAGCTGTGCCTGACGTATCGGATGTGTCGGACGGGTCAGATGTCTCGGACGCGCCAGAGGGAGACCGTTGAACATCTGGATCGCGATCGGTGTGACCGCGCTGGGCTGCTACGCCGTCAAGCTCGCCGGGCTGCTCGTCCCCGCAGCCGCCCTCGAACGGCCGCTGGTCAAGCGGCTCGCCGCCCTGCTGCCGGTCGCCCTCCTCGCCGCCCTCACGGCCCAGCAGACGTTCGCCGACGGACACGTCCTCGTACTGGATGCCCGGGCCGCGGGGCTCGCGGCGGCGGCCGTGGCGCTGGTGCTGCGTGCCCCGTTCCTGCTCGTCGTCGCGGCGGCCGTGGTGGTGACGGCGGGGGTGCGGGCCGTCGGAGGGTGAGCGGCGTCGGCGGGTGACAGCCGTCCGAGGAGGAGGCCTCGCGTCAACCCACGAAGCGGCCGTACGCCCGGAGGGTGCGCAGGGCCTCGATCGTCACCATGGGGCGCGCCTCCAGGGCGGTGCCCGGGGCCCACTGGCGCCAGCGGACGGGCCAGCCGCCGTCCTCCCGCTGCTCGGCTTCGAGGTGGTCCAGGGCCCGGGTCATCTCGTCGTCCGTGAACCACGCGCGCGCGAGCGACTGCGGGGTCCTCGCGAAGTCGTACGGGAAGTGGTGCTCGCCGGGGGCGTAGCCGGGCGCGACCGGGTGGTCCGCGAGCCGCTCCGGGTCCAGCGCCGCGAGCCGGTGCTCGCGCACCAGGCGGCCGAGACGGTCGGCGGCCGCCTCCGCGCGCGAGCGGTCGGGTACCGCGTCCAGGAAGGCCACCGCGGCCTCGACCTCGTAGGGATGGGACTTCTCCAGGGACTCCACGGCCTGCCAGCAGAAGTCGGTGGCCCGGAACAGCCAGGCGTGCCAGACCTCGTTGCGGTGCAGCAGGCCCACCACCGGCCCGGTGGCCAGCAGATCGCTCGGCGGATCGTCCACGATCGGGATGAACGGGGCCGCCGGATAGCCGCGCTGCCCGGGATGGACCGCGGGCAGGGCGCCGTCCGGGGTGGAGACGGACGTCAGATAGCGGCACACGCGCTCCACCCGCTGCCCGCCGCAGCGCCCGATGGCATCCAGGACGCGCAACGCGTGGCCGGTGTGCAGCGGCTGACTGACCGGGCCGCGCAGATCGGGCTCCAGAGCGTGGCCGTACCCGCCGTCCTCGTTGCGATAGGCGTCCAGCGCCGTCTCCACCGGGTCCGGATCGCCGTTCAGGAAGTGATGGGCGAACAGGCGCTGCTCCAGCACGCGCGCGGTGAGCCAGACGAACTGCTCGGCACGGAAGAGCGGGGAGCGCGCCGGGGGAGCGGAGGGCGCGGGGGACGTCGGCGGGAGTGGGGAAGCTCCTGTTTCGGGCATGCGTCAGACCGTAGGGCGGAAAGCGGTCTCGGCAAGCGGTCCCGGGCAGGCCCCACTCTCAGGGGCGGGATACTGGCGTCATGCGGTTGACGGTCTTCTGGCAGCGGATGGCGGAACACTTCGGTGCGGGGTACGCCGACACCTTCGCGCGCGATCATGTGATGGCGGAGCTCGGCGGGCGGACGGTGCACGAGGCGCTGAACGCGGGCTGGGAGGCCAAGGACGTGTGGCGCGTGGTCTGCGCGGTGATGAATGTTCCGGGGGAGCAGCGCTGATCGGTCACGAAGATCGCACGGGGGCAGCGGGTTGTCGGCGGCGTGGGCGAGACTTGCACCGTGGCACCCACTGACGACACCGGGCCGATAGCCCGGCAAGCATCCCCGTTCGGTACGACGCCGCCCACCCGGCCTCCGGTCGAGGGCGCCGCCGCGCCGGGCGCCCGCATGCCGCGCTGGCTGCCCCGCGCCATGGTGCTCGCGCTCGCCCTCGTCGCCGCCTTCCAGCTGGGCAGCTGGGCCTTCCACCAGCTGACCGGCCTGCTGATCAACATCCTCATCGCGTTCTTCCTGGCCCTCGCCATCGAGCCCGCGGTGAGCTGGATGGCCACCCGCGGCATGCGCCGGGGGCTCGCGACCTTCCTGGTCTTCCTGGGCCTGGCGATCGTCAGTGCCGGGTTCATCGTGCTGCTCGGCTCGATGCTCGCGGGCCAGATCATCAAGATGGTCGAGGGCTTCCCCGACTACCTCGACTCGGTCATCCACTGGATCAACCAGACCTTCCACAGCGACCTCAAGCGCGTGGACATCCAAAAGGGCCTGCTGCGCTCCGACTGGCTGCGCAAGTACGCGCAGAACAGCGCGGCCGGCGTGCTCGACGTGTCCGCCCAGGTGCTCGGCGGACTGTTCCAGCTGCTGACCGTCACGTTGTTCTCGTTCTACTTCGCCGCCGACGGGCCCAGGCTGCGCCGCGCCCTGTGCTCCGTGCTGCCGCCCGCCCGCCAGGCCGAGGTGCTGCGCGCGTGGGAGATCGCCGTGGACAAGACCGGCGGCTATCTCTACTCGCGCGCGCTCATGGCGCTCATCTCCGGCATCGCGCACTACATCCTGCTGGAGGCGCTGGGCGTGCCCTACGCGCCCGTGCTCGGTGTCTGGGTGGGTCTGGTCTCGCAGTTCATCCCCACCATCGGCACGTATCTCGCGGGCGCGCTGCCCATGCTGATCGCGTTCACGGTCGATCCCTGGTACGCGCTGTGGGTGCTGGTCTTCGTCGTGATCTACCAGCAGTTCGAGAACTACATGCTCCAGCCCAAGCTGACCTCGAAGACCGTCGACATCCACCCGGCGGTCGCCTTCGGGTCGGTGATCGCGGGCACCGCGCTGCTCGGCGCCGTCGGCGCGCTGATCGCCATCCCCGCGGTCGCCACGCTGCAGGCCTTCCTGGGCGCCTACGTGAAGCGGTACGACGTCACGGACGACCCCCGGGTGCAGGGGCACCGCAGCCGCGTGGCGGCCGGTCCGGGGCTCCTCGCGCGCGTGCGGGGCATGTGGGCACGGGGACCGGGGATGCCCGAGCCCGAGGCGAGAGGGGCGGAGGAGGCCTCCTCCTGACCGGGGCGGGCGGGTTCAGTACGTGAGCACCGCCCACACCCCGGCGCCGGCGACGGCGGCCGCGTAACCCCCGACCGCCGCGGCCACGATCCGCCGGCGCACCCGCTCGCTCCAGGACGTGCGGGACAGCAGCCACGCCAGCGCGGGCAGGACCAGCACGGCGTGCAGGCTCACCCCGTGCAGCGGCTTGAGCGGGGCCGTCGAGTGGTACGCCGCCTCCTGGTGTCCGGACCGGGTGAGCACCACCCCGCGCGCGATCATCGCCGCGCCGGAGGCGAGCGCCACGAGCAGGATCGCGAACCCGGAGCGCACGGCCAGTGGCATACCCGCGGGCCCCACGGGCCGGCGCCGGAAGGACACGACCGCGAAGACGGTGAGCAGCGCCACCAGGACGCCCCCGCCCACCGCGAGCGTCATGGACACCGCCGTGTCGAAGGGGGTCTCCATGTCGAGATGCGAGGGCACCCGGCGCCACGCCTGCAGCGTGATGCCGCCCACCTCCACCACGCAGTCGGCGGCGAACACGGCGAGCAGCGTGGTGCGCAGCCGCTCCCCGACGCGCAGGTACGACGTCACCCAGGTGACCGCGATCAGCGTCACCCCGAAGGAGAGCCCGAAGGTGACGGGCTTGCGCCAGGAGACGGGACCGTCCCAGGGGCCGCCGTCGACGGCGAACACCACCAGGTGCGCGAGACCGCAGAGGACGAGGGCCGCACCGGTCGCGTGGCAGATGCGCTCGACGGGGCGCGGTTTCGTCGGGGCCATGAGCATGACCCCAAGGCTCCCGAGAGCCTCCCGCACGGTCGTCGTCCGGCCGAAGACACCTGCCGTACACCGCGAGGAGTAGACGAGGAGCCACGCTCGGCAGAGGCGTGTGGTGCGCTTGACACGAAAATCGAACATCCATTCTTATGGAAGCTCAGGCGAGGCTCTCGACAGGGATTTCGACATGGTTTGCGTGGAGAAGTGCCCGAGTTATCCACAGGCCGGGCCGGCGTCGGGGCGCATTGTCAGTGGCAGGCGTTAGCGTCTTTGACGTGAAGCGATCGACTCAAGCAAACCGGGTGGAACCCATGGCAGGAACCGACCGCGAGAAGGCGCTCGACGCCGCGCTCGCACAGATTGAACGGCAATTCGGCAAGGGCGCGGTCATGCGCATGGGCGAGCGGTCGAGGGAGCCCATCGAGGTCATCCCGACCGGGTCGACCGCGCTCGACGTGGCCCTGGGCGTCGGCGGCCTGCCGCGTGGCCGTGTCGTGGAGATCTACGGCCCGGAGTCCTCCGGTAAGACGACCCTGACCCTGCACGCGGTGGCCAACGCCCAGAAGGCAGGCGGCCAGGTCGCCTTCGTGGACGCGGAGCACGCCCTCGACCCCGAGTACGCGCGCAAGCTCGGCGTCGACATCGACAACCTGATCCTCTCCCAGCCCGACAACGGCGAGCAGGCCCTGGAGATCGTGGACATGCTGGTCCGCTCCGGCGCCCTCGACCTCATCGTCATCGACTCCGTCGCCGCGCTCGTCCCGCGCGCGGAGATCGAGGGCGAGATGGGCGACAGCCACGTCGGTCTCCAGGCCCGTCTGATGAGCCAGGCGCTGCGGAAGATCACCAGCGCGCTCAACCAGTCCAAGACCACCGCGATCTTCATCAACCAGCTCCGCGAGAAGATCGGCGTGATGTTCGGCTCCCCGGAGACCACGACCGGTGGCCGCGCGCTGAAGTTCTACGCCTCGGTGCGTATCGACATCCGCCGCATCGAGACCCTGAAGGACGGCACGGAGGCGGTCGGCAACCGCACCCGCTGCAAGGTGGTCAAGAACAAGGTCGCGCCGCCCTTCAAGCAGGCCGAGTTCGACATCCTCTACGGCCAGGGCATCAGCCGCGAGGGCGGCCTGATCGACATGGGCGTGGAGCACGGCTTCGTCCGCAAGGCCGGCGCCTGGTACACGTACGAGGGCGACCAGCTCGGCCAGGGCAAGGAGAACGCGCGCAACTTCCTCAAGGACAACCCCGACCTGGCCAACGAGATCGAGAAGAAGATCAAGGAGAAGCTGGGCGTCGGTGTGCGTCCGGAGGAGCCCGCCGCCGAGCCGGGCGCGGACGCCGCGGTGACCGCCACGGACGACGCCGCCAAGCCGGCCGCCGCTCCGACCGCCGCCAAGGCCACCAAGCCCAAGGCCGCCGCAGCCAAGAGCTGATCCGTGACACGACGAACCGACTGGGCCGAGTACGCCCACCTCGACGCCGCACGGGAGCGGCGCCGGGGGAGAGGTGGCGCGGACCCCGCCCGGACGGGCGACGGTACGGGGGGCGACGACGGCGCCTACGCGGACACCGAGCCATACGCGGGGGGCGAGCGGTACGGGAGTGCCGAACCGCTCGGGCACGGTGGGACGTACGGGGGCGCTGAGCCGTACGGAGGCGATCCGGGCACCGGCCCGGACGGGCCGTACGGCGACGAGCCGCGCGGCGGTGCGCGGCGCGGTGGACGTGGGCGGCGTGACCAGGGCGGCCCGCGTGGACGTCGGGGGCGTGGCGGCTTCGGGGAGACGTCCGAAGAAGACGGGGGCTCCTTCTCCTTGTCGAGGGCCGAGAAGGAGGAGTCCCCTGGGGACCCGGCTGAGCGGGCGCGGGCGATCTGTCTGCGCCTGCTCACCGGGACCCCGCGCACGCGCAAGCAGCTCGCGGACGCCCTGCGCAAGCGGGAGATCCCGGACGAGGTGGCCGAGGAGGTGCTGTCCCGGTTCGAGGAGGTCGGCCTGATCGACGACAGTGCGTTCGCCGACGCCTGGGTGGAGTCCCGGCATCACGGCCGCGGTCTCGCCCGCCGGGCCCTCGCGCGGGAACTGCGGACCAAGGGCGTCGACTCGGCGCTGATCGACGAGGCCGTCTCCCGACTCGACTCCGAGCAGGAGGAGGAGACGGCGCGTGAGCTCGTGGACCGCAAGCTGCGTGCCACCCGCGGCCTCGACCGCGACAAGCGGATACGGCGCCTCGCCGGCATGCTCGCCCGCAAGGGATACCCCGAGGGCATGGCCCTGCGGGTGGTCCGCAAAGCGCTGGAGGAGGAGGGCGAGGACACGGAGTTCCTGGAGGGCGAGGAGTTCTGACGCCGACGGTTGCCGGCGCGGCCGGTGCCCACGCCGACGGGTGCCGAGGCGGACGAGTCCCGGCGCCGACCCGACGGGATCAGTGCGTCACGGTGTCACCGGAAGGCCCGCCGACTTCCAGGCCTGGAAGCCGCCGATCAGGTCCGTCGCGCGGTGCAGGCCCAGTTGGTGCAGGGAGGCGGCCGCGAGGCTGGACGCGTAACCCTCGTTGCAGATCACCACTATGCGCAGATCGTGACCGGTGGCCTCGGGGACGCGATGGCTGCCCACGGGGTCCAGGCGCCACTCCAGTTCGTTCCGCTCGACGACGAGCGCGCCGGGGATCACCCCGTCCCGCTCGCGCAGGGCCGCGTACCGGATGTCGACCAGCAGCGCCTCGCCGGCCCGAGCCGCCCGGAACGCCTCTCCCGGTTCGATACGCCGGTAGCGCTCCCGCACGCGTGTCAGCAACTCGTCGATGCCCAGCGGCTGTTCGCCCGCCCCGCTCACTGCCAGTCCTCCGGTCGCTCGACCTGCTCCAGGCGCAGTACCGGACCGCTGCGGCTGTAGCGGCGGATCCGCGGCAGCGGCGGGTAGTAGGCGTGGACGGAGACGGCGTGCCGGTCGGCGGACAGGTTGAGCACCTCGTGGACGTGGTGCCGGCCGAAGGAGCGCCCCTGCCCGGCCGGCAGCCTGCGCTCGCGGTCCACGCCGTCGGTGAGTTCCAGGGTCCGCCAGCCGTCGGTGGGCAGCCGGGCGGCGAGCGAGTTCTCGGTGAGCTCGCCGGACGCGGTGAGGAAGGCGCCGACCGAGTCGGCGTGGTCGTGCCAGCCGGTGCCGGTGCCGGGCGGCCAGCCGATCAGCCAGGCCTCGCTGCCGCCGGGTCCTTCGAGCCGTACCCAGGTGCGGCCCTCCGGGTCGAGCGGGAGCGAGGCGATCAGCTCGGCGTCGGCCGCGGTGCGCCGTACGAAGTCGAGAAGGTCCGCCTGCGTGGGCGCGGAGGCGGCGACGGCGGGAGAGGAAGGGAGAGACGGAGGAGAAGAGGGTGAGACAGACACGTACACCGTCCTGAGGTGCGTTCGCCAAAGGGGGCGCTGGGCAGCGCCCGGGAAGAAGAAGGGGTGCGAATTCAGCAGGACGGGCGACACACGCAGCCCGCATAGCGGACGAGGTCCATATGGACCCTCCGCCACAGGCGCACATCGGTGTCGGTCACGATCCGGAGTACACCATGCCGGTGCGAACCGGTCAACTGATCGTCACCATGTGGACCGGAGGGTGATCACAGGCCGGGTCAACGCGCGCGGGAGCCCGCCCCGGCCTCGGCCTGTGCCTCGTCCTCCGCCTCCGTCTTCGCCTCCGCTTTCGTCTCGGCTTCCGTCTCCGGCTTCGCCGCACCGCCCAGCGTCGCCTCCGCGGCCGCGTACAGATCGGCCGGGCGGACCCCGTTGAACGCGGTGACCAGGTGGCCGTCGGGGCGTACGAGCAGCACGGAGTGCGCGGGGGCGCCTGGGTAACTCTCGGCGACCAGCAGCTCGGCCGGGTGCGGCAGCGCGGTCACCGCGGCGGCCAGCCGGGGCATGACCCCGGCGGTCACCCAGTGCTTGCGGTCCCACACGCCCGTACCCGGCGCGACCAGGACCACCAGCAGCGCGTCGCGCCCGAGCCGGTCCCGCAGCTGCACGAAGGTGCCGTCCTCCGCCGTGACCCGGATGTCGGCCACCGGCGCGCCCGGCGGCGTGTCGAGCGCCACCTCCGCCTCCAAGTGCCGGGGTGCGAGCGGCGAGTGGGCGTACGTCCCCGGCGCCCCCAGCGGGCCGCGCCCCAGGTGACCGTCCATGAGCAGCACGTCCTGGCCCCGGGCGGTACCGGGGACGTAGGCGCGCAGCCCGCCACCGCCGCGCAGCACCGGCAGGACCTGGTCGGCGGCGCGCAGCCGGGCGGCGACCACCGCGCGCCGCTCCGCCTGGTAGCTGTCGAGCAGGGCCTCGTGCGGGCCGTGGTGCCAGGCGAGGGCCAGCTTCCAGGCGAGGTTGTCGGCGTCCCTGAGCCCCTCGTCGAGCCCCTGGGTGCCCAGCGCGCCCAGCAGGTGCGCCGCGTCCCCGGCGAGGAAGACCCGGCCGGCGCGCCACCTGCGGGCCAGGCGGTGGTGCACCGTGTGGACGCCGGTGTCGAGCAGTTCGTACGGCGGAGTGGTGCCGTCCGTCCAGCCCGCGAGGGTCTCGCGGACGCGGGCGAGCAGGAGCTCGGGCGTGACGAGGTCCTTGCCCGGCGGCAGCAGCCAGTCCAGGCGCCACACGCTCTCCGGGAGGGGGCGGGCGGTCACCTCCCCGGCCGAGAGCCCGGACGTCCGCCACGGCGGCATCCGATGGAGCAACGCCTGGTCGGTCCACGGAAGTTCCGCGCGCAGCGCGGCGACGGCGTGTCGCTCGACCGCCGTACGGCCGGGGAAGCGGATGTCCTGGAGCTTGCGCACGGTCGAGCGCGGGCCGTCGCAGCCGACCAGGTAACTGCCGCGCCACCAGGTGCCCTGGGGACCCCGGGTGTGCGCGGTGACGCCGGAGCGTTCCTGCTCGATCGTGTCGAGGCGGCTGTCCACGGCGATCCTGGCCAGCGGCCGGGCGGCGAGCGCGGTGCGCAGGGCGGCGCTCAGCACGTGCTGGGTGAGGTGCAGGGGCGCGGGCTCGGTGTCGTCGAAGGCGATCTCGCGCATCACCTGCCTGCGCCGGACCGATCGCCATCCGGCCCAGCGCACGCCCTGTTCGGCGAGCGGGACGCCGGTGAGCCGCTCGATCAGCGCGGCGGTGTCCGCACGCAGGACGACCGTGCGGGCGGCTCGTGGTTCGTCCTTGCCGGGACCCTCGTCGAGGACCACGCACGGCACCTCCTGACGCGCCAGCGCCAGGGCGAGCGTGAGCCCGACGGGCCCCGCTCCGACGATGATCACCGGATCCACGGCGCGGTGCCCCCTGCCCGCAGCGGTGCCCTGACGGACGTGGGTGAACACGAAGGTGGAGCGGGGTGCACGATCACAGAACGTATGCAACCCATTGGAGGGGTTTGCGTCAAGCGACGGAAGGCAGTGGCGATCATGCCACTGCCCTCCGTACGGGTCATACGGGTTGACTGATCGTCAGGCGTAGGTTCCGGTTCCGTAGGAGCCGTTGATCGCCGCGGGGTTGTCCTCGACCGTGTCCGGCGCCAGTACCGCGCCCGTACCGCGCTTGCTGCGCCGCAGCCTGCGCTCCAGCCAGCCCGCGAAGCTGGTCAGGGCGAAGTTCACGACGACGAAGACGATCGCCACCACGATGAAGCTGGGGATGACGTTGGCGTAGTTCGCCGCGAGCGTCTGACGCGCGCTGAGCAGTTCGGTGTAGCCGATCATCACGCCGCCCAGCGCGGTGTCCTTCACGATGACCACCAGCTGGCTGACGATGGCCGGCAGCATGGCCGTGACGGCCTGCGGGAGCAGGATGCTCGTCATCGTCTGGCCCTTGCGCAGGCCGATCGCGTGGGCGGCCTCCGTCTGCCCCTTGGGCAGCGCGAGGATGCCGGCCCGCACGATCTCGGCGAGCACCGAGGCGTTGTAGAGCACCAGACCGGTGACGACGGCGTACAGCGGCCGGTCGTCACTGGTGACGTCCGTGGAGCGGGCGTAGAACTCGTTGGCGAACAGCATCAGCAGCAGGACCGGGATCGCGCGGAAGAATTCGACCACCGCCCCGGCCGGAACCCGCACCCACCGGTGGTCCGACATGCGCGCGATGCCGAAGAAGGCGCCCAGCGGGAGCGCGATGACCATCGCGAGCGCGGCGGCCTTCAGGGTGTTGCCGAGGCCCGGCAGCAGATACGTCGTCCACGCCTCTGACGTGGTGAACGGCTCCCACAGGTCCCACTTCAGCTGGCCCTTGTCGCCCATCTTCTGCCAGACCCACCACGCCGCCAGGGCGAGCACGAGGACGAAGACCACGGAGAAGACGACGTTGCGCCGCTTGGCCCGGGGGCCGGGGGTGTCGTACAGAACGGAGCTCATCGCTTCACCGCCATGCGCTTGCCGAGCCAGCCGAGGAAGAGGCCGGTGGGGAGGGTCAGTACCACGAACCCGAAGGCGAAGACCGCGCCGACGAGCAGCGTCTGGGCTTCGTTCTCGATCATCGACTTCATCAGATACGCGGCCTCGGCCACGCCGATCGCCGCCGCCACGGTGGTGTTCTTGGTCAACGCGATCAGCACGTTGGCCAGCGGGCCGATGACCGAGCGGAACGCCTGGGGCAGCACGATCAGCCGGAGCGTCTGGCTGAAGCTCAGCCCGATCGCGCGGGCCGCCTCGGCCTGTCCCAGCGGCACGGTGTTGATGCCGGACCGCAGTGCCTCGCAGACGAAGGCCGCGGTGTAGGCGATGAAACCGAGCACCGCCAGCCGGAAGCCCTGGACCTTGAAGTCGGAGGCGCCCAGCGTCATGCCGAAGATGTCGGCGAGGCCGAGCGAGGTGAAAAGGATGATCACCGTCAGGGGGATGTTCCGGACGATGTTGACGTAGACGGTGGCGAACCCGCGCATCAGCGGGACCGGGCTGACCCGCATCCCGGCCAGCAGGGTGCCCCAGACCAGGGAGCCCAGGGCGGAGAGGGCGGTGAGTTTCACCGTCATCCAGAACGCCCCGAGGACGTCGTAACCTTCAAGAAAGTCGAACACGATCTCCCGCGCTTCCGGGTGTGTGGCGTATGGGGAGGGCATGGCGCGCCGCCGCCGTGATCGCGGCGGGCGACGGCGCGCCCGGGGAACCCCGCGGAGCTGGGGCCGGCCTTACTTGACGATCTGGCCGATCTTCGGGGCGGGCTCGTTCTTGTAGTTGGCCGGGCCGAAGTTCTTGTCGACCGCCTTCTGCCAGGAGCCGTCGCTGACCATCGACTCCAGCGCCTTGTTGATCTTGTCGACGGTCGCGGTGTCACCCTTCTTCACACCGATGCCGTAGTTCTCGTTGCTGAGCTTGAGCCCGGCGAGCTTGAACTGGCCCTTGTACTTGTCCTGCGCGGCGAAGCCCGCGAGGATCGAGTCGTCGGTGGTCACCGCGTCCACGGCGCCGCTCTGCAGGGCGGCGATGCACTCCGAGTAGCCGCTGTACTCCTTCAGGTTGGCCTTCGGGGCGATGGTGTCGTGGATGTTCTGCGCCGAGGTGGAACCCGTCACGGAGCACAGCTTCTTGCCGTTGAGGTCCGTGGCCTTGGTGACGTTCGAGTCCTTCTTGACCAGCAGGTCCTGGTGGGCCAGCAGGTAGGGGCCGGCGAAGTCGACCTTCTGCTTGCGCTCGTCGTTGATCGAGTAGGTGGCCGCGATGAACTTCACGTCGCCGCGGGAGAGGGCGTTCTCGCGGTCGGCGCTCTTGGTCTCGACGAAGTCGATCTGGTTCGGCTTGTAGCCGAGCTTGCCGGCCACGTAGGTCGCCACGTCGACGTCGAAGCCGGAGAAGGAACCGTCCGGCTGCTTCAGGCCGAGGCCGGGCTGGTCGTACTTGATGCCGACCTTGATCTTGCCGCCGCCGCTGCCGGAGGAACCGCCGTCGTCCTTCTTGTCCGAGCCGCACGCGGTGGCGGCGAGGGAGAGGGCGAGCACGGCGGCCGAGGCGGCGGTGACCTTGCGGAGCTTCATCTGAACATCCTTTGTCTGGTGAGGAGAAGCGGGACGTCTGGCGGGAGGCCCGGGTCGTCCGGGGCGCGGGAAGGTGCCGTCAGTGGTGCAGGATCTTCGACAGGAAGTCCTTGGCCCGGTCACTGCGCGGATTGCTGAAGAACTGGTCGGGCGCAGCCTCTTCGACGATGCGACCGTCCGCCATGAAGACCACTCGGTTTGCAGCCGATCGTGCGAAGCCCATCTCGTGGGTGACGACGATCATCGTCATGCCGTCACGGGCGAGCTGCTGCATGACTTCGAGGACCTCGTTGATCATCTCCGGGTCCAGGGCCGAGGTCGGCTCGTCGAAGAGCATGACCTTCGGGCCCATCGCCAGGGCCCGCGCGATGGCGACGCGCTGCTGCTGGCCGCCGGAGAGCTGCGCGGGGTACTTGTCGGCCTGAGTGCCCACGCCCACCCGGTCGAGCAGGGTGCGGGCCTTCTCCTCGGCCTGCTTCTTGTCCGCCTTGCGGACCTTGACCTGGCCGAGCATCACGTTCTCGAGCACGGTCTTGTGCGCGAAGAGGTTGAAGGACTGGAAGACCATCCCGACGTCCGCGCGCAGCCGGGCCAGCTCCTTGCCCTCCTGGGGCAGCGGCTTTCCGTCGATCGTGATGGTGCCCGAGTCGATGGTCTCCAGGCGGTTGATGGTGCGGCACAGCGTGGACTTACCGGACCCGGAGGGTCCGATGACCACGACAACCTCGCCGCGGGCGATGGTCAGATCGATGTCCTGGAGTACGTGCAACGCGCCGAAGTGCTTGTTGACGCTCTTCAGGACGACCAGTTCGCCGGTCGCGGCCACGTCTTGCTTGGCCACCGATACTTCGGTCATCGCTTTCGGGCTCCGTCCTCCTCGGTTTCGGAGGAATGTAGTAACCCCGAATGACCAGCGTCATTACATCTGAGGGGAATCTGAGCATCACGATCCGATAGCAATCGGACACGTGTCGTAGCAGTTGTGGGCGGCCAGGTATCGGCCGCGTAACGGAACCTGCGGGCAACCGGAACCCTCTTGACGCAATCATCGTCCATCAGCGTGACTGCCTTGTTGCACTCGCGCGCGTGCGCGCGTTTTCTACAAGCCGACCACGAACCAAGATCATACGAACGCTGAACCGGAGGGGGCCGGGATGAGACTGCTGCTCGTCGAGGACGACAACCACGTCGCCGCGGCCCTGTCCGCCGTCCTCGCGCGGCACGGATTCGACGTCACGCACGCCCGCAGCGGCGAGGAGGCGCTCCAGGCGCTCGTCCCCGAAGGCGCCGGTTTCGGTGTCGTCCTGCTCGACCTGGGCCTGCCCGACCAGGACGGCTACGAGGTCTGCGGCAAGATCCGCAAGCGCACCAGCACCCCGGTCATCATGGTCACCGCGCGCTCCGACGTACGGTCCCGCATCCACGGCCTCAACCTGGGCGCCGACGACTACGTGGTGAAGCCGTACGACACCGGGGAGCTGCTCGCCCGGATCCACGCCGTCAGCCGGCGCACCGCCCACGAGGACGCGGCACCGGGCGACGAGGGCGCGCTGCGCCTCGGTCCGGTGTGCATCGAACTGCCCAACCGTCAGGTCAGCGTGGACGGTTCGGTGGTCCAGCTGACCCGCAAGGAGTTCGATCTGCTCGCGCTGCTCGCCCAGCGCCCCGGAGTGGTCTTCAGGCGGGAGCAGATCATCAGCGAGGTGTGGCGCACCAGCTGGGAGGGCACCGGGCGCACCCTGGAGGTGCACGTGGCCTCCCTGCGCGCCAAGCTGCGCATGCCCGCACTCATCGAGACCGTACGCGGCGTCGGCTACCGGCTCGTCGCCCCGGCCGCGTAGCGGGGACGGGTGCGCACACGTCTCCTCCCGCTGCTCATCGTCCTGATGGCCGCCGTGCTGCTCGCGCTCGGCCTGCCGCTCGCCGTCAGCCTCGCGGCGGCCCAGCAGCAGAAGGTGGTCGTCGACCGGATCGACGACACGGCGCGGTTCGCGGCGCTCGCCCAGTTCGTCACTGACGGGCCCACCGGATCGCCCCTCAGCGCCGAGGACGAGCGCACCGAGACCCTGCGCCGCGAACTCAGCAGCTACTACGGGGTCTACGGCATCCGCGCCGGCGTCTTCTACCGCAGCGGCGCGGCGATGGCCAACGCCCCGGACGACTGGTTCCTCCCGCTGACCGGCGAGGTCCGTGAGGCCTTCCAGGAGGCCCTGCTCAGCCGTCGCAGCCACGACCCGCAGCAGGTGTGGCCCTGGCAGCGCAACCGCCTCATCGTCGCCTCGCCGGTGATCCGGGACGGCGACGTGGTGGCCGTGGTGGTCACCGACTCGCCCACCGGGCCGATGCGGTCGCGGACGCTGCGCGGCTGGCTGCTCATCGGGGCCGGCGAGATCGCCGCGATGCTGCTGGCCGTCGGGGCCGCGCTGCGCCTGACCGGCTGGGTGCTCAGGCCCGTCCGCGTCCTCGACGCCACCACCCATGACATCGCCACCGGACGGCTGAAGTCCCGGGTCGCGGTGGCCGGCGGACCGCCGGAACTCCGCAGGCTGGCCCGCTCGTTCAACGAGATGGCGGACAACGTCGAGGACGTCCTGGAGCAGCAGCGCGCCTTCGTCGCGGACGCCTCGCACCAGTTGCGCAACCCGCTCTCGGCGCTGCTGCTGCGCATCGAGCTGCTCGCCCTCGAACTGCCCGAGGACAACGAGGAGATCGCCTCGGTCCGCACCGAGGGCAAGCGCCTCACGCAGGTTCTGGACGACCTGCTCGACCTGGCGCTGGCCGAGCACGCCGAGGCGGACCTGCGGCTGACCGACATCGGCCAGCTGGCCGCCGAGCGGGTGGCCGCGTGGGCGCCGGCCGCCGAGGCCAGGGGCGTGCGGCTGACCGGCGACTGCCCGCCCACCACGGCATGGTCCGACCCCATCACGTTGTCCAGCGCGCTGGACGCGGTGATCGACAACGCGGTGAAGTTCACGCCCGAGGACGGCACCGTGGAGGTCACCGTCGCCTCCAACGGCGCCACCTCGACGGTCGACGTCACCGACACCGGCCCCGGCCTCACCGACGAGGAACTCGCCCGCGTCGGCGACCGCTTCTGGCGCAGCGGCCGCCATCAGAACGTCAAGGGCTCCGGCCTGGGCCTGTCCATCACCCGCGCCCTCCTCGGCGCGGCCGGCGGCTCGATCGCGTACGAGCACCACGAGCCGCACGGCCTGCGGGTGACGGTGACGGTGCCCAGGAGCGGGCCGGTGGACCAGGAGGCCGACCGCGAGGGTCCGTGACCGGGCCCGCGGGCAGGCACCCGTGCGGTGCCGCGTCGTGGGCCGTTACGGCTTGAGCGAGCGGTAGTAGCGGCGCGCGCCCTCGTGCAGCATGAGCGGGTCCGTGTAGATGGCGGTACGCAGGTCGACCAGCTGGGCGGAGTGGACGTGTGCGCCGATGCCGTCGCGGCTCTTGATGACGGTGCGGGTCACCCACTCGGTGAGGCGGGGGTCGATGTCCTTGCGGGTCATCAGAACGTTCGACACCGCGATGGTCGGCACGGTGGAGCCCTGCTGGACGGAGGGGTAGGCGGACTCCGGCATGTTGGTGGCCCGGTAGTACCGCGCCGCGTCCCCCTCGGTGTGGAGCCGGGCGACGAGGTCGCCGCCGATCGGCACGAACTTGAAGTCGAACGTCCGGGCCAGTTCGACCAGGCCCTTGGTGGGCAGCCCGCCGGACCAGAAGAACGCGTCGATCTTGCCCTTCTTCAGCCGGCCGGGCCCGGTGTCGATGCCGTCGGACATCGGCTTGATGTCCCTGGCCGGGTCGATCCCCGCCGCCCTGAGTACCCGCTGGGCGATCAGCCGCACGCCCGAGTTGGGCAGCCCTATCGCCACCCGCTTGTGCCTGAGGTCGGAGACGTTCCTGACCTCCGAGTCGCGCGGCACGACGAGTTGTACGTAGTCGTCGTACAGCCGGGCCACACCGCGCAGCCGCCCGGCACCGCTGCCGTGCTGGAGCTCGTACGTCTCGACCGCGTCGGCCGCCGCGATGGTGAAGTCGGCCCGCCCGGTCGCCACGCGCCGCACGTTCTCCTGCGAACCGGCGCTGTTCAGCAGCGTCACCTTCAGCTCCGGCATGTCCCGGTCGAGCTCGGAGCGCAGCCGCTCGCCGTACTCCTGGTAGACACCGCGCGGTGTTCCGGTGCTGAAGACGATGGTTCCGCCCGGAGGGTCCTCGCCCAGGGGCAGCAGCCACCACAGCAGCAGCCCGAAAGCGACGAAGCCGGCGGCCGCGCCCTGAAGCGCGCGGCGCCTGCCGATACGGGGGAACACAGTGGACATGCGCGCGATCCTGCCAGGCGCCCCAGGGTCCTGACCAGGCCGGTGCGCACGCGGGGGCCTGTCGGTGGCGGCGGCTAGAGTCGCCGTATGACCTCCTCGCCCGCCCGCCTCGTCCATGAATTCCACCGCGCCTTCGGCCTGGACACCCGCAGTACGCCGAGCGAGGTGTCCCCCGCGCTGGCGGCGCACCGCGGGGAACTGCTCGCAGAGGAGGCCGCGGAGGTCGCCGAGGTCGCGGTCGGCCCCCTGGACCGGCTCGCGCACGAACTGGCCGACGTGGTCTACGTGGCGTACGGCACGGCCCTGGTGCACGGCATCGACCTGGACGCGGTGCTGGCCGAGATCCACCGCTCCAACATGAGCAAGCTGGGGCCCGACGGGCAGGTCGCGCGCCGGGCCGACGGCAAGGTCCTCAAGGGCGACCACTATGTGGCGCCGGACGTGTCGGCCGTGCTGCGCCGCCAGGGCTGGGCCCCCGGCGACGCCTGACAGGGCTCAGACGCCGGTGCCCGCCAGCTTCCACTCGCGGTGCAGGGCGCCCAGCGGGATGCTGCGCTGGAACACCGGCGTACCGAAGATCGACAGCTGGAGCCGCAGGGTGCCGGACAGATCGACACCGCCGTACAGACCCCAGGTGCCGGTGAACCGCGCCCCGGGGGTGTCGGAGGAGGCGGTCACCGTCCCCGCGGCTTCACCGCGCAGGTAGGGCGCCAGGTCGGCGGAGACGCCCACGGTGCCGTAGAGGCCGACGGAGGCCTCGGCGCCGAGCGCCGCCTTCACGTTCCCGGCGGCGGTCAGCGTGGAGCGGACCGGCGTGCTCGTCATGTCCGAGGAGCTGACCGGGGTCCAGCCCTTGCCGGCGCCGAAGGTGCCGCCCGCCTTGAAGTCACCCTTGAGGCTCTGCTCCACGTCGACGGTGACCTTGCCGTCGGCGCTGATCTGGAAGTAGCAGGTCAGGTCGAGGTTGACGACCACCGGGACCGGGCCGACCTGCAGGACCGGGTCGGCGTGCAGCTTGGCGAACGGGATCCTGAGCGGGGCGGTCGAGGCGGCGGCGCGGCCCTTGACGGCCCAGCCCGACTTCCAGTCACCGGACACGCCCAGATAGGCCGAGCCGGGCGCCGCGTCGGTGCCCGCCCCGCCGTACTTGAAGTCGACCTGCGGGGCGACCTGTACGAAGCCGGACACCGAGGCGGCCGCCGACACGGGGGCGCCCTCGGCCGTCGGCACCTCGGCGGAGACGTCGAGCCGCAGGCTGCCGAGGGGCACGGAGGCGCCCTTCGGGCCGACGTGCACATCACCGGTCTTCGACCAGGAGACCTTCACGTCGGGCAGCAGCTTGGTGACGTCGAAGGCGGCCGGGTCGACGGGCACGGTGCCCTTGGCCGTGTCGTCGCCGAGCACGGAGTTGAGCGCGGCCGGCTCGGTCTGCACCTCCGTGCCCGCGTCGGTCTCGCCGATCACCTTGGTGACCTTGGCGAGCAGACCGTGCGGCGCGCCCGGCGCGGGGGCGCTGGCGATGACGTCACCGACAGCGGCTTCGCGCGGGGCGGGGGAGGAGCCGGGGGACGGTGAAGCCGAACCCGGCTTCTTCTTGGTGGAGATGACGGCGCGTCGGGTCTTGTTGTCGTACGCGCTCACTTTGAGCGTCGTCCTGTGCGCCGGCCTGCCCGAGCCGACGGGGCCCGCGGCGGCGGTCGCGGTGGCGGCGGGAGCGGCGGCGACGGAGAGCGAGTGGTCCGCCGCCGCGGTGGCGGCCGCCACCGGGGTACGGGCCTGTTGGCTCTGGTCGGCCACCGGCCGCGCGTCCTGCGGCGAGGAGGAGGAACAGCCGGTGGCGATGAGGAGGGCGGTCACGGCCAAGGCGGGCATGAGGGCATACGTGCGCCCTGTGCGTCTGCGCAAGGTCAGTCCTGAAGGTGGGGGGTCGCGAGAAGGCACCGCCGGGTAGTACCGGCCGGTAACCATATGACAAGACATGAGCATGCCACGACTGGCACACGCGGCCTCCGCATTCCGGTCACATCTCGAAGTGACCTGCCCCACGGTTGTTTTCGGCCTCGCGGTGGCCGGATGTCGCTCGTCGGGTGGCCAGCGCCGAGGATACCAACGCCTGTTGGTCGGCCGAACGTGCCGAACTCCGCGTGCGCAAACCGTGGTTCACCGGCCGAGTCGCTTACCGATGGGGCATCGTGGCCATGCCGGACGAACGGATCGGAGGCGAACGCGGTCATGCCGGAGATGCACGCCGTTGTCGATGTGTCGAACGTCTGCTGGGCGGGCGACATCGAGCCGTGGTCGAAGGTGCCCCGGCTGGACCGGCTGAGACGGCTGACCGAGGCCTGGCGCGGGCTGTACGGCGCGCAGACGCGGCTGGAGTGCGTGGTGGACCGGGCTCTGCGGTACGAACTCCCGGCCGGGGAGCGACGCGAGTTCGACCGGATGTGCCGCTCGGGCGAGCTCGTGGCCGTGCCGTACGCGGACCCCGTACTGCTGACCAGGGCGAAGGAGGGCGGCCTGCGGGTCATCAGCCGGGACAAGTTCGTCGACATGCGGCGGCGGCACCCGTGGATCGAGGGCGCGGCCGAGCGGTTCCACGCGTGGCGACGGGAGGGCACGGGGCTGGGGTTCGGGTCGAGCGGCATCGTGCCGGTGGCCGGACAGGTCGTGTCGCGTGCCGAGGAGGACAAGGAACTGGTCCGGGACGGGCTCAAGGACCGCAAGGCCGTGCTGGGGTTCGCCTGGAAGTGCGTGTCCCGGTGCGCGCTGGCCCAACTCTGGCCGGACCGGATCCTGTTGTGGCCCGCGGTGGACCGGGCGACCGGCACTCCGGTGTGCCCGGACCCCAACTGCCGCAGGCCGCTCGTGCAGGTGGGGGCGCGCAGGCCCTCGCGGCAGATCGTCGTCGCGCGACAGGACGACGGGTCGGAGATCCTGCGCTTCCCGCTGGAGGCGGGCGACTGCGTGGAAGTCGGACGCGGCGCCCTCGCGCACGGCATCAACCTGGACGGACTGGACCGCAGGCACCGGAGCGCCGTCGCGGCCGTCAGCCGCCACCATCTGCTGCTGGAACTCGACGACGGGCTGACGCTGTCGGCGCGTGACATCGGTTCGACGCACGGCACCGAGGTGCGACGCTGGGGCGGCCGGGCGCTGGGCGAGCCCAAGCGGCTGCCGCCGGGCGACACCGCCCGGCTGAACGCGCCGGACCAACTGATCCTCGCCGGTGCGGTGTCGATCAGGATGTCCGGACGGCGGTACAGCCCCGAAGCGGGGCACCCGGACTACGGCGGCGGCGGAGGCGCGACGACGGCATTCGAGGAGCCGCCGCGTCAAAAGGTCACAAGAGATGATGAAGGATGACGAAGTCCGTTGTGAGAGCCACGTCACACAGCTAGGCTGCCTTGCGTGCTGGTGAGTTTGACACGGGTGGGGGCCGCGCGGCAGTCGTTCGCCAAAGCGCTGGCGGTCCAAGGCACGGATGCGGGCGCCGTCATGGCGGCAGCGGTGAACCGGGGCCTGCCCGACACAGGGGGCGGCGCGTTACGGCTGGAACGACATCCTCGGCGCCCGGAGCTGCTACGGCTGATCACGCCGATGATGTGGCTGGGTACGCGCGGCGCGCGCGGCGACGCGTTCGAGGCGCTGGGCCTGGCCCTGAGGAACATCGACGCGGCGGCGAGACAGGCCGGCGGGGCGCTGACGGCGCCCGGACTGTCCCTGGACGGCCAGGCCGTCTCCCCGGACGGCGACACGCACTGGCTGGCCACCGGCGATCCGGTGGAGCAGGAGGTCCTGTGCAACCTCCTGCGCCGGCACAGCCCCCTGCTGATCGCGATCGCCGGTCGGGGCGCCTTTCTCTCCGGCGGAAGCCGTGACCGCATCGGGTCACGCTGGCTCGCCGACTCGCACGAACACCTCGCCACCCGCTTCCTCGCCTCGGTGACGGAACACCATCTCTACCGGGTGCAGGCCGAGTTACGCCGCCGGGACGGCATCAGCCACCTGGACCGCATGGACATCTCCCCGGCGGTCGGCGCCGACGCCGTACTGGTCCGCTGCCTGGACGCGCAGACCTCGCTGGCCGACACGAGGGCGCACGCACTGCTTCTGAGCGCCCTGGCCATGCGAGCGCGCTCCCTGGTGGCGGACGGGCGCCGCGAAGGACACGGACCGCAGCAACTGCTGGAGGAGAACCGCGCCCGCGTGATCTCCGAGGGGCTGCGCGCCGCGCTGGCGCAGGACGAGCGGCCCCGCGACCGGGAGCGCGACGGGGGCCGCTCCCGCGATCACGAGCGCCGCGGCCAGGACAAGCGCGGCGAGCGCAAGGTCTCCGCCCGGCAGGCGGTCCGCACACTCCTGGACGACCTGGTGCCGGAGTTCAGCCGGCTGGACGTCACCCCGGAGGAGATCCTGCCCCTGCTGTGCCTGGTGGAGCTGCCGGGCGGCCAACCGCTGCGCGCCCAGGACCTGTTGCCCCGGGATCTCGGTGGCCGGCGCATGCTGGCGGAGGCCGTGCGCGAGGCGCTGACCGACCCACGGCCCGGCGGGCCCCTGCTGGGCGCGGTGCTGGCCCGGTACCCGGGCAGCGGTCCGCTGATGCTGAAGGCCTGGGCCGAGGCCCTGGACAGCGGCCTCACACGTCAGGCCCGACGCGACCGCGACCGCCCGCAGAACCTCGCGGGAAACCGACCGGACCGCCAGGGAGGCCGCCCGGACCGTTCCGGAAAGCGCCCGGATCGCTCCGGAGGCCGACCGGATCGTTCGGGAAACCGGTCGGATCGCTCCGGGAACCGACCTGACCGCTCCGGAAACAGCCCGGACGGCTCCGGGGGTCGCCCGGACCGTTCGGGAGGCCGTCAAGACCGTTCAGGCAATCGACCCGACCGCTCGGGAAACAACCCGGACCGCTCGGGAAACAACCCGGACCGTTCGGGAAGCCGACCTGACCGCTCCGCGGGCCGCCCGGACAGAGACCGCCGGAACAGGCCGGACCAGCAGCCGAAGAAGGGCACGGGCGACCGGCCGAACCGGGGGAAGGACAGGCCTCAGCCATGACCGCCGTACATCCGGAGCACACCCCGGTACCGGTCGGTGACGTCGAGGTCGTGCTCGACCTGCGCGCGTCCCGGCTCAACCCGACCGGGGCCGAGCAGTTCGCCGAACTGTGGGAGCAGTTGGAGCCTGGCCTGCTGGGACACCCGCTGCGGACGGGCTTCCCGTACTCGTGGAGTTCGCAGTTCGGCGACATCGCGGTGGAAGTCGTGCGACTGAGGCCCGGCGTGACGGTCGCCCACCAGGGCACGCGCTTCGACGTCGTCGCCGTACGGCAGCGCGCGAACGTCTCCTACCGCTGCGGCACCTGCGCCGAGTCCGGCACGCGGACGTACGGGCCGTTCCTCTGCCGCGACTGCGCGGGCAGCGGGCGCGGGGACCGGGTCTGCGACGAGCACGTCGTCATCCTGGACGGCTCGCTCGCCACCAACTGCCCGGTCCACCAGCCCGGTTGCCGGGCCTGCGGACAGCCGGCCACCTTCCGGTGCGCCGGTACCCGGTGCCACGCGCGGACGGCCTGGTGCGACGCCCATCGCGTCCGCCACCCCGAGGACCCGGACACCGACTACTGCCAGCCCTGCTACCAGCTGGCGTTCCCCGTCTGCGAGCAGAGCGGGTGCCGTGGAGTCGGCACCATGGCCTGCGACATCGTGGACGGTTCCGGCCGCTCCTGCGGGCGCCAGGCCTGCACCCGGCACGCCCTGCGCTGGCAGGTCTTCGGCGGCGAGAAGACCGGCCTGGGGCTGTGCCGGCAGCACTACGCGGCGCTGCGCGGCTGGGAGCCGGCGGAGCTGATGCGGCAGATCGCCGCCACCGCCGCCCGCCGCGGCGGCGAGTACCGGATCCCCAGGCTCGTGTCCTTCAGCCACAACCTGCGCAACACGGGGCACCCGCGTCTCGCCGTCGACTACTCGGCCGTCTACGACCTGTTGAGAAGGCTGTGCGAGGACAGCTCGGCCGCCGGGGACCGGCGCTCCGCCGACGCCCTGCGCCGGGCCGACGCGGGATGGCGGCGCGAACTGGACGCGCTGGTGGGCACGGCGAAGGAGGGCGAGCGACTGCTGTCGCGCTTACAGGCGCTGGTCGAGCAGCAGGACGGGCGCAGAGGGCCGGAGGTCGCGGCGGCGCTGCGGCTGGTGGAGTACAAGGCACCCCGCGTGCGCAACGGGGTCACGGAACGGCGGGGCATCCTCTTCGTCGACCTTCCGTCGCAACTGCGCGGCCTCTTCATCGGCGCCAAGGGCGCGAACGTGGCCAGGTACCGGGACGAGCTGGGCGTGGATGTGAAGTTCGAGGGCGATCGGAGCCGACGATGACTGGACGACCGGTGGACTCGACCGGCACCAAGGCGGTGATCGTGCCCTCCGGAGGCGTCCTGGCAGCGGACCGCGTCGGTGTCGCCACCGCCGACTGGCCGGCCGCGAGCGCCTCCCCGGACGACCGCCTCGCCGTCCTCACCGTCGGCACCGGTTACGACAGCACCTCGCGCGCCGTAGAAGTGGTGCCGCTCGACGAGGTGCCGTCCGGCGTGCTGGCCCTGCCCGACGACCTCGCCGGTGCCACCGGGTTCGCCGGTGCCGAGGAGACGGCCACCTGGCGACTCGACCCGGCCGCGGTCGTGGAGGCCCGCTCGGTCCGGCTGGAGTCCTCGACCGAGCGCTCCCTGGACGACACCACGGAGGAACTGTCCACGGCGGGACTGATCGGCAGGTTCCTCTGGATCCCGCCCGACGAACAGGAGTTGTGGCTCGACGTCGGCTCCGTCCCCTTCCGGGTGCGGCAGTACGACGCCGGCGGCCGTGTCGGCGTGATCGTGAAGATCGGCCCGCGCACCACCGTGGACCTGTTCGTGCCGGGCTCCCGCAGCGGCGTCGACATCGTCATCCTGGCCGACTGCAGCGGTTCCATGGGGTGCGAGGACATCGTCTGGGAGGGGGAGTACGCCGCGGCCCGCGCGGCCACCCAGCGGGACTGGCGCACCTTCACGGGGTCCCGCAACCGCACGGCGGGCGTCAGCCGGATGCGTACGCTCCAGGACGCGCTGCAGCACCTGCTCGACGTCCGGCTCCAGGTCAGCGGCCGGGTCTCCCGGGTCGCGCTGATGAAGTTCACCCACGAGACGGAGCAGGTCTTCCCGCGCCAGGGCGGCATGGCGGAGGTCGATGCCGGGACCCCGGCCGATGCGGAGGCGTTCCGGCACGCCATCGCCCTGCTGCAGGCCCAGGCCGGGGGCACCGACATCGGCAACGCCCTGCACGAGGCGGCCAACCTCCTCTACCGCCACCAGAAACCCGGCAACGACAAACTCATCGTCCTGGTGAGCGACGGCGCGCACTGGGCGCCGAAGGGCGATCAGGGGGCCGGTGAGGTGGTGTACGCCCACCAGGAGCCGGTGAGCCTGATGGAGCACCTGCACACCGCCATGGACATCCGGGTGCACGCGATCGGCATCAGCACCCTCCCGATGTACGAGAGCTGGATCGCGCGGTCCGGGGTGCGGGACCACGAGTCGCTGCGGCCGGACCACACCCTGCTGTCCGAGCTGGTCCGGGTCGGCGGCGGAGATCCCGCCGCCATCGGTGGCTACGAGGTGCTGGACGAGTACTTCTCCGGCCTCGGCGCGGGGCTGTCACGCCGCGTTCCCACGACCCGCATCCCCCGCCCGGCGTCCGGTGTGCCGGCGGGGACGGCGGAGGTGCTGCGCGAGTGGGCGGCGCGGCTCGCGGCCGGTCGTACGGCGGCGCAGTCGCAGGACTTCGCCCAGCGCCGGGACTTCGTCCGCGAACGGCTGTCCGCCGCGGTCGCCCGCTGTGTCGAGGCCGCTCAGGCCGCGCTGCGGACCCCGCTGCTGGACCAGCGGCAGCTCTGGGACGCCGTGACCCTCGGCATCGAGGGGCGGCACGGAGTGTCCGACGCCAGGGCGTTCGTCAGGATGGTCGGCCGGGCGCTGCTCTCGCAGAGCGGAGCGACGCCGCCGCCGAAGGACGTCGACGCGGAACTCCAGCGTCTGCGCGGCTTCCTGTCCGGGCTCAGGGACGAGCACCAGCGTCTCACCGCCCCCGGCACGGCCTTCGACGAGGACGAATGGATCCTGGAGCGCTGCGACCGGCTGTCCGACCTCGTGGAGGCGCTGGCCGGACAGCTGGAGGGGCTGCCCCCGGCCGGTTCGCCCGGCGAAGACCGTACCGACGGGCGTACGGCCGACTCCGACCTGCCGTACGACGTCGCGTCGGCCGACGGCACGGCCGGTGTGCCCGCGGGCAGCCCGTCCGGCTCGCTGCAGCTCGGGCTCCAGCCCCGCTTCAGGCTGTGAGACGGCCGGTGGACGACGTCGTGTGGCAGCCGGGAATGCATCTCGGCAGCCGGGAGAACCCGGACCAGTTCGTCCTGGACGAGTACGTCGACCGGGGCGGGGAGGGCCAGTCGTGGCGCGCCCGGCGCATAGACCGGTCCGGGGACGCCTCCGACTGGATGGTCAAGATCCTTCCCCGCCAGGACGATCCGGCGAAACTGCGTACCTGGCAGGCGCGTTGGGACGACTGTGCCGCCAACGCCAACAGCCTGGCCATCCAGGGCCTGGTCGTGCCGATGGCCATAGTCGGTCCCTCGCCGCACTGGCTCGGCACGGAGGCGGACGCGCTCTCCTCGTATCTGGTGACGCGCTGGTGCGACGGCTGGAATCTGCGGCAGTGGGCCGGCCGGAACCACGACGCCCTCGCCGCCGCGGACGTGCTCGTACGGCTGTGTGCCCTCGCGGACCGGCTGCACGACCGTGGCTGGGTGCACGGGGACATCTCCGCGAAGAACGTCATGGTCACGCGGGACGGCTGGGTCCAGCTCATCGACCTCGCCTTCCTCCACCGGGTGGACACCACGCGCACCGCACCCATCCACACGCCGGGCTACGTGGCCCCGGAGAAGGCGGCGAACCTGCACCTCACCACCGCCGAGGCGGAGCGCTACGCGGTCGGGATGCTGGTCCGGGAAGTGCTCCTCGGCGTTCCTCCCGAGCAGATGCCCGGCGGGGCGGGCGAGCGGTTCGAGCACGAGCTGCGGCTCGCCGGGTACTCCGCGGCGGCCGCGGCACACGCCGCCGCGCCGCTGGCGGACGATCCCACGCGGCGCCCGTGGAAACTGCTGCCCTGGGCGGAACGGCTGCGGGACCTGCTCCGGGACGGCGGCCGGCCGGCCCGGCACCGGTGCCTGGACCTGCTCGCCGACGGCCCGGACGGTGTGGTCGTTGCGGCGGGCGGGGCGGCCGGGGTGGAGTTCCTGCGCGTGCCCGGCCCCGCCTCCCGCCCGGGGCGGCTGCCTCCCGACGAGGGGGCGCCGAGGGGAGTGCACGAGGTCGCCGTCCGGTACACCGGCACGGGACGGCTGGTCGCCTTCGCCCTCGACCTGGCGGGCGACCTGCACGTCGGCGACGCCTCGGGCTGGCGCAACGGTCTGGTCGGAGCCTCGGGTCTCGCCGTGTGCCGTACCGCCGAAGGGGAGCTCGTCGCCTTCGCCGCGCACGACGGGGCCCTGTGCGCGGTGCGGTACCCGGCGGACGGCGGTGACCTCGTGCGGCACCGCGTCGAACAGGCGGCGGCCGTACGCGTCCTGGCGGCGGCCCCCGACACGGACGGCGGCACCGCCGTCCTCGTCGACGACGGGAGCGCGGTGTCCTGTCTGCGCCTGGGGCACGGCCTGCCCGGGCCCCCACCGAAGCGCGAGGTCGTCCACGACCGACGAGCGGAGCGGGCGGCCCTCGCGGTGAACCGCTGGGGCGATCTGGAGGCCGTGCTCGGCTTCCCGTCCGGCGGTCCGAAGCGCGTGGAGCACGACGGCCTGGGCTGGGACGCCCAGGTCCGCCTGACCGACCGGGCGGCGGCCGACGTGGCGGCCGTCGGGCACCGGGACGGTCCCACCGTGGCCATGGCCGGGCCCGACGGCGTCCGGGTGAGAACCGGGGACGGCGAGTGGACCACCCTCACGCTGTCCGCCGACGCGAGCCGGGTCGGCCTGGGCGAGAGCACCGGCTGGCGGCTCTGCCTGGCGGCCGTCGTCGACGGCACCGCCCGCCTCTGGTTCGAGAAGGCGACCCGCAACGGCTGGGGCGACCAGGTCGTCCTCATCTGACGGCGGGCACCCCGGCACCCCCGCGCCCGGTGGCCGTCCGCTCCTCGACGGACCGCGACGAGGCTGTCCCCGGAACGGCCTACCCTTGAACGCATGACCAGGAGCAGCGACCGGAGCCCCGCAGTGGACGTGCACGCACCCAAGAGCTACGAGATCCGCACCTACGGGTGCCAGATGAACGTCCACGATTCCGAGCGATTGTCCGGGCTGCTCGAAGAGGCCGGTTACGTACGCGCCCCCGAGGGCTCGGACGGGGACGCGGACGTCGTCGTCTTCAACACCTGTGCCGTCCGCGAGAACGCCGACAACCGGCTGTACGGCAACCTCGGCCGCCTCGCGCCGAGGAAGGCGTCCCGGCCCGGCATGCAGATCGCGGTCGGCGGCTGCCTGGCGCAGAAGGACCGCGACACCATCGTGAAGAAGGCGCCCTGGGTGGACGTCGTCTTCGGCACGCACAACATCGGCAAGCTGCCCGTCCTGCTGGAGCGCGCCCGCGTCCAGGAGGAGGCGCAGGTCGAGATCGCCGAGGCCCTGGAGGCGTTCCCCTCCACGCTGCCGACGCGGCGCGAGAGCGCGTACGCGGCCTGGGTCTCGATCTCCGTCGGCTGCAACAACACCTGCACCTTCTGCATCGTCCCGGCGCTGCGCGGCAAGGAGAAGGACCGCCGCACCGGCGACATCCTCGCCGAGATCGAGGCCCTGGTAGGCGAGGGCGTCTCCGAGATCACCCTGCTCGGCCAGAACGTCAACGCGTACGGCTCCGACATCGGCGACCGCGAGGCCTTCAGCAAGCTGCTGCGCGCCTGCGGGAACATCGAGGGCCTGGAGCGCGTCCGCTTCACCTCCCCGCACCCGCGCGACTTCACCGACGACGTGATCGCCGCCATGGCCGAGACGCCGAACGTGATGCCGCAGCTCCACATGCCGCTGCAGTCCGGCTCGGACACCGTCCTGAAGGCGATGCGCCGCTCCTACCGGCAGGACCGCTACCTCGGGATCATCGAGAAGGTCCGCGCCGCCATCCCGCACGCCGCGATCACCACCGACATCATCGTCGGCTTCCCGGGCGAGACCGAGGAGGACTTCGAGCAGACCCTGCACGTCGTCCGCGAGGCCCGCTTCACGCAGGCCTTCACCTTCCAGTACTCCAAGCGGCCCGGCACCCCGGCCGCCACCATGGAGAACCAGATCCCGAAGGAGGTCGTGCAGGCGCGGTACGAGCGTCTCGTCGCCCTCCAGGAGGAGATCTCCTGGGAGGAGAACAAGAAGCAGGTCGGCCGCACCCTGGAGCTGATGGTCGCCGAGGGCGAGGGCCGCAAGGACGGCGCCACGCACCGCCTGTCCGGCCGCGCCCCCGACAACCGCCTGGTCCACTTCACCAAGCCGGGGCAGGAGGTACGCCCCGGCGACGTCGTCACCGTCGAGATCACGTACGCCGCTCCGCACCACCTCCTCGCCGAGGGCGCCGTCCTCGGTGTGCGCCGCACCAGCGCGGGTGACGCGTGGGAGAAGCGCAACGTGGACAAGGCTGCGAAGGCCGCGAAGCCGGCCGGTGTGATGCTCGGCCTGCCGAAGATCGGCGTGCCCGAGCCGCTGCCGGCCGCCATGGGCAGCGCCTGCGGCTGTGACTGAAGTGCGCCCCGGGTAGTGACGTTCTGACGCCGCACGGCGTTACGCTGCCGATCATGCTTGTCGCCGCAGCAGTCTGCCCCTGCCCGTCGCTGCTCGTGCCCGAGGTCGCCGCGGGTGCCGCCGCCGAGCTGGACGCCGCGCGCACCGCGTGCTCGCACGCGCTCGGAGTGCTCGCCGCCTCCCGCCCCGACCGGCTGGTGGTGGTCGGGCCCGCCGACGAGAACGGGCGCGGACCGCATCCGCAGGGCAGCCGGGGTTCCTTCCGCGGCTTCGGGGTCGACCTCTCCGTGCGGCTGGGGCCGGGCGGCGGCGCGCCGTCCGGGCGCGAGCTGCCGCCGTCGCTGGCGGTCGCCGGTTGGCTGCTGGAGCAGACCGGCTGGGCGGACGCCCCGATCGAGGGACTCGGCGTGGGCGAACCGCTCGCGCCCGAGCGCTGCCTCGAAGCCGGACGGGAGATCGGCGCACGGGCCGGGCGGGTGGCGCTGCTGGTGATGGGCGACGCCAGCGCCTGCCGCACCCTGAAGGCGCCGGGCTACCTCGACGAGCGGGCGGCGCCGTTCGACGCGGAGGTCGCGCGGGCGCTGGGCTCGGCGGACGTGGTGGCCCTGGCCGCCCTGGACGCCGAACTGGCCTACGAGCTGAAGGCGTCCGGACGCGCCCCCTGGCAGGTCCTCGCGGGCGCGGCCGAGGGCGCGAACCTCACGGGCACACTGCTGTACGAGGACGCGCCGTACGGGGTGGGATACGTGGTCGCCGCCTGGTCCTAGGAAGCCGCTCAGGACTCCGGGGAGTTCGGGAAACGGCGGACGGCCGGGAGCCGTCGTGCTCCTCGGCCGTCCGCCGAACCGCTGTGCCGCAGGGGTTGTTCAGGAAGCCGGCGGCGGCGCCCCGGGCGGGGTCGCCGAGCCGTCGCCCGGCTCGCTGCCACCCTTGTGCGCGATCCGGTCCATGGCGCCCTTGGCCTTGTCGGTCCCCGTGTGGATCTTGTCGCTGTACTTGCCCTTGGTCTTCTCGTCGACGACCTTCGCGGCCTTGTCGAGACCGTGCTGGATCTTGCCCCCGTGCTGCTGCGCCAGGTCCGACATCTTGTCCTTGGCCGGGGCGAGCTTGTCCTTCAGTTGATGCAGGAAACTCATGGTCCACCTTCCTGATTCGGGGCTCGTTCGCCGCCAGGGCGCCGCGGCCGGGGTCGGACAGTCACGTGCGGGCGCCCTCACCGGCCTCGTTGTCCGCGGCCTGGGCCGCCGACTGCTGCTGGGGAATCTCGGTGCCGTCCGAAGCGGCGTCCCCGACGGCTCCGGCCTCGTCCGCCTCCGGCTCCGCCGCGGCGCCCTCGGCCCGGTCCGCGTCCGGCGTCTTCGTCGCCGCCGCTTCCTCCGCCGTACCCGCCGCGTCGGTTCCGCCGGGCTCCGTGCCGGCCTGCGCCGCGGTGGCTGCCTCCTCCGTCGCCTTCGACTTCCTCAAAAGCCGTGCAAAAACGCTCATATCTACTCCATACGTTACTCGCGCGGGCGAAATCCCGCGTCACCCGGTGCGTCTGTTTGCGTCGCCCGGGTCACCGCCCCTCGAACAGGGCGGCTGGAACCACGCAACGGGCAACGACGCCGAACGCGGTCCGTCACGTAACCCGTTCGAGGCGTGGTCGGGGGGTTTGCGAAACTGGTGCGGTGAGCAGCGCACCCTTCGCACCCCGCGTCATCGCCGTCGTCGGTCCCACCGCGGCCGGAAAGTCCGATCTGGGCGTCTTTCTGGCCCAGCGGCTCGGCGGCGAGGTCGTCAACGCCGACTCCATGCAGCTCTACCGAGGGATGGACATCGGCACGGCCAAACTGACGCCCGAGGAGCGCGACGGCGTCCCTCATCACCTGCTGGACATCTGGGACGTGACCGTCACGGCCTCGGTCGCCGAGTACCAGAAGCTGGCCCGTGCCAGGATCGACGACCTGCTCGCCCGGGGGCGCTGGCCGATCCTGGTCGGCGGCTCCGGCCTCTATGTCCGGGGGGCGGTCGACAACCTGGAGTTCCCCGGCACCGACCCCGAGGTCCGGGCGCGCCTGGAGGAGGAGCTCGCCCTGCGCGGCTCCGGGGCACTGCACGCGCGGCTGGTCGCCGCCGACCCCGAGGCGGGGCGGGCGATCCTGCCCAGCAACGGCCGCCGGATCGTCCGCGCCCTCGAAGTGATCGAAATCACCGGCCGGCCCTTCACCGCCAACCTCCCGGGCCACGACTCCGTCTACGACACCGTCCAGATCGGCGTCGACGTGGCCCGCCCCGAGCTCGACGAGCGCATCGCGCGCCGGGTCGACCGGATGTGGGAGGCGGGTCTCGTGGACGAGGTGCGCGCACTGGAGGCGCAGGGTCTGCGCGAGGGGCGTACGTCCTCGCGCGCACTCGGCTACCAGCAGGTCCTCGCGGCGCTCGCCGGGGAGTGCACCGAGGAAGAGGCACGGACCGAGACCGTGCGCGCCACCAAGCGCTTCGCGCGCCGGCAGGATTCATGGTTCAGACGGGACCCCCGCGTGCACTGGTTGAGTGGGGCCGCGGCGGACCGCACGGAACTTCCGCACCTCGCACTGGCGTTGGTCGAACGACCGGTCACAGCCTGATCACGTCATGGCATCGGGATGCTCCGGCGGTCATCGAGGCCTGTGGCGCCATGCCATCATCGAGCTTCGATCGACCAAGTGGAGTCCGAGTTGGGAGGGCGCGTGGCGATGGAGGCCGGCCCTCGCGACACCGCACAAGACACCGAGCACGTCACCACCGAACGTGGCGAACCGGAACTGGGCGAGGAGCGTCTGAGCCCCGACGGGCCGGACGAGACGGTGGGCGGCGTGACCGACGACGGCCCGGAGCCCGAGGAGATGTTCGCGGGCGGCCCCGAGGTCGAGGTCGACCTGCGCCCGCCGGGCCGGCTGCGCGTCTGGCAGCTCGCGCCCATCGTGGGTCTGGCCGCGGTCGGCTCCCTGATGTTCGCCTTCCCGCTCGCCTTCGACTTCGGCGACAGCGGGGCCGTGATCGCCATGCTGGGGCTGCTGATCTGCTCCTGTGCCGCGGGCTGGGGCATGATGGCCGCCCGCCGCGTGGGCTACACCTGGCCCGGCCTGCCCCCGCGGGGCTCCGGCCGCCGGCCCGACTGGCGGGTCGTGCTCGGCTACGTCGTGATCGTGACCGTGATCGCGTTCCTCGCGGTGTGGCGCGTGGCCCGACTCCGCTGACCCGACCCCGTACGATCGAGGAATGAGCACGCGGATCGCCTTCCTCAAGGGTCACGGCACCGAGAACGACTTCGTGATCGTCCCGGACCCGGAGAACTCGCTCGACCTGACGCCCGCCGCCGTCGCCGCCCTGTGCGACCGCCGCGCGGGCATCGGCGGCGACGGCGTCCTGCACGTCGTACGATCCGCCGCCCACCCGGAGGCCGCGGGGATGGCCGCCGAAGCGGAATGGTTCATGGACTACCGCAACGGCGACGGCACGGTCGCCGAGATGTGCGGCAACGGAGTCCGTGTGTTCGCGCGCTACCTCCAGCACGCCGGTCATGTGGCCGAAGGGGACCTCGCGATCGCCACGCGCGGGGGAGTGAAGAGCGTGCACCTCGCCAAGGACGGTGACGTCACCGTCGGCATGGGCGCCGCCCGCCTCCCCGAAGGGGACGTGACGGTCCGCGTCGGCGAGCGCAGCTGGCCCGCCCGCAACGTGAACATGGGCAACCCGCACGCGGTCGCCTTCGTCGACGACCTCGCGCACGCCGGCGACCTGTTCACCCCGCCGCCCTTCAGCCCGGCCGCCGCCTACCCCGACGGGGTCAACGTCGAGTTCGTCGTCGACCGCGGCCCCCGCCACGTCGCGATGCGTGTGCACGAGCGCGGCTCCGGCGAGACCCGCTCCTGCGGCACGGGCGCCTGCGCCGTCGCCGTGGCCACCGCCCGCCGCGACGGCGCCGACCCGACTGTGACCGGTACGCCCGCGACATACACCGTGGATGTGCCCGGCGGACGCCTCGTCATCACCGAGCGGCCCGACGGCCAGATCGAGATGACCGGACCCGCGGTGATCGTCGCCGAGGGCGAGTTCGACGCCGAGTGGCTGGAAAACGCGGTCCGCTGACGACGCGAAACGCGGTTCGGGCAGTCCCGGACGTACGGATCCGAGGGTCCCGGCGTCCGGGGCGGTGCGAAACCACGGCCGCCCGCGAGTCACGTGGCGCAAATTCGTAAACCTCCAAACCATCGCTCGAATGGGTGATCCGTTTCACGCTCGGCGAGAGGCGGTCAGTCGGGCGCGATGGGCTCGGTAGCATCAAGCACCGGCACGGACGGGGGAACGTCGCCATCCCTGAGCCGCGCACGCCATAGGGGCTCCGTCCGCCGGTCCACGAGCCGGAGGTGCCCATGAGTGCGGAGGCGAACCCTGCGACCCCGGGTCCTGTGGCGCCCACAGCGCCCCGCAGGAAGGCCCGCCCCCGGATCGACCTGCGCCGACTCGGCCGGGCCGCGCTGCTCGGCTCCGCCGCGCGCGACAGACTGCCCGACGCCATCGGCCATGTCGCCGAGGCCCACCGCGCCCACTTCCCCGACGCCGACCTCGAACCGCTGCGCCGGGCCTACGTCCTGGCCGAGTCCTCGCACCGCGGCCAGATGCGCAAGAGCGGCGAGCCGTACATCACGCACCCGCTCGCGGTGACCCTGATCCTCGCGGAACTCGGCGCCGAGACCACCACTTTGACGGCCTCTCTGCTGCACGACACCGTCGAGGACACCGACGTGACACTCGATCAGGTGCGCGAGGAGTTCGGCGAGGAGGTCCGCTACCTCGTCGACGGGGTCACGAAGCTGGAGAAGGTCGACTACGGCGCCGCCGCCGAGCCCGAGACCTTCCGCAAGATGCTCGTCGCCACCGGCAGCGACGTCCGCGTGATGTCGATCAAACTCGCCGACCGGCTGCACAACATGCGCACCCTCGGCGTGATGCGCCCCGAGAAACAGGCCCGCATCGCCAAGGTGACCCGCGACGTCCTCATCCCACTCGCCGAACGACTGGGTGTCCAGGCCCTCAAGACCGAGCTGGAGGACCTGGTCTTCGCGATCCTCCACCCCGAGGAGTACGAGCACACCCGCGAGCTCATCGCCGAAAACGCCGCCCGCCCCGACGACCCGCTCGCGGACATCGCCGAGGAGGTGCGGGGTGTCCTGCGCGAGGCCGACATCCAGGCCGAAGTCCTCATCCGACCGCGCCACTTCGTCTCCGTGCACCGCGTCGGACGCAAGCGCGGACAACTGCGCGGCGCCGACTTCGGCCGCGTGCTCGTGCTCGTCAACGAGGACGCGGACTGCTACGGCGTCCTGGGCGAACTGCACACCTGTATGACCCCCGTCGTCTCGGAGTTCAAGGACTTCATCGCCGTACCCAAGTTCAACCTGTACCAGTCGCTGCACACCGCCGTCGCCCGCGCGGACGGGCAGGTCGCCGAAGTCCTCATCCGCACCCACCAGATGCACAAGGCGGCCGAGGCCGGCGTCGTCGCGCTGGGCAATCCCTACGCTCCTCCTTCGGAGGAGCAGTCCGCGGGCGACGGTGAGCGCGCCGACCCCACCCGTCCCGGCTGGCTCTCCCGGCTCCTCGACTGGCAGCGGGCCGCCCCCGACCCCGACACCTTCTGGTCCACCCTGCGCGAGGACCTCGCCCAGGACCGCGAGATCACCGTCTTCCGGCCCGACGGCGGCACGCTCGGTCTGCCCGAGGGCGCCAGCTGCGTGGACGCCGCCTACGCGCAGTACGGCGAGGACGCCCACGCCTGCATCGGCGCCCGCGTCAACGGCCGCCTGGCGACGCTCAGTACGGTCCTCAAGGACGGCGACAGCGTCCAGCTGCTCATGGGCCAGGACCCGGCCTCCGAACCCTCCAGGGAGTGGCTGGACCACGCCCACACCCCCGCCGCCCGGATCGCCATCCAGCGCTGGCTGGCGGCCCATCCGGAGGGGACCGGCCGAGACTCCGCCCCCACCGACGGTGACGCTCCCGGCCCGGACGACGCCCTCGCTCGCGGCGACGGACTCCTCGGGCGGACCGATTCCCCTGCCGACCCGGCCGGCCCCCTCGGAACCGGACGCCCACGAGGCGCCGAGGTCCTGCTCGACGGCCCCCGCTCCGGTGCACGGCTGGCCCGGTGCTGTACGCCGGTACCGCCCGACGAGATCACCGGCTTCGCCGTGCGCGGGGGACTGGTCACCGTGCACCGCGTGGAGTGCGCCGCGGTGGCGCGAATGACGGGCACGGGGCGCGCGGAGGTCGGCGTGCGCTGGGGAGACACCGCCGAATGCCGGGTCACCCTGGTCGCCGAATCGTTCGGCCGACCCCATCTGCTCGCCGACCTCACCGAGGCGATCGCACTGGAGGGCGCCGAGATCGTCTCGGCGACCGTGGAACCTCCGAGCCAGCAGCGCGTACGCCACACGTACACCCTCCAGCTCCCCGACGCGGCCCATCTCCCTGCCCTCATGCGGGCGATGCGGAACGTGCCCGGCGTGTACGACGTGAGCCGGGCGCAGCACCAGGCACCCACCTCCTGAACACGCGCCCGGTCAACCCGTTCGGGTGGGCCGGGCGCGCGTCGCCGCAGCAACGCACGCGCGCGCTGGTAGCGGTGGTTCATGTTGCTCACCCCGCGCACCCGGCTCCGCCGGCCGACCCTCAGGACCTCGGTGTCCTCCCGGACCTGCCGGACCTCCCGCAACCGCAAGGCCGCCCTCCTCGCCTCCGCCGTCTCCGTCTGCCTCCTGGCCGCGAGCGCCCCGGCCACCCCCCTGGGTGTCGGCGACCGCCTCTTCCCCTACCTGGGCAACCCCGGATACGACGTCGCGTCGTACGACGTGTCCCTGACCTATCTCGGCACCAACGACAAGCCCCTGAAGGCCGTCACCACCATCGACGCCTGGACCACCGCCGCCCTGGACCACCTCAACCTCGACTTCGCGCACGGCACGGTCGAGTCGGTCGAGGTGGACGGCAGGTCCGCCGGCTTCGCCGAGGCCGGCGAGGACCTGGTCGTCACCCCGCGCAAGGCGCTTCCCATGGGCAGCTGGATCCGGATCACCGTGCGGCACACCAGCGACCCGATGCCCGCCAAGGACCGGGACGGCGGCTGGGTACGGACCTCCGACGGCCTCGCCATGGCCAACCAGGCCGACGCGGCGCACCTGGTGTTCCCGTGCAACGACCACCCCTCCGACAAGGCGATGTTCACCTTCCGGATCACCGCCCCGAGCGCCTACACGGCCGTCGCCAACGGGCTGCCCGCCGACATGGACCGGGTGGGCGGCTCGACCACCTGGACGTACCGCACCCAGCACCCCATGGCCACCGAACTCGCCCAGGTCTCCATCGGCCGCTCCGCCGTCGTGCGCCGCACCGGACCGCACGGCCTGCCCATCCGTGACGTCGTGCCCGCCGACGACCGCAAGGTCCTCGAACCCTGGCTCGCGAAGACCCCCGACCAGATCTCCTGGATGGAGAGCAAGGTCGGCGCCTACCCGTTCGAGACGTACGGCGTGCTGATGGCCCAGGCCGCCACCGGCTTCGAACTGGAGACGCAGACCCTCTCCCTCTTCGAGAAGGAACTGTTCACCGAGCCCGCCTACCCCAAGTGGTACATCGATTCGATCATGGTGCACGAGCTGTCCCACCAGTGGTTCGGCGACAGCGTCAGCCCGCGCAGCTGGTCCGACCTGTGGCTGAACGAGGGACACGCCACCTGGTACGAGGCTCTGTACGCGGAGGAGACGGCGCACAAGCCGCTGGCGGACCGCATGAAGGCGGCGTACGGCGCCTCCGACCGGTGGCGTGCGAGCGGCGGCCCGCCCGCCGCGCCCAAGCCGCCCAATCCCGGCCAGAAGATCAGCATCTTCCGGCCGAACGTCTACGACGGCGCCGCGCTGATCCTGTACGCCCTGCGCCAGGAGATCGGCCGGGACGCCTTCGAGCGCCTGGAGCGGGCCTGGGTGCGTGAGCACCGGGACGGTACGGCGTCCACGGCCGACTTCGTGGCGCTCGCGTCCCGGTTCGCCGGGCGCGACCTGAGCGGGTTCCTCCACGGCTGGCTCTACGGCGAGAAGACCCCGCCGATGCCGGGCCACCCGGACTGGAAGCAGACGGCGGCCCCCAAAACAGCGCATCCCAAGGCGGGCAAGGTCGCCTCGGGCAAGGGCGCCGCCGGCAAGGCCGCACCGCACAGGGCGGCGTCGCACAGGGCCGGGCCGGGCGGCGCCGCGGCGCGCAAGGCCGGAGCCGGTGGATAAGGCGGTGACGAGACGGGCCGTACCGTGCGACCATCTTCAGGTCGGCACGGTGCGGCACGGGGCCCGGGAATCCACCGGGGAACTCGTACGTTGGACACCATGAAGGCCGTATCTCCATCCCCCATCGACGTAAGGATCCAATGACCTCCTCTTCTTCCCCTTCCCAGGACACCAAGCGCCTCGCGCAGGACTACCCCGAAGGTCTTCGGGCCGATGCCCTGATGGAAGAGGACGTCGCCTGGAGCCACGAGATCGACGGAGAGCGGGACGGCGACCAGTTCGACCGCTCCGAGCGCGCGGCCCTGCGCCGCGTGGCGGGCCTCTCCACCGAGCTGGAGGACGTCACCGAGGTCGAGTACCGCCAGCTGCGGCTGGAGCGGGTCGTCCTCGTCGGCGTCTGGACCTCGGGGACCGTGCAGGACGCGGAGAACTCCCTCGCGGAGCTCGCCGCCCTCGCGGAGACCGCGGGCGCCCTCGTGCTCGACGGCGTCACCCAGCGCCGGGACAAGCCCGACGCGGCCACCTACATCGGCTCCGGCAAGGCCGAGGAGCTGCGCGACATCGTGATCGAGACCGGTGCGGACACCGTCATCTGCGACGGTGAGCTCAGCCCCGGCCAGCTGATCCATCTTGAGGACGTCGTCAAGGTCAAGGTCATCGACCGTACGGCCCTCATCCTGGACATCTTCGCCCAGCACGCCAAGTCCCGAGAGGGCAAGGCACAGGTCGCGCTCGCGCAGATGCAGTACATGCTGCCGCGGCTGCGAGGCTGGGGTCAGTCGCTGTCCCGTCAGATGGGCGGCGGCAAGGGCGGCGGCCTCGCCACCCGTGGTCCCGGTGAGACCAAGATCGAGACGGACCGGCGGCGGATCCGCGAGAAGATGGCGAAGATGCGCCGGGAGATCGCGGAGATGAAGACCGGCCGCGAGATCAAGCGCCAGGAACGCAAGCGCCACAAGGTGCCGTCCGTCGCCATCGCGGGCTACACCAACGCGGGCAAGTCCTCCCTGCTCAACCGGCTGACCGGCGCCGGCGTCCTGGTCGAGAACGCGCTGTTCGCGACCCTGGACCCGACCGTCCGCCGCGCGGAGACCCCGAGCGGCCGGCTGTACACGCTGACCGACACCGTCGGTTTCGTCCGGCACCTGCCGCACCACCTGGTCGAGGCGTTCCGCTCCACCATGGAGGAGGTCGGCGACGCCGACCTGATCCTGCACGTGGTGGACGGCTCGCACCCGAACCCGGAGGAGCAGCTGCTGGCCGTGCGCGAGGTGATCAGGGACGTCGGCGCCACCGACGTACCCGAGATCGTCGTGATCAACAAGGCCGACGCGGCCGACCCGCTGGTCCTCCAGCGGCTGCTGCGGATCGAGAAGCGCTCGCTCGCGGTCTCGGCCCGCACCGGCCGGGGCATCGACCAGCTACTCGCCCTGATCGACAACGATCTGCCGCGGCCGTCCGTCGAGATCGAGGCGCTGGTGCCATACACGCACGGCAAGCTGGTCGCCCGCGCCCACACCGAGGGCGAGGTGATCTCCGAGGAGCACACCGCGGAGGGCACGCTGCTCAAGGTGCGGGTGCACGAGGAGCTGGCGGCGGACCTCGCGCCGTACGTGCCGGCTCCCGCGCTCTGACGCACCGCGTCCGTCGGCCCTCGCGGTCCGGCGCGCCGCGTCCGTAGCGCTCGTACCACGCGCGAAGGCCCGCCCCCGCTTGCCGCGGGGGCGGGCCTTCGGCGTCGTGGGGTCAGCGACCGCCGTAGGTCTTGCTCATGTTCTGGTAGAGCCGCTCGGCCTTCGGGCCCAGCTGCGGGCCGGCGAGCCAGGTGTTGTCGGCCGGGCCGATCGAGGTGTTCGAGACCAGCTCGGTCTTGCCGTCCACCACCCGGAACCAGCCGCCGCCGGACGAGCCGCCGGTCATGGTGCAGCCGATGCGGTACATCGTCGGCAGCGACGGGTCGATCGACAGCCGACCGGGCCGGTCGATGCACTTGAACATCTTCAGGCCGTTGTACGGCGGCGCCGCCGGGTAGCCCCAGGCGCCCATCCTGGCGACCTGGGGCGCGGCCGGGGCCGAGAAGTCCACGTCGAGCGCGGCGCCGACGGTCTCCTCCAGGGACTTCGCCCCGGACTGCGGCTTCACGTGCAGCACCGCGTAGTCGTACGCGGCACCCGAACCACCCGTTTCCGAACCGCCCCGGATCCACTCGTTCGAGGTGGAGGCCCAGTCCGCCCACCAGGTGCCGTACGGGGTGACCTCCGACTGCGAGGCGCCGGCCAGGTCCTGCTCCGGCTTGCCGAGGTCGTTGTACGACGGCACGAACGCGATGTTGCGGTACCAGCCGCCGCCCTGACCGGCGTGCACGCAGTGGCCCGCGGTCCACACGAGGTTGGACTTGCCCGGGTGGTTGACGTCCTTGATGACCGTGCCGGAGCAGACCATCGTGCCCTCGGGAGAGTCGAAGAAGACCTTGCCGACAGGTGCCGCGTTGTCGTGGTACGGCGTCTTCTCCGCCGTGGCCCCGACGGGGCGCGGCGCCGGGTCGCTGACGCCCTGCGCGGCGGCGTCCTTCGTCGTGACCGTCTTGTTGGCCTCCTTCGCGGACCGCATCCGCTCCGGCTTCCACAGGCCCTTGATCACCGGGTTGACGAAGTCCTTGGCCTCACTGAGCCACTTGTCCTTGTCCCAGTTCTGCCAGCCGCCGCCCGCCCACTTGTCGACATCGATGCCGTGTTCCTTGAGCTTGTTCGCGATGTCGGCCGGGATCTGCACCTTGCCGCCGCCGTTGCCGTCCGCCTGGGAGGCGGTGGCTCCGGGCTTGTCGCTCGCCTTGTCGTCGCCGGAGCCGTCACAGGCCGTGGCGGTGAGCGCCAGGGCCGCGACGAGACCGGTGGCGGCGAGGACGGTGCGCCTTCCGCGCGGGCCCGTGAAGGGCGAACGTATGGAACGCATGCTGCGATTACCCCCGTTGAAGCGTTGACGACACCCCACTATGCCCGTCGGATCGGGGACGACCGGCGGCGGGTCGGTGAATGTTTCCGTGAACCCGCCCCGCCGCCCGTGCCCCGGCCGCGCTTTCCGCGACGTGCCGGCGTGGCTACTGGCCGGCGAACTTCTTGCTCACGGAGTCGAACACGCCCTTGGCCACGTCACCCAGCCGGGGACCCGCCAGCCAGCCCGCGGTCGCCGGGCCGATGGACGTGTTGGACACGAGCACCGGCTTGCCGTCCGAGCCGGTCTCCGTCCAACCGCCGCCGGACGAACCGCCGGTCATGGTGCAGCCGATGCGGTACATCGTCGGGTCCAGGCCGTTCAGCGCCAGCCGGCCCGGCTTGTCCACGCACTGGTACAGCGACTGGCCGTCGAACGGCGCCGCCGCCGGGTAGCCGGTCGCCGTGATGCTCCGCACCTTCGGCACGGCCGGGGCGTTGAAGTTCACCTTCAGCGCCGAACCGACCGTCTCCTCCAGGGACTTGCCGGCGTTGCCCTGCTCCGGCGTCACATGGATCACGGCGTAGTCGTACGAGGCACCGTCCCCGCCCGTCTCACCGCCCTGCTCGATCCACTGCTGGGAGGTCCGCGCCCAGTCGCCCCACCAGACGCCGTACGGGGCGATCTGCTCCCGGGAGGCCGTCTGCACCTGCTCGTTCGTCATGCCCTTGTCGTTGTACGACGGCACGAAGGCGATGTTGCGGTACCAGCCGCCCTTCTTGCCGGCGTGCACGCAGTGGCCCGCGGTCCACACGAGGTTGGACTTGCCCGGGTGCGCCGGGTCCGCCACGACCGTCGCCGAGCAGACCATCGTGCCCTTGGGGGAGTCGAAGAACACCTTCCCGGAGGTGGCCGCGTTCGCGTGGTACGACGGCCGCACCGCACGCGCCTGGACCGGCTGCGGCGTCGGGTCGGTCACGCCCTGGTCACCGGAGATGTCGTTCTCCTCGACACCCTTGTCCGGGTCGTTGGCCCCGCGCATCCGGTCCGGGTTCCACAGCCCCTTGATCATCGGGTTGAAGTAATCCTCGGCCTCGCGGAGCCAGTCGTCCTTGTCCCAGTTCTTCCAGGCGCCTTTCTTCCACTTGTCGATGTCGATCCCGTGCTCTTTGAGCTTCTTCTTGATGTCGTCCGGGATCTTGATCTTCCCGTCACCGTTGTCCCCGCTCGTCGCGGAGGCGCCCGGCTTCCCGTCGGCGTTGTCGTTGCTGTCGCCGCCGCACGCGGTGGCGGTCAGGGCCAACGCCGAGGCGAGAGCGACGGCCGCCAGCACGGGGGAGGTTCTGCGGGGCGCGCTCCTCCCTCGGCGAACGGTGAAGGACGGCCGTATGGATCGCATGGTCTTGACTCCCCCTGCTGTAAAGGAACTCGGCGCGGTGTCCGCGCAATCGGCCAGAACCCGTGCGCAGTTCGCGCCGGTCTCCTGGTGGAGCGGGACGGCATCACACACTAGGCGCTCGCCGTGGGCGCCTTCCGACGGATCGGCAACGGTTCGGCTACAGGCTGACCGACCTGCACTTCGTGGGGCCTGTGGTGTATGTGGGGCGTACGAGGCGGCTGCGCCGAGGGGCGTGTCGCCGGGCTGTCCCAGGCTGTCCCGGACTGTCGTGGGTCAGGCGCTGTCGAGAAAGCGCTGCCGGTCGACGATCGCCCGGTCGATCTCGCCCTGCGCGACCAGTCTCCCCGCCTCGTCGACGGCCCGTACTCGGAACGTGAGACGGCGGCCGGCGGCGCCAGGAGCGGCCGGCGGCTCGGCGAAGACATCCACGCGCCCCCCGACCCGGGTGGCGCGGACGTGCTCGACCCGGAGCGCCGTACCCACCGTCGTCTGCCCCGCCGGGGTGAACGGCGCGGCGGCCGCCACGGTGGCCGCCTCCATCCAGGCGATCAGCCGCGGGGTGGCCAGCACGGGCACATCCCCGCTACCGACAGTCACCGCGGTATCGGCTTCGGTCACCTCATGGCGCATGGCCTCACGCTAGCTGGTGGCGGTTACCGACGGCATCCGGTCGGTCCGGATCACGGCGCACGCGCTGTCGCGGTTTCCCCCGGGACGCAGCAGGATGGCAGGAGGGACCCGTCGTCCCGCGCACGACCGTCACGTCCCCAGCTGACGAGGAGGCCGACTCGTGGTGGAGTCGCAGCCTGTGGTCGTCCCGCCGGCCAGGGCCACCGTGTTCCTCGTGGTGACCATCACGCCGGGACACGAGGACACCGTCCGCGATCTGCTGGAAGACCTCTCCGGGCTGCGGCGTTCGGTCGCCTTCCGCTCTCCCGACGACGAACTCAGCTGTGTCGTCGGCATCGGATCGGCGGCCTGGGACCGGCTGTTCAACGGGCCGCGCCCGCAGGAGCTGCATCCCTTCGTGCCGTTGGCCGGTGGGCGCCACCGGGCCCCGGCCACGCCGGGAGACCTCCTGTTCCATGTGCGGGCCCGCCGCGTGGACCTCTGCTTCGAACTGGCCCGCCTCGTCGCGCAGCGGCTGACCGGCGCGGTCACGGTCGTCGACGAGGTGCACGGCTTCAAGTACTTCGACGAGCGCGACCTGCTCGGCTTCGTCGACGGCAGCGAGAACCCCGAAGGGCGCCTCGCGACCGAGGCCGTGCTCGTCGGCGACGAGGATCCCGCCTTCAGCGGGAGCAGTTACGTGATCATCCAGAAGTATCTGCACGACCTCACGGCGTGGAACGCGCTGAAGGCGGACGAGCAGCAGAACGTCATCGGGCGGACGAAGGCGGACAACGTCGAACTCCCCGACGACGTCAAGCCCGCCGACTCCCATGTCGCCCTCAACACCATCACCGACGAGGACGGCAACGAACGCAAGATCGTGCGGGAGAACATGGCGTTCGGCTCCATCGGGGACGGCGAGTTCGGCACGTTCTTCATCGGCTACGCCCGTACCCCGGACGTGATCGAGCAGATGCTGCGGAACATGTTCCTGGGCGACGGCCAGGCCTCGCACGACCGCATCCTCGACTTCTCGGTCGCCATGACCGGATGCCTGTTCCACGTGCCGACGCTCACCTTCCTGGACGACCTTCCGCCCGCTCCCGGAAAGTGAGGGGGCGAACGCTGTCCGTACGGCACGTCCACGAGCGCTGCCCGTGTGTCTACGGTCGCCGGATGCCGCCCGGGGAATCGCCGAGGGACACCACCACCGCGGTCGAGTTCCCCGCCGGTGCGTGGTAGCTCACCGTGTCGCCGGCGTGGTGGCCGAGCAGGGCGCGACCGAGGGGACTGTCGGCCGTGACCAGCGTCGGGTCCAGCTCCTCGGCCAACTCCCCGATCTGGAAGGTCTCCACCGTGCCGTCGGGGAAGCGCACGGTGACCGTGCTGCCCACACCGACCAGATCGGTGGGCGGCGGGCTCGCCGTGTCCGCCCGGCGGAGCCGTGTGGTGAGCTCCGAGATACGGGCGTCCAGGCGCTGCAGCTCTTCGACCCGCTGCAGCTCGTCCGCCTCGTCGGCCCGGTCGCCCACCCCCGTGTCGGAGTGCAGCGTCGCCGCGACCGCCGTGCGTTCGGTGTGCAGGTCGGCAAGCTCTCGTTCGAGAGCGCGTCGGGCATCGTTACTGATCGGCGCTGATTCGCTGGGCATGCCTGCTCCTCAGGGTGCAGGGGATCACCCAAACAGGGCATTATCTATCACACTAGCTGATTTCGGGTTGCGATACTGCGTCGAATCGCGCCGCCCCGTGCCCTGTGAAATCTTGGATTACCAGAGTTCAGGATGCTTCCTGATGTCCTGTAGGTGCCGGAGGTTGCCATGTCCTCGAAGCGACGCCGGAAGAAGAAGTCCCGCCGCAAGCACGCCGCGAACCACGGGCAACGACCGCAGTGCTAGCTCGGTGATCGTCCCGTACGGCAGCGGGCGAGTCGTAGGCGCGGTGGGAGCGCGGACTCGCCCGCTTCGTGCACGCCGATCCGCCCGGCTCACGTCCCCTGGAAGGGGTGCGCGCGTCAAGGTCGCCGTCATCCCGGCCACTTGAGTGGAAAGTTCTCGAAACAACCCGTAACCCAGTGAGCCTTGGGCGGTTGTAGCGGTGGGGGGACTGCTGCCCATGCCCGGTCCCCGCGCAGCAACACGCCCCTGGACAGCGGGAGGACAGCGAGCCGTGGCCGTGACCGAGTCGGTGACCGGGGGGACTCCCGGGGGAGCGCGCGCCGCGCACGAGGGGATTCTGAGACGCCAGTCGGCGCGCGAATCGGCGGCGCGCACCTATGCGCGCGCCCTCCCCATCGTGCCCGTCCGGGCGCGCGGACTGACCATCGAGGGCGCCGACGGCCGCCGCTACCTCGACTGCCTCTCCGGGGCCGGCACCCTCGCCCTCGGGCACAACCACCCGGTCGTCCTGGAAGCCATCCGCAAGGTCCTCGACTCGGGCGCCCCCCTCTCCGTCCTCGACCTGGCGACTCCCGTCAAGGACGCCTTCATCACCGAGCTGTTCCGCACGCTCCCTCCCGGACTCGCCGACCGCGCCCGCGTCCAGTTCTGCGGTCCGGCCGGCACGGACGCGGTCGAGGCCGCGTTCAAGCTCGTCCGGGCCGCGACCGGCCGCGACGGCATCCTCGCCTTCACCGGCGCCTACCACGGCATGACCACCGGAGCCCTGGCCGCCTCCGGCGGAGCCTGCGACGTACGGGTGGCCCGCCTTCCCTACCCCCAGGACTACCGCTGCCCCTTCGGTGTCGGCGGCCCCCGCGGTGCCGAACTGGCCGCCCGCTGGACCGAGTCCGCCCTCGACGACCCCAAGTCCGGCGTCCCCCTGCCCGCGGGGATGATCCTCGAACCCGTCCAGGGCGAGGGCGGGGTGATCCCGGCCCCCGACGACTGGCTGCGGCGCATGCGGCGGATCACCGCCGACCGGTCCGTCCCGCTCATCGCCGACGAGATCCAGACGGGAGTGGGACGCACCGGCGCCTTCTGGGCCGTGGAGCACAGCGGCGTCACCCCCGACGTGATGGTCCTCTCCAAGGCCATCGGCGGTAGCCTGCCGCTCGCCGTCGTGGTCTACCGGGACGACCTCGACGTCTGGGAACCGGGCGCCCACGCCGGCACCTTCCGCGGCAACCAACTCGCCATGGCGGCCGGTACGGCCACCCTCGCCCACGTCCGCGAGAACGGCCTCGCCGAACGAGCGGCCCAGCTCGGCTCCCGGATGCTCTCCCAACTGCGTGAGCTGGCACGGGCGTTCCCGTGTGTGGGGGATGTGCGGGGGCGGGGCCTGATGATCGGCGTCGAGCTGGTGGATCCGGAGGGGGCTGAGCCGGTGGGGGCGGAACCGGTGGGGATTTCCTCGGGTGCGCGGGGTCCCGAAGCGCAGATTTCCGGGGCGGCGGTTCCCGGGACGGTGACCGCCGGAGGGGAGATTCCCGGAGTGGAGCTTCCCGTGGCGCAGGGTTCCGGAGTGCCAAGCTCCGGAGTGCCTGTCCCGCGAGGTCCGATCCCGGGGTTGGAGCCCGCCCGGACCCCTCGCCCCGCCGCACCCGAACTCGCCGCCGCCGTCCAGCGGCAGTGCCTGCGCCGCGGCCTGATCGTCGAACTCGGCGGCCGCCACTCCAGCGTCGTACGACTCCTGCCGCCCCTGACCATCAGCGACGAGCAGGCGGCAGCCGTGCTCGACCGGCTCAGCGACGCGGTGGCGGCAGCGGCCCGGGGCGACACGGGCTAGGCCCACGGCCCACCGCGACGGGACGGCCGTACGGGCTCGGCGGCGCAGGCACTGACGCCGGACGACGTCCCGCACCGGCCGCACCGACGGTCCGGGAGCAGTGCCGATTCTTCGCCCCCGTCTCGATCCATCGCGGTACGAGCCCCCGCTCCTGGCCACGTCCGAACGCACGCAAAGGCACCGACGGCCTCGAAGGCCGAGAACGCCCGCCGCCCCGAACGCTCCCGAGGAACAGCCCCTTGAACTCCGTCCCCACCCCCCACGGCCGTTCTCACGCACCCGACCCCGACCCCGCCCCCCATGGTGCGAACCCCACGCCGGCCTCCGAGTGGGTACCCGCGCAGAAGGCCCGGACCCCGGAGGCCGCACGCCCCCAGGACACCTCCGGCGACCACCTGGAGCACCCCGACCCCCAGGTCGCCGCCCAGGCCGCGGCCGTCGACAGCCTCCTCCGCTGCTGGGTGCGGGAGACGGGCCTCACCGCACCCGACGCCGGCACCCTCCGTATCCCCCTCCCCACCAGCGGTACGGCTGTGACGGCGCCGGTTCGCTACTGGTCCCCGACGGGCTCGCACCGCTTCGGGCTCCCGCGCCTCGCCGACGCCCCCGAGGACGCCCCACCGCTCGACGCGGTCACTCTCGCCGCCCTGCTCACCCGCGAGACGCCGGGCGGCGCCGACTCCGGCCCGGCCGCCCGGGAGGCCGGCGTGCGCGGCGACGGGGGCGACCTGGTCGCCAGGGTCGCCGACTCCCTGCGCCGTACCGTCACCTTCATCAGTGACCGGCGCCGGCGCCCCGCCGACGGCCCCGACCTCTTCCTCGCCGCCGAACAGGCGCTGCTGCTCGGGCACCCGCTGCACCCGACCCCGAAGAGCCGCGAGGGTCTGTCCGAGGCCGAAGCCCGCCTGTACTCACCGGAGTTGCGCGGCTCCTTCCCGCTGCACTGGATGGCCGTCGCGCCGTCCCTGCTCGCGACCGACTCGGCCTGGACCGAACGCGGCCGCCCCGTTCCCGCCGCTCACCTCACGGCGCGGCTCGCCGGAGCCGGGCTTCCACTGCCCGACGGCCACGCCGCCCTGCCCCTGCATCCCTGGCAGGCACGCGAGGTCCGCCTCCGCACCGAGACCGCGGCGCTCCTCGATGCCGGACTCCTCCGGGAACTCGGTCCGCACGGCTCCCCGTGGCACCCCACCTCCTCGGTACGCACCGTCCACCAGCCCGGCGGCCCGGCGATGCTCAAGCTCTCCCTGGGCCTGCGGATCACCAACTCCCGTCGGGAGAACCTCCGCAAGGAACTCCACCGCGGCGTCGAGGTGCACCGCCTGCTGCGCGCCGGACTGGCCAAGGCCTGGCAGGCGGCTCACCCCGGCTTCGACATCGTCCGCGACCCGGCCTGGCTGGCCGTCGACGGTCCCGACGGCCGGCCCGTGACCGGCCTCGACGTGATGATCCGGCACAACCCGTTCGCCCCGTCGGACGACGTCTCCTGCATCGCCGGACTGGTCTCACCCCGGCCCTACGGCCCCACCGGTACCGGTGCCGACGACGGACCGGGGGCGACGGCGCCGATCCGGTCCAGGCTCGCCCAGGTCGTCACGCGGCTCGCCGAACGGACCGGGCGCCCCCTCGGAGCCGTCGCCACCGAATGGTTCCTGCGCTATCTGGAACAGGTCGTACGTCCCGTGCTGTGGCTGGACGGCGAGGCCGGTATCGCACTGGAGGCGCACCAGCAGAACACGCTGCTCCTGCTGGACGGCGACGGCTGGCCCGCCGGCGGCCGCTACCGCGACAACCAGGGCTACTACTTCCGCGAGTCCCGGCGCACCGAACTCGACTCCCGGCTGCCCGGCATCGGCGAGCACAGCGACACCTTCGTCTCCGACGAGGTCACCGACGAACGCTTCGCGTACTACCTCGCCATCAACAACGTGCTCGGCCTGATCGGCGCGTTCGGCTCCCAGCGCCTCGCCGACGAACAGCTGCTGCTCGCCGCCTTCCGCCGCTTCCTCACCGGTGTCGCCTCGGGACCCACCGCGCCGCGCACCTCCCTGCCGGCCCGGCTGCTCGACTCGCCCGTCCTGCGCTGCAAGGCCAACCTGCTCACCCGGCTGCACGGCCTCGACGAACTCGTGGGCCCGGTCGACACCCAGTCCGTCTACGTCACCATCGCCAACCCCCTGCATCGCTGAACCGCACGACTCACCCCTGAACCGCACGACATCGACGTCCTTCACTTCCGAGGAACATGCCCCACCCCGTCTCCTGAGAGGAGCCCGCCGTGCCTCCCACCGACGCGAGCGCCGACGCCGGCCCTGTCCCTGCTCACCCGGGCTGCGCCGACCCCCGCGAGGACAGCGAGAACTGCGAAGACACGCTGGACCTGCGCCTGCCCGACGAATTCGTCGCCCTGATGGCCGGGAAGGCGCCCGACACGTACGACACGTACGACGCGCACGGCCACGGGGGAGACACGGAGGGCCGGCTCGTCCCGGCCGACGACGGGCGGGACCTCGCCGACCCATGGCCGGACGAGGCCGACCGACGGCGGGACACACCGGACCGACGGCCGGACGCGGGCGACCAGTGCCAGGGCGCAGGCGATCAATGGCAGGGCGCGGGCGACCGATGGCCGGACGCGGGCGATCTGTGGCACGTCCCGACCGCCCAGGTGCAGGTCCCGGCGGGCGACCGGCCCGTCGCGGCGCACGAGGACCTGCTCGACGGCGTCCGTGCCTGGGGGCCGATCGCGACCCCCGTCGGCCCGTTCCAGCTGCACCCCGTCCGCCTCGACCGCGACCTTCCGCTCATCCGCCGCTGGATGAACGACCCCGCCGTCGCCGCCTTCTGGGAGCTGGCCGGCTCCGGGGCCCAGACCGAGGACCATCTGCGGGCGCAACTGACCGGCGACGGACGCAGCGTCCCGTGCGTCGGCATCCTGGACGGCACCCCGATGAGCTACTGGGAGATCTACCGGGCCGACCTGGACCCGCTGGCCCGCTACTACCCGTCCCGCCCGCACGACACCGGCGTCCACCTCCTCATCGGCGGTGTCGCCGACCGCGGGCGGGGGCTGGGTTCCGCCCTGCTCAGGGCCGTGGCCGACCTGGTCCTCGACCGTCGCCCCGCCTGCGTACGCGTCGTCGCGGAGCCCGATCTCCGTAACACCGCCTCCGTGGCCGCCTTCCTGAAGGCGGGTTTCCGGTACGCCGAGGAGGTCGACCTGCCCGCCAAGCGGGCCGCCCTCATGATCCGGGACCGGTCCCTGCGCCATCTGATGTAGGCCGCGCGACGACGCCGAGGAACCCCACCGTGATTCCAGCCCCGGTCCCACCCCTGCTCCCAGCCTTGATCGCCCGTTTGTCAGTGCCGGGTCGTAGGGTGGTCGCGCTATGACGAAGCCCTCCCTCCCTGAACTCCTGCATGCCGCCGTCTCAGCCGTCGGCGGTACGGAGCGCCCCGGCCAGGTGACCATGGCCGAATCGGTCGCCGAGGCGATCGACGACGGATCCCATCTGCTCGTCCAGGCCGGCACCGGCACCGGTAAGTCGCTCGGCTATCTCGTGCCCGCGCTCGCACACGGGGAGCGCGTCGTCGTGGCGACGGCCACCCTCGCCCTGCAGCGCCAGCTCGTGGAGCGCGACCTGCCGCGCACGGTGGACGCGCTGCACCCGCTGCTGCGCCGCCGCCCCGAGTTCGCGATGCTCAAGGGCAGATCGAACTACCTGTGCCTGCACCGGCTGCACGAGGGAGTGCCGCAGGACGAGGAAGAGGGACTCTTCGACCAGTTCGAGGCCGCGGCGCCCACCAGCAAGCTGGGCCAGGACCTGCTGCGGCTGCGCGACTGGGCGGACGAGACCGAGAGCGGCGACCGCGACGACCTCACGCCGGGCGTGTCCGACCGCGCGTGGGCGCAGGTGTCGGTGTCCTCCCGGGAGTGCCTGGGCGCCACGAAGTGCGCGTACGGCGCCGAGTGCTTCGCGGAGGCGGCCCGCGAGCGCGCCAAGCTCGCCGAGGTGGTCGTCACCAACCACGCGCTGCTCGCGATCGACGCCATCGAGGGCGCGCCGGTGCTGCCGCAGCACGAGGTGCTGATCGTGGACGAGGCCCACGAACTGGTCTCCCGCGTCACCGGCGTCGCCACCGGCGAGCTCACGCCCGGCCAGGTCAACCGCGCGGTGCGCCGCGCGGCGAAGCTGGTGAACGAGAAGGCCGCCGACCAGCTCCAGACCGCCGCCGAGGGCTTCGAGCGGCTGATGGAGCTGGCCCTGCCCGGGCGGCTGGAGGAGATCCCGGAGGACCTCGCCTACGCCCTGATGGCACTGCGCGACGCCGCCCGCACCGTCATCTCCGCGCTCGGCACGACCCGCGACAAGTCCGTCCAGGACGAGGACGCGGTGCGCAAGCAGGCGCTGGCCTCGGTCGAGACGGTCCACGACGTGGCGGAGCGCGTGGTGAACGGCTCCGAGTGGGACGTCGTCTGGTACGAACGCCACGACCGCTTCGGCGCCTCTTTGCGCGTGGCGCCCATGTCCGTCTCGGGTCTCCTGCGGGAGAAGCTCTTCGCGGATCGCTCCGTCGTGCTCACCTCCGCGACGCTCAAGCTCGGCGGCGACTTCAACGGAGTGGGCGCGTCCCTGGGCCTCGCGCCCGAGGGCACGGAGGGCGAGGACCTGCCGAAGTGGAAGGGCGTCGACGTCGGTTCGCCCTTCGACTACCGCAAGCAGGGCATCCTCTATGTCGCCAAGCACCTGTCCCGCCCCGCGCGGGACGGCGACCGCGCCGACATGCTCGACGAGCTGACCGAGCTCATCCAGTCGGCTGGCGGCCGCACGCTGGGCCTGTTCTCCTCGATGCGGGGCGCCCAGCTCGCCGCGGAGGAGCTGCGCTCCCGGATCCCCGAGTTCCCGATCCTGCTCCAGGGCGAGGAGACCCTCGGCGAGCTGATCAAGAACTTCTCGGCGGACCCGAAGACCTGTCTGTTCGGCACGCTGTCGCTGTGGCAGGGCGTCGACGTCCCCGGCTCCAGCTGCCAGCTGGTCGTCATGGACAAGATCCCGTTCCCGCGCCCCGACGACCCGCTGATGAGTGCACGGCAGAAGGCGGTGGAGGACGCCGGCGGCAACGGCTTCATGGCGGTCGCCGCGACCCATGCGGCGCTCCTCATGGCCCAGGGCGCCGGCCGGCTCGTGCGCGCCACGGGGGACCGGGGCATCGTCGCCGTACTGGATCAGCGGCTGGCCACGGCGCGGTACGGCGGCTATCTCAAGGCGTCGCTGCCCGACTTCTGGTACACCACGGACCGTAACCAGGTCCGGAAGTCGCTGGCCGCCATCGACGCCAAGGCGAAGCAGGCGGAGGCGGAGTGATCGCGGGGTGGGGCGGGGCCGGGCGGGCGGGCGGGGCCCCCCCCGGGAGTTTGGGGGGGGGGGGCCGGGGGGCCA